>NZ_JAQCZB010000001.1:0-403528 GCF_027682785.1 Coprococcus sp. AF51-11b1 | reverse complement strand
ATTCTGTCGGAGATTTATTATAAAACATTACTTTACAAGAAGAATAAAAAAGCATATAATTCTTTTATAATATATTTAATAAAAGAGGGTAAGAAAACGGAAAATAAAGATAAAAAAAATATAACAAGAAAAAAAATAATTAATTATGTGCTAAACAATCATGTTACATCCAAGGCGGGAATCGCAAAAGAGTTAAACTTGAGTATGCCGACTGTGTTAGCAAATGTGAATGACTTGTTAGAAAAAAGGGTGTTGGAAGAAACTGGGGAATATGCTTCAACCGGTGGAAGGAAGGCAAAAAGTATAGGGATTAATAAGTCATACTGTCATGCAATGGGAATTTTGATTACAGCGAATCATATAGAAATGGTATTAGTAAATCTTGGAGATGAGATTATAAAAAAAGATCGCATCCGTTTAAAATTTACGGCAGAATTATCCTATTGTACAGAGGTGGCACAAAAGGTCAAAACTTTTCTTGAAGGCGAAGCAGCGAAGGATACACTACTTGGGATTGGAGTGGCGATTCCAGGAATTATTGATCAGAAAGAACGGATTGTTTTAAAATCCCATGCTTTAGGTATAGAGAATTATAGTCTGCGCTTTTTAGAGCAGGCGTTGGAAATTCCAGTATATTTTGAAAACGATGCTAATGCTGCAATGCTTGCAGAAAAAAAGCAAAAGTATCCAAATGCGATATATCTGTCTTTGAACCACACCTTAGGAGGTGCATTCTGCATAGATGGAAAGCTGTTTCGAGGGCAAAACCAGAAAGCAGGGGAGTTTGGTCACATGATACTCGTTCCCGGTGGAAGAAAGTGTTATTGTGGTAAATCAGGATGTGCAGATGCATATTGTGCTGCAAGTGTACTGACACAAGATAACAGGCAGTCACTGGATGCATTTATGGAAAAAATTGAAAGTGGTGATGAAAAAAATTTGCAGACATGGAATGAGTATCTGGATCATCTTGCTGTTTTGATATCAAATCTGCGGATGGCATATGATATGGATATCATACTAGGAGGTGATGTGGGAGGTGTATTGTCAGATTATATGATACCACTGGGAGAAAAAGTGATGGCATATAATGGCTTTGAGCATGATGTTTCATACTTGAAAAATTGTTCGTATAAGAAAGAAGCGTCGGCTGTTGGAGCCGCGAAATACTTTTTTACAAAACATATGGTAGAATTGTAAATTTTTTGAACGAAGATAAGCAGTACACCGCATCTGGTGCGTAGGGTAAGGGGATGTTTAGTCTGTTGGAGTTAAAAGCTCCCACTGACAGATTGCAAAGCGAATGCGGACGTTCGACTTGATATGTGTGAAAAACGAGAAGTTGTGTAAAATTAAAAAAAGATATTATAGTAAAAAACGGAAAGAAAACAGTAACTACGGTTTTCTTTCCGTTTTTTTGCGTGTTAATTGTGAAAAATATACAAAAAATGTGTTTTGAAATTATGAAATATATAAAAATATGAAAAAACATATTGACAAATCGTGTTTGCATGGTAATAATATAATTACTTTGATAAAACATTTTATAAAACACAAAATAAAACAACATGAAAAGGAGGAAACAATTATGTTACAGCAGGTAATGACAAATCCAGGAGAAATTATTTTCAGAGAGGTTCCGGTTCCGGAGGTAAAGGAAAATCAGGTGTTGGTAAAGATTATGAATATTGGTGTTTGTGGATCAGATATTCATGTTTATCATGGAAAACATCCGTTTACAAAATATCCGGTAACACAGGGACATGAGGTTTCCGGTGAGATTACAGAACTTGGAAAAAATGTCACAGAGTTTCATGTGGGACAGAAGGTGACGATAGAGCCTCAGGTATATTGTGGACATTGCTATCCATGTCGTCATGGAAAGTATAATCTCTGTGAGGAATTAAAAGTAATGGGATTTCAGACGACAGGAACAGCATCTGAGTATTTTGCAGTGGATGCATCTAAAGTAACACCTATTCCAGAAGATATGTCCTATGAAGAAGGAGCTATGATCGAACCTCTTGCTGTGGCAGTTCATGGTGTAAAACAGATAGGTGATGTGGCTGGCATGAATATTGCAGTCCTTGGAGCAGGACCGATTGGAAATCTCGTGGCACAGGCAGCAAAAGGAATGGGGGCAGCGAAAGTGATGATCACAGATATTAGTGATCTTAGACTGGAAAAGGCAAAAGAATGCGGAATTGATGTGTGTGTGAATACCCAAAATAAAGACTTCGGTGAGGCAATGATCGAAGCATTTGGACCGGATAAGGCGGATGTAATCTACGACTGTGCTGGAAACAATATCACAATGGGACAGGCAATTAAATATGCAAGAAAAGGAAGCACGATTGTACTGGTGGCTGTTTTTGCAGGAATGGCAGAAGTAGATCTTGCAGTGGCAAATGACCACGAACTTGACATTAAGAGCACGATGATGTACCGCCATGATGATTACATAGATGGAATCAGATTGGTAAATGAGGGCAAAGTTCATTTGAAACCGCTCATCTCAAAGACATTTGCTTTTAAAGATTATCTGAAAGCATACCAGTATATTGATGATAACCGTGAGACAACGATGAAAGTAATTATCAACGTCAGTGAAAAGTAAGGAGTACGTATGGAAAATAAATATGGAATTGTCGGAGTTGCCCATGTCGGGCTTCCGACAAACTATTTACAGAAAACAGTTGAGTTTTATAAGAGTCTTGGATTTGAAGTGATTATGCAGTCTTATAATGAAAAAGCAGGGGAAAAAGTGGCATTTTTTATATAAAAAATTACTGTATAGAGACTTTTGAAAATGGGCAGGCGGCAATGTCAGACGGTGCATACCAACATGTTGCACTTGATGTGGAAGACATCGAAAGTATGTATCAGAAAATCAGCAATGAAAAATACACAATTATTACAGACGGAATCGAAGAACTACCATTTTGGGAAAATGGTGTGAAATTTTTTATGATTAAGGGACCAAATGAGGAAAGAATAGAGTTCTGTCAGAAACTCTGATAAAAATAGGAGGGACATATGGGAAGCGAAAACAAAAATGGAAAAGTACCGCTGATCAGTAAGATTGCATATGGGTTTGGTGATGTTGGATGTAATTTCAGCTGGATGTTCGTCAGTAATTTTCTGATGATATTTTATACAGACGTGTTCGGAATCAGTATGGCGGCTGTGTCAGCACTTATGCTTTTTTCAAGATTCTGGGATGCAATCAATGATCCAATCGTCGGAGGACTTACGGATAAAACAAAATCGAGATGGGGACGGTACCGTCCATGGCTGTTAGTAGCGGCACCAATTACAGCGATTCTTCTTGTTATGACATTCTGGGCAAGACCCGACTGGCCGCAGAATGGAAAGATCATTTATATGGTAATTACATATTGTCTGCTGGTTTTGGGGTATACCTGTGTGAATATTCCATATGGAACCTTGTGTGGTGCTATGACACAGGATATTGATGAACGTGCAAAAATAAATACATCCCGTTCGGTTGCAGCGATGATTGCAATTGGTGTGTTAAATATTATCACAGTTCCACTGCTCAGCAAATTCGGCAGTCATAGTGCAAAGACAGGATATCTGACGGTTGCGGTTATATATGGATGTATTTTTACAGCCTGTCATTTCTTCTGCTTTGCGAAGACGAAAGAGGCAGTGATTACTCCGGAAAAAGAAAAAATTTCTGTAAAGATACAGTTGAAAGCAGTCATGCAGAACAGACCATATCTTCTTGCATTGGCAGGACAGATATTATTTGGATTTACATTGTATGGTAGAAACGCAGATATTCTGTATTACTTTACATATGTGGAAGGGAATGCCTCCTACTACACAACTTATTCGATGTGCATCATTATTCCTTCTATCATCGGGGCAGCCTGTTTTCAACCATTATTCCGCAAGTTGAATAACAAAGGAAGAACAGCATCTCTCTTTGCTTTATTTACAGGAATTTCCATGCTGTCTATGTTTTTCTTCAATGCCAAAGAATCACCGTCTATTTTTTATGCATTATCTGGTCTCACACAGTTTTTTTTCTCTGGATTTAATACCGCAATCTATGCAATTATTCCAGACTGTGTGGAATATGGGGAGTGGAAAACCGGACTTAGAAATGATGGTTTTCAGTATGCATTTATTTCACTTGGAAATAAAATCGGAATGGCAGTTGGAACAGCACTTTTAGCAGGATTACTTGGAAAATATGGTTATATTGCAAATCAGACACAAAATGCAATTGTACTTTCAATTATGAAACATGCATTTACGACGATTCCAGGTGCACTTTGGATTGTGACTGCGGTTGTATTATTTTTCTACCGGTTAAATAAAAAACGTTATAACGAGATTGTGGAGGAACTGAAAAATGGAAGAAAAAGTTGATATCGTGGCATTGGGTGAATTGTTGATTGATTTTACGGAAGCAGGACACAGTCAGGATGGGAGAAAATTGTTCGAACAGAATCCCGGCGGTGCTCCGGCAAATCTTCTAACCGTTGCAAGCCACTTTGGGTATCGCACATCTTTTATTGGAAAAGTTGGAAACGATATGCATGGTAAATTTTTAAAGAAGACATTGCAAAAGGAAGGAATCAATACAGATGCTATTGTTGAAGACCCGGGTTATTTTACAACGTTGGCATTTGTGGAAATCGGTGAAAATGGAGAACGGAATTTTTCTTTTGCAAGAAAACCGGGTGCAGATACACAGTTAAAAAAAGAAGAACTGGATCAGACATTAATTTCAGGTTGTAGAATTTTTCATTTTGGATCATTATCGTTGACAGATGAACCGGCAGAAAGTACAACGATTGAAGCGGTAAAAATGGCAAAAGCAGCGGGTGCACTTATTTCCTATGATCCAAATTATCGCCCGTCTCTTTGGAAGAACAAAGAGCATGCAGTGAAAAAAATGAGATCTGTCATAGAATTGGTAGATGTCATGAAGGTATCGGATGAAGAGAGTACTCTGTTGACAGAGGCGAAAAGTTATGAGCAGGCTGCAGATCAACTCCTTGCTATGGGACCAAAGCTGGTTGCCATTACATTGGGAGAACAGGGCGTTCTTATGGCAACAAAAAGCAGAAAAGAAATCATCAAAGCATTTCAGATACATACGGTCGACACGACTGGGGCAGGTGATTCATTTTGGGGAGGCGTATTATGCAGTCTCCTTTCTATGAATAAGAATGTTGAAAAAATGGAATGGGAAGAAATCAAAAAGTGTGCTGTTTTGGGAAATGCAGTTGCTGGATTATGTGTGCAAAAGAGAGGTGGAATTCCTGCGATTCCGACGAAAGAGGCAGTGTTTGAATTTATGTTCAAAAAGCTTATCAGATGTTTGTAGACAATCTGAAGAAAAGTGCAACAACAAGAGCGTGCATATTTGCAAGCTTTTTTGAAAACTGTCGTTTGGTAAAATCTATTCTATTTTTTAAAGCTTTGCGATAAAATATGTTCTGTGAATCATTCACAGTATTGTATTTTGAGGAGGCTTCATTCATGGTGAGTGAAGTCTCTTTTATTTTGCACTGTATAATGGAAAAAGTTTTGGTTGAACAGCAGTTGGAATAGTGAACGCATGCGTTCACATTTTATAACTAAGAAGTAATGGATTGGAAAGAAAATAATCAAGAACTTATTGTAGTATTATTAACCTTTGATACAGACGAAAAAGGTGGAGATGGTGGGGTCAATCCTAATGCTACATATACCAATTGGCAGTGGCATTTAGTGAAAACAAAAGATAAAAAGAATTGGGAAATAATCAGTTGGGGTTATTAATCGATTCCGGTTTGATGAATTCATGTGGCTTTTGAAATGGTAAAGTGATTTTATTTTACTTATTCCGGAGCGTGGTATATACTAATAGGTAGAGTAAGTAACGCACAGATGTGACAAAATTGTCTTTTTAAATATAGACAGCCTTGTGAGGGGAACGCTGTACGGTTAGGATACTGCATAAAAAGCAGGAAAGAATAACGAAAAACGGAGGAATTAAAATGAAATTTCAAAAGCTTGGCAACACGGACATCGATGTTTCTGTGGTTGCATTAGGTACTTGGGGGCTTGGCGGCGGAAGTGTCTGGACAGACGGAGATTCTACAGTTGAGGACGCGAAGCATCTGCTTGATATTTGTCATGAACATGGCGTGAATTACATCGATACCGCACCGGTGTATGGCACAGGAGTAAGTGAGGAACTGCTTGGTAAGGCACTGAAAGGCAGAAGAAATGATTTTGTTTTGCAGACCAAATGCTCTCTGAACTGGAGAAATGAGGGCGGTAATTTTCATTATGAACGAGACGGTTATACCGTTAACAATGACACCCGCGCATCAGCAGTGAAAAAGGACGTGGAAGACTCTCTGCGAAGAATGGGAACCGATTATCTGGATTCTGTTATCGTACATTATGTCTGCGGCAGCTTTCCGGTGGAGGAAACGGTTGGAGCTTTGGAGAATCTGGTTCGTGAAGGAAAGATTCGCACCTATGGACTTTCTAACAGTCAACCCGCAGATTTAGCTGCATATCAGGAAGCCGGCGGAAAAGTATCCGTTGTACAGGAATTTTTCAGTATTCTCTCTCCTTTCCATGGCAGAGATTATTTTGAACTGTGTAAAAAGTATAACACGGTATTTCAGACCTATGGTGTGTTGGAGGAAGGATTTTTAACTTCTCCTGCCTTTATGGACCGTGAATTTGCAAAAACCGATATCCGCTCCAGAATACCTTGGACAGATCCGGAGAAAAAAGAAGGACTTCGCAGGGCCTTTGAAATCTGGAAACCGCTTTGTGAGGAATATCATTGCAGTTTTGCAACGCTGGTAGAAGCCTGGGCACTATCTCAGTATGACCGAATGAGTCTTCTGGTTGGAATGCGAAAAACTTCCAGTGTGGAAGATACCGTAAAGTGTCTGGATATAAAGTTGCGTGCCGAGGATATCAAATGTATGGAGGAAGCAGTAAAGACAATTCAGGTTGCGGTTCTGGACAAATAGAAAACTGAAAAGGTGGAAGGGATCGGGAGCGTGTATCCGATCCTTTCTTTATCCGAGAATAGATAGCATGAAAGGAAAATAAGTATGAAAGAACCTATGATGGCAGACAGCCATGAAATCACAGTTAGAAACTATAAGCAACCGATGCGAAATCGTCTGATCATGATGCTGATCTGCATTGGAATTGCTCTTACATCATTTTTTGTTGTTTCCAAATGGGCAACTTCTGTCGAATCGTACCGTTGGGTTATCAAAACGCTGAATGGATTGCAGAAAAAAGCACTTGGGCTTTCCGGAACAGCAACCGCTCTTGCAACAGGTGCTGCAGCAATACCGGGAGAAGCCGCAACTCCGATCGCGAATAAGCTGGCAGATGTCGCAGGCTATATGGTGATCGTTTATGCAGTGATCATTGTTGAAAAATACTTACTGACTATCACCGGGTATATTGCATTTAAAATCTTATTTCCTATCGGATGCGTGCTTCTGGCAGCAGGCAACTTTTTGAAAAACGGATGGAAAGAATTTATCTACAGAATCGGAATCAAGAGTATCATTCTGGGTGTTCTTTTGTGGGGACTGGTTCCTACCAGTGCGTGGGTGACGAATATGGTAAATGAAACCTATGCAAAGTCCTATGAAGCTGATTTTACACTGGAAGATACGGAAGAATTATTAGATGAGGGAGATACCTCTGTAAACGCAGACAAGAAGGATGAAGCACAAAAAACGAAAGATAAAAAGTTTTCTTTCAGTGAATTTCTTAATGATGCGAAGGATAAGGTTGATGATGCGATTGATGCGGCAGGTGAAGTCGCTACAGAAAAACTCTCTGCTTTTGAGGATGGATTAAACAGAATTATAGAGGGCGTGGCAGTGCTTCTTGTGACAACCTGTGCCATTCCGGTTCTGGTCATGTTATCATTTACCTGGATTCTGAAGGGAATAATGGGTTTAAAAATTCCATCTATTACTCTTCAGTCAGTGCCAAGGGTTTCTGAAAGGAAAAGAAAGAAAACGGAAGAGAATTAATTTTAAATTTTACCGAAGGAGAGGAATGAGATGACAAAAGATCTGACAACTGGAAAAATCATGCCGATTCTTGTGAATTTCACTGTGCCGCTTGTTTTGGGAAATCTGTTTCAGCTGACTTATAATGCGGTGGACAGCATCATCGTAGGGCATTTTGTGGGGAAAGAAGCGCTGGCGGCAGTTGGTATCTGTAATCCGATCAGTACGCTTATGATACTGTTTTTAAATGGATTATGTATGGGGGCAAGTATCCTCATGGGAATTCAGTATGGGGCAAAGGATTATAAGACTTTGCACAGGCAGATCAGTACAACCATGTTGTCGGGAGTAGTTTTTTCTTTTTTTCTGACTTTATTTTGCGTGGTATTTGCTGTACCGATCCTGCATCTGCTGCAGGTAGATGCATCGATTATGGAGATGACGCGGCAGTATTTACGGATTATTTTTCTGGGATTAATGTTTACCTTTTTGTATAACTTTTTTTCCAGTACCTTAAGAGCTTTGGGAGACAGTGCATCGCCTTTGTATTTCTTAATTATCAGTGCAGTCCTGAATATATTCGGAGATCTGTTTTTTGTCATTGTACTAAAGGCAGGAAGCAATGGATGCGCCATTTCAACAGTGCTTAGTGAGGCGCTGTGCTGCCTGTTCTGTATTATTTATATACAGAAAAAAGTACCGATTCTTCGTCTGGGTAAGAAATGGCTGGTATTCGATTCACGTTTGCTGAAGAAAACAATTGCTTACGGATGGGCATCCGCCATGCAGCAGGCCACCGTGCAAATGGGAAAAATTGCGATCCAGGCGCTGGTTAATACTATGGGAGTTTCCGTGGCTGCAGCTTTTGCGGTGGTCAATCGGATTGATGACTTTGCAATTACACCGGAACAGAATATTGCCCATGCCATGACGGCACTTATGGCGCAGAATAAGGGAGCCGGAAAAAATGACCGCATGCGAGAGGGATTTCGTTGTGGGATGATTCTGGAAATTGTTTATGGAGCAGCTGTTATGGTGATCTGCCAGGTATTTGCCGGAGAACTAATGGCACTTTTCGTAAAAGATGAGGAAGTAATAGGACATGGTGTCATTTATCTGCATCTGATTGCTGTGATGTATATTCTTCCGGCCGTTACGAATGCAATTCAAGGATTCTTCCGTGGAATCGGAGACCTGAAGGTGACACTGATGAGCAGTTTTACCAATATGGCAGTCCGAGTCATTGCAGCAGCACCTATGATTTTGTTGTGGAACTTTGGAATTGAAGCGTTGCCGTATTCCTATCTGGCAGGCTGGGTTGCCATGCTTTTGGTAGAAACGCCTTTGATGATTCGGATTTATCGTAAAAAATAACAGGATTTAAAGAAAATATAAAATCGCTCAGGGAATGAGCTTATACAGAATCCAGTTCTAATCTTTTTATAAAAGTCAGTGGTGTCATATGGTATTTTGCTTTGAATGCTCTGTAAAAATAAGAAAGATTATGAAAGCCAACAGATAAAGACACCTCTAATATGGAGGTGTTACCGTGTTCAAATAACTCTACCGCTTTTTCCAGTCTGATATTGTTAATATACTGAATGCAGGTCATATTCATGTGTTTTTTGAAAAAGCGCATAAAATGATACTCGCTGAAATAACATAGCTTTGCAAGTTCAGGAACCGACAGAGCTTCTGCATAATGCAGATCAATATGATCAAGTACAATTTTTAATTTGTCGGAAGAGTCTGATTCCGTGGAGAATCTTGTGCTGCTGTACTGGAGCAGAAGAAAAAGTGTCTGCAGCAGATAAGATTTTATGGCGAGTTCATATCCAAACATCCGGGTATCGTAAAGGGAGGCAAGCTGTGCAAAAGACTTGCAAAGAGAATCATATGCAGGATGATCCGCGGTAATGAGACAGGGTAAAGATAATTCGTGGTTTACCATGGGCGTAAGGTAGCGGGTAGAACAGATGTCTGCAGTATTTCCTCCCAAAAGATTCATATGGAATACATAGGTTTCCGAACAGAAGTCCTGACTGCTTTTCAGGATAATGGAATGCAGCAGCAGGGGAGGAATAAACAGGATATCCCCGGTACTTGCCTCATATTCAATTAAATCGATCTGGTAGACACAGGAACCTTTTGTTATAAGGGTAAGCTCTGCTTCCTCGTGCCAGTGCATTGTTATGACAGGTGCTTCTTTTGTCAGCTTTGTAATATACTTCTGGATTGGAAAATAAACTTCTCCATGTTTGATATTTTCTTTTTGCTCCGGTATAAGTGAATGTGGCGTTTTCATTTTTTGTCCTCTCTATAATAGCAGTATTGTGTTATATAATGAAAAAATAATGCAAGATTTGTCAAGAATAAGATCTTATAATAGCAGTATAATACAGCTAAAGCAATAACGCAATGGCGAACAAATACTATGATTATATATGAAAGAGGTTGATAAAAATGGGAAAAAAGTGGTGGCATGACAAAGTAGCGTATCAGATTTACCCAAAGAGTTTTCTGGATACAAATGGAGACGGAATCGGAGATCTGAGAGGAATTATTTCTAAACTGGATTATCTGAAAAAATTAGGAATCGATATTATTTGGTTATCACCTATTTATAAATCACCATTTGTAGACCAGGGATATGATATTGCGGATTACTATGCAATTGCAGAAGAATTCGGAACAATGGAAGAATTTGATGAACTGCTGGCAGAAGCAAAAAAACGAGACATGCATATTATTATGGATCTGGTTATTAATCATTGCTCCGATAAACATGAGTGGTTTCAGAAAGCACTTGCTGATCCAGATGGAACGTTTGCGGATTATTTTTATTTCCGCAAGGGAAAAAACGGCAATCCACCGAGCAATTACCGTTCCTATTTTGGAGGAAGCTGTTGGGAAAAGGTACCGGGAACGGACAAATATTATTTTCACATGTTTGCAAAGGAACAGCCGGATCTGAATTGGGAAAATCCGAAGTTACGGCAGGAACTGTACAAAATGATCAACTGGTGGCTGGAAAAAGGTCTCTCCGGTTTTCGAATCGATGCGATCATAAACATTAAGAAGGATCTGAACTTTCCTGATTTTGCACCGGATGGGAAAGATGGTCTGGCAAGCTGCTGGAAGATGGTTGAAAGTGTAGACGGAGTAGGGGAGCTGTTGGAGGATCTGAAAAAATCAACTTTTGAAAAGTATGATGCCTTTACAGTCGGAGAAGTATTTAACATGAAACCGGATGAATTACCGGAATTTATTGGAGAAACCGGTCATTTTTCAACGATATTTGATTTTAGCGCCCATACGCTCACTGATGGAGAACATGGATGGTATGATGCTCCGAAGCTGGAATTTGCGAAATGGAGAGCTGCGATCATTCAGGCACAATTAGAAACACAGAAGTATGGCTTTAAGGCGAATATCATTGAAAATCACGATGAGCCAAGAGGGGCATCCAGATTTTTGCCATCTTATGCTCAGACACCGGACGGAATCAAGATGCTTGGTACCATAAGCCTTCTCCTCAGAGGAATTCCTTTCATTTACCAGGGGCAGGAAATCGGTATGAGAAATGCCAAATGGAACAGCATGGAGGAATTTGATGATATCAGTACAAAAGACCAGTATCATACTGCCCGTGAAGCGGGATTATCGGATCAGGAAGCATTGGAAGTATGCAGCCGTATGAGCCGTGACAATGCAAGAACACCAATGCAATGGACGAACGGGGAAAATGGCGGTTTTACAAAAGGAACTCCATGGTTAAAGGTAAATCCTTTATTTAAAGACGTGAATGTGGAAGCTCAGGAACAGGATCCGGATTCAGTTTTGAATTATTATCGCAAACTGGTTGCACTGCGTAAATCGGATGAACTGAAAGAAGTATTTACCTATGGAAAATTTCTTCCGGAATATGAAAATGTGGACGGAGTCATGGCATTTTACCGTAAAGATGAATCCAAGTGCATTCTTGTGGCTGCTAATTTCGGAAAGGATGCTGCAACAATCAAACTGAAGAGCGAAATCGAAAAAGTATGGTTATCGAACCGTATAGATGGAACGGTAGATTGTGAAAAGGATTCATTGAATTTACGGAGCTGTGAAGTGGTTGTTCTGGAGCTGGAAAACCACAAGTAACTAACTATATAACTCCCGGATCTCTTTTTGAATCAGACGTCCAGCTGCTTTTGAAAGCTGATCAATCTGGCGGATCCTGGTAAATTCTTTTCCGTAAATCTGTTTAGCATTTGTCACTTCGCCATCGTTTCCCATAAAGACGGCGGATACATGAATTCCGTTTTTGTGAAGCGCTCTTACCTCTGCTGCAGTATCCTTGATGGCAGCATGTTCTTCGTAAGCAGATCCGAAAGGAGCATTTGATGTCGGATATTTGATTTTTGATTTGATTGCCGCTATCATTATCTCCTTTGGATGCTACACTCCGGTAACACTATTCAGTAAAACAAAACCAAAAGTAGATTACTGATGATTCTGAAGACATGTGCGTATATGTGGATCATTGCTATGGGGCTTCAGCTTTTATTTTAGAAATATGATAAATCAGGGATTGACCTTGCTGGATTATATGCAGCAGATCAATCCCTGCTTCTATTTAACAAAACGGTATCCAATCCAGCCAGATTCTGCTATACTGTATAAGAAAATCAAATAGAAAGGGTGGAACGTATGATCACATTAAATGACTATTTATATTCAGGTGATACGATTTTTCGGATTTTAAGAAATTATACAGTGGATCTGAAGAAAGAAGCAAAGAAGAATCACAATGAAATAGATCTCATCCATTCCAATTTCCTGATCCAGTTCAGGGAACTGCTTGAACACAATGATTTCCTTACTGCACAGTCGCAGAAAATCAGGGATTTTTATAAATACATGGTACAGGAATATCCTCTGCTTGCTTTTACTTTTAAAGGAAGGATCAAGTCCCTGATCCGCGCAGAGGAAAAATTCAACGGGTATATTGTAGAATATATTTATGATTATTATGAAAAACATCATACCTATCCGCCGGTGCCTGACCTAAGGGAAAAACTGAGCTGTTTTCGGGATATTATCGCATACCGTCTGGTAATTTCTCTTCCAAAATGCCATATCAGGGATGACAAACTGCGAGAAGAAGAGGAAATCAAGTATTTATACAGGATCGCGAATGTTCTTCCGGGGTTTCTGGAGGAAAGAGGATTTACGGCAGAATCTGCAAAAGGGGTGCTTGAAAGTACATCTCCTTTTATGGATGAGGCGGTGAAACCTTATTATCGGGATTATATTTCCAATGGAAGCGGAGGCAGCTATCAATCACTCCACATCACGTTTTATGATAACTGTTCGAGAAGTTACATGGAAGTACAACTGCGGACAAAGAAGATGGATGATATAGCGGAGATTGGAGCGGCAAATCACCAGGCCTACGAGAAGGAACAGGAAAGAGTCAGGGCAAGAAGAGAAGCTATTCCGGAAGGAGAATGCATTTATTTTGATGAGGCATACGAAAGAGGAATGCGGCTTCTGGGGTTGGAACTGAAGGATCTGGAAGTCAATATGTTTGCTGCGGCAAATAATAGTCTCATCAATGACGGATGCGGATTATACAGGGGGAGACTGATCCTGCCGTATGAACATTTATCAAGATTCCAGACGGATCTGAATGATTAAAAGGATTATAATAAGAATGAATACATCAGATACAAAAAAAGCATATTACCATCTCCAGGTCAGAGAAGAGTTGTATCTGGATAATATGCCGGATCTCTTTTGAGAAAAGAATAAAAAAAGAAGAGAGGTAAAAAATGGAAGAAAAGAAAAAACAGACAGAACCGGAAGCCTGTAAAGTGGCAAAAAAATGCGGAGGATGCCAGTATCAGGGAGTGCCATATAAGGAGCAGCTGAAAAAGAAGCAGAAAATGGTGAACGCTCTGTTGTCAAAATACGGAAAAGTAGAACCGATCATCGGAATGGAGAATCCGTATTATTACAGAAATAAAGTACACGCCGTATTCGACAGAGACCGAAAGGGAAATATCGTATCCGGAACCTATGAAGCGAAGACACACCGGGTCGTTCCTGTTGAAAACTGTCTGATCGAAGACAAAAAGAGTCAGGAGATCATCCGGACGATCCGGGGACTTTTGAAATCTTTTAAGATCAAAACCTACGATGAAGATACAGGATATGGCCTGTTCCGTCATGTGCTGATCAGAAGAGGGTTTAAAAGCGGAGAGATTATGGTGGTTCTGGTGCTTGGATCACCAATCCTTCCATCGTCTAATAATTTCGTAAAAGCACTCAGAAAAGAGCATCCGGAGATTACAACGGTTGTCCTTAATATTAACGACAGAAAGACCAGTATGATCCTTGGGGAGAGAGAAAAAGTGTTATATGGGAAAGGATTTATCCGGGATGAACTCTGCGGGTGTACTTTCCGGATTTCACCAAAGTCCTTCTATCAAGTAAATCCGGTGCAGACGGAGATCCTTTATCAGAAAGCGATTGAATTTGCACATCTGACAGGGAAAGAAAGCGTGATCGATGCCTATTGCGGAATCGGAACGATCGGTCTGATCGCATCGGGACATGCAAAAGAAGTAGTCGGTGTGGAACTTAATAAGGATGCCGTGAAGGATGCAATATTAAATGCAAAAGAGAATCAGATCCGGAATGTGAGATTTTTCCAGGGAGATGCCGGGGAGTTTATGGAGGCGATGGCAGCAGAGGGAAATAGTATGGATGTGCTGTTTATGGATCCGCCGAGAGCCGGAAGTGATGAAAAATTTATGGCATCTGCAGTGAAGATGGGACCGGAGAAGATCGTGTACATTTCCTGCAATCCGGAGACACTGGCAAGAGATCTGAAGTATCTGACAAAAAAAGGATATCAGGTAAAAAAGATACAGCCGGTGGAAATGTTTGCGTTTACGGAGCACGTTGAAACCGTCGTACTCTTATCGCGATAACAAAAAGATTGATGAAAAAAGCGGAACAAACGTTCTGCTTTTTTGTTTTTGGTCAAATGTCAACATTTAACAATTTGTTAAAAATGCACAAATTGTAGACTGTTAACAATCTGAATGTGTGTGAATGAAAAACAGATATCGTCCATATATGTAGTAAAATCCGTCCATGAAAGACTTGTTTTTTTGTATACAATAAAAATACGTCGTATTTCACAAAAATGCACAAAAACGAAAACGATAATAGATGTTTAATTGGTAAAATGTTATAATTGTCTTAACACAAAGTTTACATTTATGGAGGAATGCAAAATGAAAAAGAGAATGATAGCCCTCATGCTGGCTGGTATCATGGTATTCTCGGTCACAGCCTGTGGCGGTGGAGGAGCTTCCAGCAAGAACCAGAATAATCAGGATGATGGTGAAAGCAAACAGGTTGGAGTTGAGGTAACCGAAGATATGCAGAGTGCACCGCCGGAAGATGCACCTGTAGGAGGACAGGTTGTAGTTGCAATTTCACCAGGTACCTTATCACCGGATATGTACGACGGATGGACAAATAGTGCAACGAACTCTGGATTTATCGAACTGATGAGTGGTTACGCCCTCGCTGATTACAATCGTGATTATGTTCTTGATTGGGACCCGGTTGTTGTTAAAGATCACGAAGTAATCGAAAACGATGACGGAAGCAAGACATACCGTTTTGAAATCAATGATAACCTGAAATGGAGTGACGGTTCTCCGATCACAGCAAAAGATTATGTATTCAGTCTTCTGCTTCATTCTTCTCCGGAATTTGCAGCCTGTGAAGGTGATGCAACATACGGATGGGCTTTAGTTGGATACAACGATCATGTACAGGGAACAACAAAAGAATTTGCAGGTGTTAACCTTCTTGGGGATTACGAATTTTCTATGACAATCAGTGCAGATCAGCTTCCGAACTACTATGAGATGGCAAATGTTGCCTATGGACCGGAACCGCTTGCAGCAATCGCTCCTGGATGCGACGTGAAAGATGATGGAAACGGAGCATACCTTACAGACGGATTTACAGAAGATCTCATCAGAGAAACCTTGCTGGATCCGGATAAAGGATTCCGTTACAAAGCACCGGTTGTATGCGGACCTTACAAATTAAAGAGTGTTGACCTTACAACTGAAACTGTTGAACTTGAAATCAACGAAGAATACCTTGGAACATATGATGGAACAAAACCACATATCCAGACAATTATTTCCAAACCGGTTGCAGATGAAACAATCCGTGACGAATTTGAAAAAGGAACAATTGATTTCTACTCAGCAGGTACAGGAGAAAAGATCGAAGCTGCTTTAACAAAAGTAGAAGAAGGAAAATTAGATGCAAACTATGGTCTTGTACCGGGAACACGTATCAACGAGATGCGTTATATGTGTGACTTTGGACCGACACAGTTTGAAGAAGTAAGACGTGCAATCGCTTATATCGTAGACCGTGATGAAATCAACAAACAGTTAACAGGCGGATACGGTACAGTGGTAGACTGTTATGCAACAGATGCTACAACAGATTTTGCAGCAATCAAAGATGATATTGAATCTGAACTGATTCACTACTCATATGACCTTGATAAAGCAAAACAGGAACTCATCGATGGTGGTTGGACACTGAACGAAAAAGGTGAAGAGTACAAAGAAGGTACAGACAAATACCGTTATAAAGAAGTAGATGGTGAATTGATGAAATTAAAAGTTGAAGTAGCATGCTGCGAAGATGACTACTCAAAACTTTACAACACAGTAATCCCACCGGAAGCAGAAAAGATCGGTATGGAATACAAATACACATCTATGGACTTTGCTCTTATGATCAACCATTTGAATCGCCAGGGTATCGATGAACCAGAATATAACATTTTCTACAGTAGTATCGGAATTCCGGAAATTCTCTTCTACTGGAACTGCTTCGATGACGATCCGAGTTTAATGGGAAGCTGGAATGTTAACTACATTTCCGATCCGGAATTAAAAGCAATCGGTAAAGAGATGCAGAAAGTTGATTCTGAAGACATTGACGGATTCAGAAAATTATATGGAGAATTCCAGCTGGCATACAACAAAAAACTTCCAAGTCTTCCAATGGGATCAGGAGTTTCTTATATGTTCTTCAATCCGAAGCTTAAGAATTTCGTTCCTAGAGCTCATGTGGGATGGGGAGCAATGGTATTAGATGCATACTTTGAAGAATAAGCATAAAGGATTCATCAGAATAGATCAATTCTATTAACTTTTGATATGCATGACAAAACAGGGAGGACAGAACAAAGGGAAATGTTCTGTCTTCCCGTATCTTTTCTTTATACGAAAACAAAATTATGGTAATGGTTCGGACAGAATCACATGTCATGAATAATTCAGGAATAACTATTTCATCCAGAAGGAGAAAACTACATTATGGCAAAATACATATTGAAAAGACTTGGTTATATTATTATAGTATTCTTCCTGCTTTCCATCTTACTGTTTGGTATTTTTAAAATGGTACCTGGTGACCCTGCCAGACTTATGGTCGAGGGACAAAAGCAGAGTGTTTCACCGGAACAGTATGAGATGCTTTATCAACAGGCAAGAGTACGTCTCGGACTTGATAAACCGATTCCGGTTCAGTATTTAAGCTGGATGGGAAATATCTTACAGGGAGATTTCGGTTACTCTACCGTATATCGTATTCCGGTTAAAGAACTGATCGGACCTCCGATGAAAAATACAATCGCCCTGAACGTTGTATATTATATTTTCCTTTTCGCAATCGGAATTCCGCTGGGAATCAAATGTGCGGTAAAAAAAGACACGGTGTTTGATACATCACTCCAGGTAGCAACTATGATCGGTATCAGTATTCCTTCATTTATTTCGGCGCTGATCTTTATCTACCTGTTTGCAATTAAAATTCCGATCTTTCCAATCAGTGGAATGGTCACAACGGGTGCAAATTTTACAGGCTTCCGTGCATTCTTAGATTATTTATATCATATGGCACTTCCTATTATTGTATGTCTGACAGGTATCGGTGGTCTGATCCGTTATGTCAGAGGAGCTCTTCTTGATGCATTATCTATGGATTATGTAAGAACAGCCCGTGCCAAAGGTCTGAAAGAAAAAACTGTTATTTACAAACATGCGTTCCGTAACGCGATGATCCCGATCACAGGCTGGATCGTAGGCTCTATCGTAGGTATCTTTGGTGGAGCGGTTATCATTGAGACTCTGTTCTCATGGAAAGGTGTCGGAAAACTTCTGATCGATTCCTTGAACCAGCATGACTATACAGTCGCACTGTCCATGCAGATGTTTTACATTTTGTTAGGACTTGCTGCAAACCTGATCACAGACTTATGTTACTGTATCGTTGATCCAAGAATTAAACTCGATTAGGAGGAAGACAAATGTTATTTGGAAAGAAGAAAGAAAAAGAGCAGCGTTCCGTTCTTGAAGAAGAACAGATGCAAAGTCCTTTTCGTACGATTATAAAAAATCTGCTGGAAAACAAACTGGCTATGGGAGGATTGATCGTATTTGTATCAATTTTTGCAATGTGCTTCATCCTTCCGATCTGGTTTCACCAGGATTTAAACTATCAGGATCCAACACAGAAAAATATCGCACCGGGATTTTCATTCCTTTCGGTTCCGTCAGATTTAAAAGATAATGCCGAAGTGATTGAATTTGGTCCGACATATGGTGTAGGAGTAGACAAAGACGGTTACGTTTATGAGTGGGGACAGTTAACGAAAAACCTGAAAAAAATTCCGGCTGATATGGGAAAAGTTGTTGATATCGCAGTTGGTCAGGACCACGTGCTAGCAATCAACGATAAAGGTAACTTATACACCTGGGGCTTCAACCGAATGGGTCTTAATGTGATTCCGACGGAACTGAAAGGCAAAAAGATTGCTGATATTGAAGCAGGATATCAGGTATCCGTTGTTGTAACAGAAGACGGAAAAGTTGTTTCATGGGGAAATACAAGTGCAGTTGATATTTCTACAGCTAATGTAAAGGACGAAAAAGTCAAAGAAGTAAAAGCAAATATTCAGACAGCCATTGCCCTTACAAAGGATGGAAAAGTCATCTCGCTTGCAAAGAAAGAAACTGCTTTAGATAATGTACCGGAAGAGATTCAGGGAAAAGTAGAAAAAATCGCTTTAACAGATAAAGCAGCAGCAGCTGTATTAAAAGATGGTACTGTAAAAGTCTGGGGAAACAACCACGACCATATTTTCTCCGTACCGGAAGAAGTGCAGGGCAAAGCAGTGGATATTTCAGGTGGACGTAACCATCTTGTTGTTGTGACAGAAGATGGAAACGCAGTAGCCTGGGGCGGAAATGAAAACAATCAGGCAAAGGTTCCTGCTAAGGCAACCAATATTGCAAAATTAGCTTCCGGCTATTATCAGAACTGTATTATCAAAGAAGACGGCTCTGTTGTGACATGGGGACTGAAAGGTTACTTACTTGGAACAGATAATCTTGGAAGAAACGTATTTTACCGTATCTTAAAGGGTGGACAGATGACTATGACAGTCGGATTCATCGCTGTTATCATCCAGTTCGCGATCGGTATCTTAGTAGGGGGTATTTCCGGATACTACGGTGGAACTGTGGATATCCTTCTTATGCGTCTGGCAGAGGTTGTCGGATCCCTTCCGTTTATCCCGCTGGCACTGATTCTTTCAGCTTTGATCGGAAATAAAGTATCTGATGTCGGAAGAATCATCATGATCATGTTGATCCTCGGTTTCCTCGGATGGACCGGTATCGCAGGTCTTGTCCGTGCACAGGTGCTTGCAGAACGTAACAAAGAATTCGTTGTCGCTGCAAAAGCACTGGGTGTAAGAGAAAAGAATATTATTTTCCGTCATATCGTACCGAACGTAATGACGATCATTATCGTACAGGCAACAATCTCATTTGCAACCTGTATGCTGACAGAATCCGGATTATCATTCTTAGGATTCGGTGTTGCAGAGCCAATTCCTTCATGGGGAAATATGCTGAACAACTGTCGTTCTTCAGAAGTTATCTCACAGTACTGGTGGAGATGGGTATTTCCGTCAGTTGTATTAGGACTTTGTACTGTAAGTATCAACTTGTTTGGTGACGGACTTCGTAGAGCAGTTGACCCGAAAGCAAATGAAAGGTAGGAATAACGATGGCATATTTATTGGAAGTAGATGATCTACATACATTTTTTAAGACAAAAAAAGGAATTGTAAAAGCGGTCAACGGTGTTTCCTATCGAGTAGAGTCTGGGAAAACATTAGGTATCGTAGGAGAATCCGGAAGTGGAAAGAGTGTATCGGCAATGAGTATCTTAAAACTTTTGGATGGAAACGGATATATCGACAGCGGTACAATTACTTTCAAGGGAAGAAATCTTGCGGAGTGTACAATCAATGATATGTACCAGATTCGTGGAAATGAGATTTCCGTTATTTTCCAGGAACCGATGACAAGTTTGAACCCGGTATATACGATCGAAAAACAGTTAAATGAAGTTTATTTAACCCATCAGAAAATCACAAAAAAAGAAGCAAGTGAGAAATCACTTGAAATGTTAAAAGCTGTTAAGATCCCGAATCCGGAATCTGTTATGAAACAGTTCCCGCATCAGCTGTCAGGTGGAATGCGTCAGAGAGTTATGATCGCCATGGCTCTTGCCTGCGAACCAAGTCTTCTGATCGCTGACGAACCGACTACTGCTTTGGACGTTACCATTCAGGCACAGATCTTAAAGCTGATGAATGAACTGAAAAAGGAAAAAGGGACCTCTATTCTGTTCATTACACATGACCTTGGAGTTATCAACCAGATGGCAGATGAAGTGGCAGTTATGTATTGTGGTCAGGTTGTGGAAATGTGTAAAGCAAGAACTATCTTTGCAAAAGAGACAACCTGTTCACATCCATATACGGAAGGACTTATGACTTCAATTCCACGTCTGGATACACCGGTCGGAGCAAGACTTGAGGCAATTCCGGGAGCAGTACCTCATCCGCTCAATCTTCCGAAGGGATGTAAATTTGCTCCGCGTTGTAAATATGCAACAGAGAAATGTATGAATGAAGAACCAAAATTAGAGTTGGCAGAAGACAATCACTTGATTCGTTGTTTCTACCCGGATAAGGAGGCACGCCATGCCAAATAATGATGAAAAGAAAGTGCTTTTGAAGGTCACGGATCTGAAACAGTGGTTTCCACTTAAGAAAACAAAGTTATTCCAGAAAGAGCAGGAGTATGTAAGAGCCAATGACGGAATTACTTTGAATATTTACGAAGGAGAAACAGTTGGTCTTGTTGGAGAATCCGGATGTGGAAAATCAACATTTGGAAGAACTTTACTTCAGATCTACAAACAGACAGAAGGTAAGACAATGTATTACGGCAGAACTCTTACCGATATGGCACCGCTTTATGTAGACGAAACAATCAAAAATATTTCTTCTGGTAAAAAGAAAATTGCCGAATTAGAAGCGAAGGCAGAAGCATTAAAAGCGGAATATGAAAAAATGGAAGATTCTGCGGAAAAATTCCAGAAACAGGCTGAATGTGAAAATATCCAGAAGAAATGTAATATGGAATTCCTGAATCTTGTTCAGATCATTGGTGGATTCTATAGCTTAGATGACACAAAAGAAGCAGAACAGTTACTGCTTGAAAAATTCAAAGTTGCCAGAGTGATCAGTGGTTTAAATGAAGAAAACCAGATGGAAGGTGTCGATAAGACAAAAGAAATCGCAGAGAAGAAAGTGGAACTTGAAAAAGCGGAGAAGAAGTTAGAAGAACTCCGCAGTAAATATAAAAACGATGAAGCTTTTACAAAATACGAAGCATACCGTGATAATGGAGTAGATCTTGCGAGACTGAAAACACAAGAAATGCGTTTCCTACGTAAAGATATGCAGATGATCTTCCAGGATCCATACTCATCACTGAATCCGCGTATGACAGTTGGACAGATCATCGGAGAAGGTCTTCTTGCACATGGCATTTTTAAGAAAAATGATGAAAAAATGCAGGCGTATGTTATGGAAGTCATGGAAAAATGTGGACTTGCACCATATATGATCCATCGTTATCCACATCAGTTCTCCGGTGGACAGAGACAGAGAATCGGTATTGCACGTGCACTTGCATTGAAACCAAGATTTGTAGTCTGCGATGAGGCGGTTTCCGCACTTGACGTTTCCATTCAGTCGCAGATCGTCAACCTTCTGAAAGATCTCGGAAGCGAAGACAATCTTGCATACTTATTTATTTCACATGGTTTGAGTGTTGTAAAATATATCAGTGACCGAATTGGTGTTATGTACCTTGGAAACATCGTAGAGCTTGCAGAGTCACAGGAAATGTTTGATCACCCTACACATCCATATACAGAAGCGCTGTTATCAGCAATTCCGACGACAGACGTAGATTCTAACAGAGAGATGATCCCGCTTGAAGGAGATATCCCAAGTCCGGTTCATCCGCCGAAAGGATGTAAGTTCCATACAAGATGTAAATACTGTACAGAAATCTGTAAGCATATTACACCGGAACTTGTGGAAATGAGACCTGGACATTTTGTAGCCTGTCATAATCCACTCGGAGTAGAAAAGGATTCATAAAATCAGAAAGGAATTAGCATGAGCTTTTTTGGAGGATACAGCAAACGAGGAAGACAGTTGGAAGAACAGGATAAAAAGTTCCTGGAATTTAAAAAGCAGATGAGTGACCAGAACATTGTTTTTGAAAAGGGAGATTATCTGGCAATGGTTTTGGGGGCATTCTGGGCACTCTGGCCGGCTCTGGCCATTACACTGGCAGTAATTGTGGGGATCAGCCTGTTCTTTTTATAAAAAAACTGCAAAAATCTGAAAGGAAGAATGAATGGATTATACCAGGAAGGCATCAATACAAAGAAAAACTCTTTGGCAGCAAATCGCTGATGTGTTAAGAGAAGACATCATTCGGGGGAAGATCAAACCGGGGGAACGAATTGTAGAAGAAGATATTGCGGAGAAGTTTCATGTAAGCCGGGGACCGGTCAGAGAAGCCCTGCGTCATATCGGGGAGGAAGGATTTGTTGTTTATGAGTCTCATAAAGGCAGTACAGTAAAGACGATTTCCTATGAAGAAATGCAGGAAAAATATCTTGTCCGCTCTACCCTGGAAGTTCTGGCAATCAGGATCATTGCCGGAAAACTTCCGGAAGAAATCGAACGGGAAATGGATGAGTGTCTGGACCAGATGGAAAAAGCTGCGAAAGAAAAAGATGTGTACCACATTATGTGTTATGATGAACAGTTTCATTCATGCATTGTTCGGGCAGCAAAGTGCGAAACCTTATATAAAATATGGGCAATGCTCCGGGAAAGCAATTTGTGCGGATATTATACAATGGGTGTTGAATCCATCATCCCCTTTGATGTACTTCGCTACAATCATGAGATCCTTTTAAAAGGAATAAAAGAATTGCCTGTTGAAAAGACAGCAAAATTGATTGAGGAGCATTATATGATCGTTCCGGAAGTTCTGCATGAAAAACAGTGTAAGAAATCCGAATAGAACGAAGGATAATGTGATTTCAGTTGTTTTAGATCAGGTGGCTAAAAAGACCACCTGACAGTGGCGTTCTACTTCAAAGCTTCGTCACAAAACAGTCTGTGTAAATACTTGCAATTACAAGAAAAAACGAATACAATATAGAAAAAGAGGCAGGTATCAAGCGGAAATGAGACAGATGGAATTTAAAATGGAGCGTCCGGGACTGGTTGAACCCGGACAGATTGTTGATGTGACAGAGGGCGTTGTAGCTGCGTATTTTTATTATACGATTGAGCCGGCTGTGGCAATGAGCGCCAATTATCGTTCATGGCAGAGACTTAAGTCAGGACAGGGAAAGGTGATTGACGTAAAGCAGACACCGCAGGGGTATTATGTGGTGTGTGAATTTGATGAAGAGGATGTGGAATAAAGAAAAGGAAAAATCCACTGGAAAGAATTCAATATAAAAAGATCAGAGAATGATAAAAAATGTGGTTATCAGACTCTGATCTTTTTATATTGTCATGTGTATGGAAGGAAACTACCGGTGGCAGACTCTGCTGATGCTGAATGATGGAAAAAACTGCTATATAATCCTGAACCAGGAACATAAACAGAGAAAATCTACAGTCCAAGAAGAGCAGGAAGTTCCCTGATTGCGCCAATCTGTCTTGGTGGATCCGGAATATCACCAAATCCATACGAAGCATAAATAAAAGGAACGTCTGCTTTCTGGCAGGCATCAAAATCACCTGAAGTATCTCCGACATAAACCACATCCTGCAGATGATTGCGCTCCATCAGAAGACGGATGGATTCATTTTTTGGAACCTGTGTCTGACCAAAGCATAAAAAATCTTTGATATATTTTCCGAGTCCCATCGTTTTTAGAAAAACTTCGATATATCCACACTGGCAGTTGCTGACGATATAAAGGTCGGTTTTCTGAGAAAGGCTTTCCAGTGTCCGCGCAACATCCGGGTAAAGAACACCGTGATCGGTTTCAAGCAGCCGATTTTCATAGTTAAAGCAAAGATAGCCGATCCGGTCACGTTCTTCTTTTGGGCAGGAAGGAAAGAGTGCAAGCGTGATCTCATCCATTGTTTTTCCAAAAAGTGACTTAAGCCAATCTGCTGTAAGTGAGAGGGAAAAATCTGTATTCTCCTCTATCGCCTGATTCCAGGATCTGGCAACTGCTTCGGTTGAGTCCCAGAGTGTGCCGTCTACGTCAAATATAATACCATCCATGATTCAATCTCCTGTATCTGAAAAATTATTTAACAGATTAAGGATAGCACAAGGTGGATATCCGGGCAATGATCTGTAAAATATTTTATCGAAAAGTTACAGGTGATGTCGAAAAAATGCGAATTAGTAAGAAAGAAGAAAAGAAGTGTAAGATAGTAGAAACAGAAAAAACAAAAGAAATAAGTGGGGGAAAGAAATGGCTGAGGGGAAAATCAGGATCAAAGATATTGCAAAAATAGCCGGAGTGAGTGCAACAACTGTATCGAATGTGATCCATGGAAGAACGGAAAAAGTATCAAGAAAGACAAGAAAAAGGATAGAGGAGATCCTGGATGAACAGAAATATGCTCCAAGCATGGGAGCACGTATCCTTTCCGGAAAATCTTCCGGGATGATTGCTGTAGTTGTTGGAAAAAAGCAGGAATGGGAGCAGGAGAGTGAAAAATTAGAAGAAATACTGCGTGAGATCGAGAAGAGTCTGGATGAGAGGGAATACTATATGCTGCTGCATTTTGTAAAAACAGCAGAAGAATTTGTACGATATGCGGCGGTATGGAAACTGGATGGGGTTATCTGTATCTGGCTCAATGAAGAGGAGTGTACAAGAATCCGGCAGATGTGTGCAGTTCCGGTGGCTGCGATATACAGAACAGACCGGATTTACGGAAAAGCCGGTGAGGAAGTCGCAAGATTTCTGTTTAAAAGAGAGAAACAGAGAATCTGGTTTCTGGATGGAACGGAAGAGTACGGAAAAGTGGTATGGCAGGGAATGCAGAAAATATTTTCAAAAAAAGGCTGCTGTCTTGAAGAAGAACAATATCTGGAAATTCCAAAAGACAGGGATCTGCGGAGAATGTTCTATAAAATCCGGCTGGCAGGGCTTGCTTTATCCGCAGATATGCTCGTATTTGCATCTGCCGTACAGGGAGCAGAGGCTGTCGGTTATCTGCATGATCTGGAAATCAAGGTGCCGGAGGAAATTGAAGTGATGGCAGTCGGAAAAGAAGAAACAGCACTCATTTGCCGCCCGCAGCTGACAACAGTCGAATTTGACAAAAAACGATTTGTCCGGCAGGTAATTGAAGAATTATATGTCCAGATGATAAAAGGATATATTTTGACAAAATCTGGAAAAATCAGTGTGAAAACGATAATTAGAGGTTCCTGTAATTGATAAAATCGAATTAAAGTGATAAAATTTTAGAAAGCTACTTGACAAAGGTGGTGTCAATTGCTACAATAAAAAAACAGAACGCACTCTGTTTTGTAAAGTAAAGGAGTATGTTATGAGAAAACAAGCTTATTCAATTTTGGTTTATAACAATCCGGGACTATTAAGCCGTATGGCAGGATTGTTCAGCAGACGGGGGTACAATATTGAAAGTATTACCGCAGGTACAACTGCAGATCCGAGATTTACAAGGATCACGATCGTAGCAAGTGGAGATGAACAGATTCTTTCACAGATCGAGAAGCAGGTTCGCAAGATGGAAGATGTGATCGAGATTAAGCCGTTAAATGACAGCAATTCAGTATGCAGAGAACTGGTTATGATCAAGGTTCGTGCAAATGCATCTGAAAGAGCAGAACTTATTTCACTGGCAGATATTTTCCGTGCGAAGATCGTTGATGTTGAAAAAGACTGTCTGATGATTGAACTGACGGGAACCGAATCAAAGCTGAAAGCGTTTATGGAGCTTCTGGACGGATATGAGATCCTGGAGCTGGCAAGAACCGGTATTACCGGACTGAAGCGCGGAAGCGATGATGTGATCATGTTTGATTAAAGCAGAGAGACGTTTTGAAAAGAGCGACGAGCTCGAAAGCGGCACCTTCAGGGATGCAGCAGTAGTTACATAAGAAAGCTAGGGGCATGGAGCCTTTAACTCTATAGAATTCAATAAGTCATAGGAGGAAATTAAAAATGGCAGCAAGAATTTTTTATCAGGAAGACTGTAATTTATCAGTATTAGAAGGACAGACAATCGCTATCATCGGATATGGTAGCCAGGGACATGCACATGCACTGAACCTGAAAGATTCAGGATGCAATGTCATTATCGGTCTTTACGAAGGAAGCAAATCATGGGCAAAAGCAGAAGCTCAGGGATTTGAAGTATATACAGCAGCAGAAGCTGCAAAGAAAGCTGATATCATCATGGTCCTTATCAACGATGAACTTCAGGCTGATATGTATAAGAAAGACATCGAACCAAACCTTGAGGAAGGTAACATGCTGATGTTCGCTCACGGATTCAACATCCACTTCGGATGCATCACACCTCCGGCATACGTAGATGTAACAATGATCGCTCCAAAAGCACCGGGACATACAGTAAGAAGCGAATACCAGGCAGGAAAAGGAACACCATGTCTGATCGCAGTAGAACAGGATTACACAGGAAAAGCCTGGGACAGAGCACTTGCTTACGGTCTTGCAATCGGTGGAGCAAGAGCAGGACTTCTTGAAACAACATACAGAGTAGAGACAGAAACAGACCTCTTCGGAGAACAGGCTGTACTTTGCGGTGGTGTATGTGCCCTTATGCAGACAGGTTTCGAAACACTTTGCGAAGCAGGATACGATCCAAGAAACGCATACTTCGAATGCATCCATGAAATGAAACTTATCGTAGACCTGATCTACCAGAGCGGATTCGCCGGAATGAGATACTCAATCTCCAACACAGCAGAATACGGTGATTACATCACAGGACCAAAGATCATCACAGAAGATACAAAGAAAGCAATGAAGAAGATCCTCTCAGACATCCAGGACGGAACATTCGCAAAAGAATTCCTTCTCGACATGTCACCAGCAGGACGTCAGGTACACTTCAAAGCAATGAGAAAGAAAGCCGCAGAACATCCATCAGAAGTAGTAGGAGAAGAAATCAGAAAACTCTACAGCTGGAATGGTGAAGACAAACTGATCAATAACTAAGCGATAGGCAACAAGCCGGTCAGCTAAGCGGAAATAGAAGGAGTCCCGGAAAAACATGCTCGCATGCTTTTCCGGGACTCCTTCTATTTCTGATTAGTTAGTTGGCGCCGCCAACGGTCGAACAAGCTCTGCTTGTGAGACTCTGACCGGCTTGTATGTAAATCATTCGACCCACAAACTCACAAACACACCCAGCGGAATCGCGCTATGCGCCAATTCCGCGTCCCCTCAAAACAAAAGTCCCGTCCTTCCACAAACACATCCCAGCCAAACCGCGCTATGCGCCAGTTTGGCGTCCCCCCAAAACAAAAGTCCCGTTCTTCTACAAACACATCCAGCCAAACCGCGCTATGCGCCAATTCCGCGTCCCCCCAAAACAAAAGTCCCGTCCTTCCACAAACACATCCCAGCCAAACCGCGCTATGCGCCAGTTTGGCGTCCCCTCTAAACACCCATCCCGTTCCTCCACCATACTCCCCCAATATACATATTGCACAACCCACCCCTCTGTGCTATACTAAAACCAGTCAAAACCACCAAAACAACTTAAAGGAGGAACTAGAAATGGATGAAAGACTGGAAGACCTTCGCTCCGCTAAAAACCCAAAGGCGCGAATTAAAATTTTAAAAGGACACTTTGCAACAAGTCATTCCCACATCAACACCTACATCGACATGTCAACGGTCAAATCCCGTCACAACAACGCCCGTGAAACTGCAAAAGTTCTTGCAGCAGCTTACCTTTCTAACACAACGGTAGATACCATCGTTTGCATGGAAGAGACAGAAGTGATCGGAACCTTCCTTGCCGAGCAGCTTGCCGATGAGAACCAGTACTCACTCAGCAAAGGAAACAACATTTCCATTATTACCCCGGAGATGTATCAGGACGGACAGATCCTGTTCCGTGACAACAAACAGAGAATGGTTGAGAACAAACAGGTTCTGATCCTTGCAGCGTCCATCACAACCGGTAAATCTGTCAAACAAGCAATCGAGTCTGTTCTCTACTACGGTGGAAGAGTCTGCGGAATCAGCGCAATTTTCAGTTCAGTCAACAAGATTGCAGGAATGGAAGTCAATACGATCTTCACAAGCAGTGATCTTCCGCATTACAGAGCATATTCTCCGGAAGATTGCCCGAAGTGCAGAGAAGGACAGCGGATCGAAGCTATCGTGAACAGCTACGGTTATTCTAAATTATAAGAGAAAATCAGAAGACAAAAAAAGTCTGTACCGAATACAAGCAGCATTTCAGTACAGACTCTTTTTTGAAAGATTTATGAAAACAAAAAAGACAGCCACTGACGGGATGGCTGCCTTTTTATCATTCATTATTTATCTCGAAACCGGAATTAAGCAATTTCGTTAACAGCTTTTGTTAAACGAGAGATCTTTCTTGCGCAAGTATTTTTGTGGTAAACACCCTTGCTTCCTGCTTTGTTGATTACAGAGATTGCTTCTTTTAATGCAGCCTTTGCAGCTTCAACGTCTTTCTTTTCAACAGCAGTTTCAACTTTCTTTACATAAGTTTTCACTTTAGATTTGATTGCTTTATTTCTAGCTGTCTTTGTCTCAGTTACTAAAATTCTCTTTTTTGCGGATTTAATATTAGCCATTTCCGACACCTCCAAATTATCATTTCATAAATTATATAATCATAATATTGAATTCGACGAAAAGTGACACGGAACATCCGTCGAACACACTTATTTATTTTAGGCGAAGAAAGATTGCTTGTCAATACATAATTCCAATTTTTTGCGAAAAACTAAGTGAATAAGACAGAAAATACAGAAATGGGAGAGGACTATGGTTGAAAAGTATAATATCAGGACGGATCTGGCGCTGGAAGAGAAGGAACGGTTTGAATCTGATCATGTTGAGGTCCAGGGTGTGATCTTGACGGAAGAGTATGATGAGGAAAATGAGATCCGCATCACGACCGTGAGGATTGAGACCGAAAACGGAGCAAAAGTGATGGGGAAACCGGTTGGCAGCTATATCACGATCGAGGCACCGGAAATGGCAGTTCCCGATGAAGGATATCATGAGGAGATTTCACAGCAGCTCCGGAAATTCATTGGAGAACTGCTTCCTAAAAGAAAGATGGAAAAGATCCTGGTGGTCGGTCTTGGCAACCGCCAGGTGACACCGGATGCACTTGGTCCTTATGTGGTAGACAACCTGCATATCACAAGGCATATCATTGAAGAGTACGGAAAGTATGCAACAGGGGAAGATGAGGTCTGGTCGGTCAGCGCGATCGTGCCGGGGGTTATGGGGCAGACCGGAATGGAGACTGTGGAGGTGATCCGGGGGGTGGTGGCAGAGACAAAACCGGATATCCTTCTGGTGATCGATGCGTTGGCAGCGAGAAATTCAAAAAGGCTGAACCGGACGATCCAGATTGCGGATACGGGAATCAATCCGGGATCCGGGGTGGGAAATCACCGAAATGCAATCACGGAAAAGACAGTCGGGATCCCGGTGATTGCAATCGGTGTGCCGACTGTAGTGGATGCGGCAACCATTGTAGGCGATACGATGGATAATCTGCTCAGTGCAGTGGAAGTATCTGAATCTTTAAAAGGCATGGCAAGTGTGATCAAAGGATACAGTCCGGCAGAAAAATATGAGCTGATTAAAGAACTGATCGCGCCACATTTAAATGGAATGTTTGTAACACCAAAAGATATTGATGAGACCGTCAGGCGAATCAGTTATACGATTTCGGAGGCACTGAATATGCTTTTTGCGGCTTCAGCGACATAATCAGGCAGTGAGCTGCATATATTATGTCAATATGACACAAAAGGTCCGGGGCAGGATCCAGTCTGGAAAGATATGGTTTTGCTACAGCGATCTTCAGAAACTGGCAGGGAGGCGCGCAGATGAAAAAAGAACAGAGAATTTGTGTGCTTCTTGCCATTATGATTTTGGGAATCTGGGGACTGGAAGCAAAAAGCAGCGGTTCACTGATCCCGAAGTCCTGGAAGATCAGGATGATCCAGAGCGTTCAGGAGAATGCGGAGCGGCTTTATATGCCGGGAGTTACATATACGGAAAAAAAACAAGGGGAAATCCGGGTGACGGAGGCTGTTGTCCACATGGCATCTGCCCTGATTCCTCTTGGCAATTATGTGACTGAACGGGAGGCGGCAGAGCTTCTGACAGAAGATGAGGCTACCTATGCGATTCTTGCAAAAAAGCAGGCAGAAGAAGAAAATTCGGTGGATGAAAATGGACAGCTTATCGGGAAAGACAAAAGTGAAGAGACAAGGCAGGCGTCCGTACCGACGATGGATCTTTCAATGGAGCGGCTAAATGATTTTGAATATCTTGTGAGCAATTTTTATACGGTGGACAGCGTGACTTATATCAATCCTTCGGAGTTGAACGCTTCGGAGCTGCTTGGAAAGGATTTGAGGATCGATCTGAGTACGGGCGGTTCGAAAATCCTGATCTATCACACCCATTCCCAGGAGACATTTGCAGATTCGGACAATGATCCGTCCACCTCAATTGTAGGGATCGGGCGTTATCTGACGGAGATTTTAAATAACAAATACAAGATTCCGACCATGCATCATGAGGGTGTATATGATCTGATCAATGGGAAACTGGACCGGAGCGAGGCCTATGAATTTGCCAAACCTGAGGTGGAACAGATCCTTGCGGAAAATCCGAGTATCGAAGTGGTGATCGATCTGCATAGAGACGGCGTGGCGGATACTACGCATCTGGTGACAGAGATAAATGGGAAACCGACGGCACAGATCATGTTTTTTAACGGACTGAGCCGGACGCGGGTAAACGGAGACCTTGTCGGAATGGCCAATCCATATTTGCAGGATAATCTTGCATTTTCCCTGCAGATGAAGATTGCGGCAGAAACAAAATATCCGGGATTTGCAAGGAGAAACTATCTTCGCGGCTATAAATACAATATGGATCTGATGCCGCGGATGCTTCTTATTGAGGCGGGCGCGCAGACCAACACGGTAGAGGAAATGCGAAATGCCATGGAGGTGCTGGCAGACCTTTTAAATAGTGTGCTGACCGGACGATAGAGGGAGTATTCTTATGACAGAATGGAAACTACAGAAGTTTAACGATATAAAATATGTTATAATGGCAGGGGAGGTCAATTTGGCTTGACAAGAGGATTGAAATTGAGATAGAATTTTTCTTACTGAATTGAAGAAACAGATCAGGGAATCCGGGAAATTGTAAGGAGGCTGCTGCCGCAGGATTTTACCTGGATATTTTAGGATAGATCATAAGAGGAGAGGAAGAAAATGGCAAAAAAGACTACATATGATGCGGAGAGTATTACCATTCTGGAAGGACTGGAAGCCGTCCGGAAAAGACCGGGAATGTATATTGGAAGCGTCAGTACCAAGGGGCTTAACCACCTGGTGTACGAAATTGTAGATAATGCGGTAGATGAGCATCTGGCAGGATTTTGTTCACAGATAGAGGTGACACTGGAAAAGGACGGTTCTGCAACGGTAACAGATAATGGACGCGGTGTGCCGGTAGGTATGCATGCAAAAGGAGTATCGGCGGCCAGAATCGTATATACCACCCTACATGCGGGAGGTAAGTTCGATGATTCGGCATACAAGACAAGTGGCGGTCTGCACGGAGTAGGTTCTTCGGTTGTTAATGCACTATCTACTTATATGGATGTAAAGATCAGTCGTGACGGTGCGGTCCACCACGACCGTTATGAGAGAGGAATTCCGGTGGTAGAACTGGAGGATGGGCTTCTTCCGGTGATCGGAAAGACCAAAAAGACCGGAACCTGTGTCAATTTTCTTCCAGATCCGACAATTTTCGAGAAGACGAGATTTAAAGAGGAAGAGATCAAGAGCCGACTGCATGAGACAGCCTACCTGAATCCGGAACTGACGATTATATTTACAGATAAAAGAAAGACACAGGAAGAGAGGATCGAGTATCATGAACCGGATGGGATCATTGGATTTATCAAGGATCTGAATTCCAAAAAAGAAGTGATCCACGATCCGGTTTACTATAAAGGAGAAGCAGAAGGTATCGAAGTGGAAGTTGCATTCCAGTATGTGAATGAATTTCATGAAAATGTATTAGGTTTCTGCAACAATATTTATAATGCGGAAGGGGGAACCCATCTGACCGGGTTCAAGACGACATTTACGACGATCATGAACCAGTATGCCCGTGAAATTGGTGTGTTAAAGGATAAGGATGCCAACTTTACCGGTGCGGATGTACGGAACGGAATGACGGCGATCGTATCGATCAAGCACCCGGATCCGAGATTTGAGGGACAGACCAAGACAAAGCTGGACAACCAGGATGCGGCAAAAGCGACCGGAAAGGTGACCAGTGATGAGATCCCGCGTTTCTTTGACCGGAATCTGGAGACACTGAAAAAGGTTCTTTCCTGTGCGGAAAAAGCAGCAAAGATCCGTAAGACCGAGGAAAAGGCAAAGACGAATCTTCTGACCAGGCAGAAATATTCTTTTGACAGTAACGGTAAGCTTGCCAACTGTGAGAGCAGGGATGCATCCAAATGTGAAATCTTCATCGTTGAGGGAGATTCTGCGGGAGGAAGCGCAAAGACTGCCCGTGACAGAATGTATCAGGCAATCCTGCCGATCCGTGGAAAGATTCTGAACGTGGAAAAAGCAAGCATCGATAAGGTTCTGGCAAATGCCGAGATCAAGACCATGATCAATGCATTCGGATGTGGATTTTCAGAGGGATACGGTAATGACTTTGATATCACAAAGCTGCGGTATGACAAGATTATCATCATGGCGGATGCGGATGTGGATGGAGCGCATATTTCCACACTGTTGCTGACCTTATTCTACCGGTTTATGCCGGAACTGATATACGAAGGTCATGTCTACGTGGCAATGCCGCCGCTTTATAAGGCAATGCCGAAAAAGGGAGAAGAAGAGTACCTTTACGATGATAAGGCACTGGAGAGATATAGAAAGACACATTCCGACTTTACCCTGCAGCGATACAAAGGTCTGGGTGAAATGGATGCAGAGCAGCTCTGGGAGACAACCCTCAACCCGGAAACTCGAATGATGAAACGGATCGAGATCGAGGATGCACGTATGGCATCCGGTGTAACAGAGATGCTGATGGGAACAGAAGTTCCGCCGCGCCGCGCATTTATTTATGAAAATGCGACAGAGGCAGAACTGGATATTTAAAAACAGATCGGAAAGGCATGGATTTTCAAAAGGGGAAAGTCTGTGCATCAGAAAACATAAACTAGAAGAGGTAAGAGAAAATGGAAGAGTCACAGATCATCCGGACGGAATATTCGGAGCTGATGAAAAAATCATATATTGACTATGCCATGAGTGTTATCATTTCCAGAGCCCTCCCGGATGTCAGGGATGGTTTGAAACCGGTACAGAGAAGAACACTCTATGACATGTATGAGCTGGGAATCCGTTATGACAGACCATATCGTAAATGTGCGCGTATTGTCGGGGATACCATGGGTAAATATCATCCACATGGAGACAGCTCGATCTATGAAGCGCTGGTTGTTATGGCACAGGAATTCAAAAAAGGAATGATCCTGGTAGATGGTCATGGAAACTTCGGCTCCATTGAAGGAGACGGGGCTGCAGCCATGCGTTATACTGAAGCAAGACTGGCGAAAATCACACAGGAGGCATATCTTGCCGATCTGGACAAAGATATCATTGATTTTGTACCGAATTTTGATGAGACAGAAAAAGAGCCGGCAGTTCTTCCGGTAAGAATTCCGAACCTTCTGCTGAACGGTGCGGAAGGAATCGCAGTTGGTATGGCAACCAGTATTCCGACACATAACCTGGGCGAGATTGTGGATGCGGTTAAGGCATACATGAAGAACAATGATATCACGACAAAACAGCTGATGAAGTATATCAAAGGACCGGATTTCCCGACAGGCGGGATCGTCGTCAATAAAGATGATCTGGCAGAAATTTATGAGACTGGAACCGGAAAGATCAAGATTCGTGGAAAAGTAGATGTGGAAGAGATAAAAGGCGGACGGAAGAAGATCGTCATTTCCGAAATCCCGTACACCATGATCGGAGCCGGAATCGGTAAATTTCTGAACGATGTCTGCAATCTGGTGGAGACAAAGAAGACCAGTGACATCGTAGACATTTCCAATCAGTCTTCCAAGGAAGGAATCCGTATTGTAATTGAAGTGAAGCGTGATGCAGATGTGGACAATCTGATCAACATGCTTTATAAAAAGACCAGACTGGAGGATACCTTTGGTGTCAATATGCTTGCGGTAGCCGATGGCAGACCGGAAGTACTGGGACTCAAACGTATCATCGAACATCATGTAGATTTCCAGTTTGAACTTGCAACCAGAAAATACAAGACGCTGCTGAAAAAAGAGCAGGATAAAAAAGAAATCCAGGAGGGTCTGATCAAGGCGTGTGACGTGATCGACCTGATCATTGAGATCCTGCGTGGAAGCTCGTCCATCAGGGATGCAAAAAAATGTCTGACAACAGGTGCGACGGAGAAGATCAAGTTTAAGTCGAAAAGATCTGAGAAGATGGCATCCATGCTCCGGTTTACCGACCGGCAGGCACAGGCAATTCTGGAGATGCGTCTGTACAAGCTGATCGGTCTGGAAATCGAGGCGCTGATGAAGGAGCATGAGACAACGCTTGCAAATATTGCAAAATATGAGGATATTCTGAATAATTATGATTCTATGGCGCAGGTGATCATTGATGATCTGGATGCGCTGAAAAAAGAATATGCCGTGAAGCGTAAAACGAAGATCGAGAATGCAGAAGAAGCTGTGTTTGAGGAAAATAAAGTACAGGAGCAGGAGGTTGTCCTTCTGATGGACCGCTTTGGTTATGCAAAGACGGTGGATGGATCCGTCTATGAACGTAACCGGGAAGCGGCAGATAAGGAGAATAAGTATATTCTGCGCTGTATGAATACCGGCAAGTTGTGTCTTTTTACATCGGATGGCAAGATGCATCAGATCAAAGTGATGGATCTCCCTTATGGAAAATTCAGGGACAAAGGATTTCCAATCGACAATGTAAGTAATTTTGACAGTACAAAAGAAGAAATCGTATATCTATGTGATGACAGAGAACTCTTTTTCTCAAAATTTCTGTTTGTCACGAAGCAGGGAATGATCAAAAAGGTGGCAGGAAGTGAATTCCAGGTAACTAAGCGGACAATCGCGGCAACGAAGCTGCAGGATGAAGATGCACTGGTAAGTATCCGGCCGATCCGGGATGCGCAGGATGTAGTTCTGATGACGGAGAATGGATTTGTGCTCCGTTTCCCGGCGGAAGAAGTTTCGGAGAAGAAAAAGGGTGCAGTTGGTGTGCGCGGTATGAAATTACAGAAAAATGACAGCGTGGAAGAGGTATATCTGTTTGAAGAAGGAACGGAGAGCAAGGTGATCTTCCATGAAAAAGAAGTGACACTGAACCGCTTGAAACGGGCGAAAAGAGATGGAACAGGAACACGAATGAGAAAGTAGGTCGGTCATATGGCAACGGTAGGAATTGATCTTGGAACAACAAACAGTCTGGTAAGCGTGTGGCAGGATGATAAATGCACGTTGATTCCAAATAATCTGGGAGAATATTTAACACCGTCGGTAGTAGGAATTGATGAGAACGGTGAGATGCTGGTAGGGAGAACGGCGAAAGAGCGTCTGATCTCCCATCCGGAAAGTACAGTGGCAAGTTTCAAGCGTTTTATGGGGACGGAGAAGACATTTATGCTTGGAAACAGGCGGTTTACAGCGGCAGATCTGTCGTCCATGGTCCTGCGGCAGCTGAAAGAAGATGCGGAAAAATACCTGGGTGAGCCGGTTGAAGAGGCAGTCATCAGTGTCCCGGCGTATTTTAATGATTTTCAGAGAAATGCGACGAAGATGGCAGGAGAGCTTGCCGGACTTACTGTGGAGCGTCTGGTCAATGAGCCGTCGGCGGCAGCACTTGCCTATCGCTTTGGAAAGACTAAGGAGGATCAGACCTTTCTGGTGTTTGATTTTGGCGGAGGAACTCTGGATATCTCGATCGTAGATGCATTTGACAGTGTGATCGAGATTGTGGCAGTTGCCGGAGACAATCATCTCGGTGGGGATGATGTGAACCGTGCAATTGCGGAAAAATTCCTAAGTGTCAATCGGATTGATGAAGGAAAGATCACTAATGAAGAAAGAGCCAGCCTGATCCGGGAGAGTGAGAAGCTGAAACGTACACTGACTGATGCGCCGGAGGGCGAGATGGAGGTTGTGATCAGCGGACAGATTTACCAGATGAAACTGGATGCGAAAGGACTTCTGGAGGTGTCTGCAAAGCTGCTGGAAGGAATCGGGATTCCGCTGAAACGGGCGATGAACGACAGTGGTTATGGATGGGAGGATATTGACGAGATCATTATGATCGGTGGATCCGGTAAGATGAAGATCGTGCAGAATTATCTGCAGTTTTTGAGTGGTAAAAGACCGCGGTGTGAGATCGATCCGGATGTTGCGGTTGCGGTCGGCGCCGGAATGTATGCCGGAATCAAGGAGCGGCAGCAGGCAGTGCGGGATGTACTTCTTACAGACATTTGTCCGTTTACACTTGGAACCGAGATCATTCATGGAGATACCAAGGGACCGGCGATCATGTCTCCGATCATTGAGCGGAATTCGGTACTTCCGATCAGCCGGGTGGAGCGATACTGGACGGTACATCAGTTCCAGGAATACTGTGATATCACGATTTTACAGGGCGAGCACCGCTATGCAGACCAGAATCTGGAGCTCGGACGGATCCGTGTGCCGGTGCCGCTGGCAAGAAGAGAGGATCAGAGGGAAGCGGTGGATGTCCGATTTACCTATGACATTAACGGAATTCTGGAAGTGGATGTGACCGTGGTGAGCACCAAGGAGCATTTCAGTAAGGTGATCGTCAACAAAAATATCCATCTGACACCAGAGCAGATTGAGGAAAGAAGAAAAGAGTTGCAGAAGATTAAGATCCATCCGAGAGAGCAGGAAAAGAACCGGCTTCTGCTGGAAAGAGGCGACCGTCTTTACGAAGAAAACACCGGAGAAATCCGAAAATATCTGGACAAGATCCTGGCAGATTTTTCAGTTGCATTAAATACACAGGATTTGCGGACGATCGAGAAGGCGTATACAAGGACAAGTGAGCTTCTGGATATTGTGGAGAATACACCGAAGAGATCGGTGCCGGTCAAGATAGAAGCTTATCTGTATGATGAGTGGAGGAGGCAGCAGTGATGAACTGTTTTACGGTACTTGGGATTGAACCAACAACGGAAAAGAAAACGATAAAGCGGGCGTATGCGGCGAAGTCCCGGGAGTTCCACCCGGAAGAACACCCGGAGGAATTCCAGAGGATCCACGATGCCTATGAAGAGGCGCTTGCGTGGGCGGAGCGCAATGCGGGAAGAGGGGAAGAGCCACAGATGCCGGAAGAGCCGCGGCGGATGGAGATGGGAGCAGCGGAGCAGGAAAAAACAGCGGAATCTGAAACATGGAATTATGCAGAGCCGGAGAGAAACCCGGAAGAGGATTACATGGAAAATCCTCAGAAAGAAGATGCACAGTCAGAAGAATCTTCTGCGCAGTATGAAGAACTTCCTGTGCATTCTGACGAAGATTCTGAGGAAAGTTTCCGGGAAGAAGAGGCAGGAGAGCCATCTGTACAGTTAGAGGAAGATTCCCGGACGTGGGACAGTGACTGGACCCGTCAGTTCCAGAATATGGCGGATGCTTCTGAGCGACAAGGCGCGGATGACCGTGAGGTCCGGAAAATCATGGAGCAGTGCATCAGTCTGTATTTGAATGAAAAGGAACGGAATAAGCTGTATCATTGGAAGGATATTCTGGAGGAACCGGCGTATAGAGAATATTTCCGAACAAAAACCTTTGTGGAATCCTGGTATCATTTTCTGGACACCCACCGGATGTTTGATGCGGCGATCTGGCAGTATTTTCAGTGGATCGATGGAAAATTATTTTCAGCTCTTGAAGCAGATGTGATGCCGTTTGCCTATCCGACACAAGAAGAAATCGAAAGAATGCCGCGGCAGGAGACACCGGAACAGACGCAGGAGAGGCGAACACCGGAGCCTGGTTCGGCACTTCCAAAGGTGAAAAAGGAGAAATCCAAAGCGGTGAAGGTACTCTTATATCTTGCGGCGCTTGCGGGAACCGGGATCGGCGGAATGATCCTTGGAATTATAGCAGGTACGATATTAGGGTAAGGAGGACGGAAGATGAAAAAGAAAAAATCCGGAAAAAGAATTTTTGCAATCGTTCTTCTTGTTGTGATTGGAATTGGCGGTTTTTACTTTGGATATGATATCGGAAGAATGGATCACGATGAGGAGAGGATTCGGGCAGAGCTGAAAAAGACGACTGCTGATTCAGAAATATCTATCCGCCCGGTTGCAAAGGGTGGTACTGGAAAAACGGAGATCGAAATCCTGACAGAATGTCTGGAGGATGCGAAGGACAGCCTGGAGAATCTGGAAAAATATAATGAACAGCTGCAGGCACTCGATGGAAAGACACCGGATACAGAAACCGTTGTTTTGATACAGGATCTGGATGATAAGAACGAAAAAGCATATGAAGTACTGAAAGATCTTACGGAAGACCCGGCGGGATACATCGCAGAAAAAGCGGCGGCGCGTGGCGAAGGTGATGAAGTCTGGGCAGATGACTGGGCAGCAGATATCCAGGTTGTAAAATGGCTGAAGGAGAACGACGGAAAGCGTCTTTACAAAGAGAATCAGGCATATATTTTAAAAATCCTTGCATTTCAGGAAAAGTAGTGCTATACTGTATGCAGTTACATAAGAAATCTGGCAGAAGAGTGGACGAAAGTTCACTCTTCTTTTTGCCAGTCATACAACCAAAATCGGACAGATTTTTGGAGCCTGATTAAGAAAGGAAGTTGCAGATTGTCAAAAAAAGAAGTATATGAACAGAAAACAGAAGAGATTCTGAACCCAATCGTGGAAAAGCATGGATTTGATCTCTGGGATGTAGAATATGTAAAAGAGGGCGGAAACTGGTACCTGCGTGCTTATATTGATAAGCCGGGAGGAATTATGGTCGATGACTGTGAGGTTGTAAGCCGGGAACTTTCAGACATTCTGGATGAGAAGGATTTTATCGATGAAGCGTATATTCTGGAAGTGAGTTCGCCGGGACTTGGCAGACCGCTGAAGAAAGAAAAAGACTTTGCAAGAAGCCTGGGAGAAGAAGTAGAGGTTCGTACTTACCGGGCAATCGACAGACAGAAAGAGTTTATTGGAATCTTAAAAGATTATGATAAAGATACAGTTACCATTGAATATGAAGACGGCGAGACGATGACATTTGATAAAGCAGACATCGCACTGATCCGTCTGGCGTTCGATTTCTAGTGACAGGAGGAAGAAGGAAATGAATACCGAATTATTAGAAGCACTTACAATTCTTGAAGAGGAAAAAGATATCAGCAGAGATACTCTGATGGATGCCATTGAGAATTCACTGATCAATGCATGTAAGAATCATTTCGGAAAAGCAGACAATATCAAAGTAATTATGGATAAGGAGACATGCGATTACACTCTGATCCAGGAGAAAACCGTTGTAGAAGAAGTAGAGGACAAAGTAGAACAGATCAGTCTTGCAGATGCGAAGATGATCGATCCTTCTTATGAGATCGGTGACATCGTACAGATCCCGGTTGAGTCCAAATCTTTCGGACGTATCGCAACACAGAATGCAAAGAACCTGATTCTTCAGAAGATCCGCGAAGAAGAAAGAAAAGTTGTATATGATCAGTACTTTGAAAAAGAAAAAGATATCGTGACAGGTGTGGTTCAGAGATATATTGGCAAGAATGTCAGTGTAAACCTTGGAAAAGCAGATGCGATCCTTACTGAGAATGAGCAGGTAAAAGGTGAGAAATTCGAGCCGACAGAGCGTATCAAACTTTACGTTGTAGAGGTGAAGAACACGACAAAAGGACCAAAGATCCTTGTATCAAGAACACATCCGGAACTGGTTAAGCGTCTTTTTGAGGCGGAAGTAACCGAGGTGCGTGATGGTATTGTAGAGATCAAGAGCATCGCAAGAGAAGCAGGTTCCCGTACCAAGATCGCAGTATGGTCTAACGACCCGGATGTAGATCCGGTTGGAGCATGCGTTGGTATGAACGGTGCCAGAGTCGGAGCCGTTGTAAATGAACTCCGCGGTGAAAAGATTGATATCATCAACTGGAGTGATAACCCGGCAATCCTGATCGAGAATGCACTCAGCCCGGCGAAGGTTATTTCTGTAATGGCTGATCCGGATGAGAGAACAGCAAGTGTAATTGTACCGGATTACCAGCTTTCACTTGCAATCGGTAAAGAAGGTCAGAATGCACGTCTTGCAGCAAGACTGACCGGATATAAGATCGATATCAAGAACGAAACACAGGCGATCGAGTCTGGCGAACTTCCGGCAGATTATATGAATATGGCTGAGAATTATGAAGATGATTATCAGGAGGAAGAGTATTCAGACGAAGAATATTCTGCTGATGAAGAATCAGAGGAAGAAGTAGCAGATGATCTTGATCTGTATGAAGAATAGACAGAGGTGATTATTTGAGTACGACCAAAAAGATCCCGATGCGTAAATGCGTGGGATGTCAGGAAATGAAGAATAAAAAAGAAATGCTGCGTGTTCTGAAAACAGCAGAAGGCGAATTCATTCTGGACGCAACCGGACGTAAGAACGGGCGCGGGGCATATCTGTGCTTTTCCGGAAAATGTTTGCAGGAAGCAATAAAGAATAAAGGACTGGAACGTTCTTTCAAACAGGCGATACCAAAAGAGATATACGAAAATCTGGAAAAGGAGCTGGAGCAGCTTGAACATAAATAGAGCATTATCGATGATCAGTCTGGCGACCAAAGCCGGCAAGACAAAGAGCGGGGAATTCATGACAGAAAAAGAAGTCAAGGAAGGACGCGCGCATCTGGTGATTGTGGCAGACGACGCATCGGACAATACAAAAAAGAAATTTCAGAACATGTGTGATTTTTATAAAGTGCCAATATACTTTTTTGAAGATAAAGATACCCTGGGCCATGCGATGGGAAAAGAGTTCCGCGCTTCGCTTGCAGTAACAGATGCAGGGTTTGCAAAAGGAATCAGAAAACATCTGGATATGGAAGAAGAATAATAGGAACTGTATACAGGAGGTAGATTTATGGCAAAATTAAGAGTATATGAACTGGCAGAACAGATGAATAAGACAAACAAAGAAATACTCTCTATATTAAAAGATAAAGGAATTGAGGTGGCAAGTCATATGAGTACACTTTCAGATGAACAGATTGATGCAGTAAAAAGTGAAAAATCTTCTGAAGATACCCCGAAGAAGAAAAATATCGTTCAGGTTTTCAGACCGCAGAACTCACAGGGCGGCGGAAGAGGCCGTAATGGTCAGGGACGCCCGCAGGGCAGTCGAAACGGACAGCGCCCGCAAGGCAATGGAAATGGACAGGGACGCTCACAGGGCAATGGAAACAGACAGGAACGTCCACAGAATGGTAACAGCCAGGGACGCCCGCAGGGTAATGGAAATGGCCAGGGACGTCCGCAGAACGGAAACAGACAGGAACGCCCGCAGGGTAATGGAAATGGCCAGGGACGTCCGCAGAACGGAAACAGACAGGATCGTCCGCAGGGAGAAAACCGTGATAACAGACAGCGCAGAAATCCAAACGGACCAAGAAACGGTCAGGATCAGAGACAGGGACGCCCGGGTGATGGAAGAAGAGATGGCGGATTCCAGAACCGCGGAGACAGAAGAGATAATCGAGATAACCGTGATAACAGAGACGGAAGAGAGATGCGTGATGGCGGACGCCGTGACGACAGAAGAAAATCTAGCCCGTCTATTCCGGCACCTGCAATCGCAGAACAGAAACCAAGCCGCAACAAACCAAAAGATGCGCACAAGAAGAAAGAATATAACAGAAATGAAGAGAACGAAGACAGACTGCAGAAAGGCAAAAAGGGCAAAAACAATAACGCTCAGCCGAAAATGGTAAAACCACAGCCGAAGAAAGAGGTTGTGGAGGAGCAGATCAAGCAAATCACAATTCCGGAAGTACTTACAATCCAGGAACTTGCAGATGCAATGAAGATCCAGCCATCCGTAATCGTTAAGAAACTCTTCATGCAGGGCAAGATTGTAACAGTCAACCAGGAAATTGATTACGAGACAGCTGAAGAAATCGCTCTGGAATTCGATGTGCTCTGTGAAAAAGAAGAAGTAGTCGATGTGATCGAAGAACTTCTGAAAGAAGACGAAGAAGACGAAAAGAAAATGAAGAAACGTCCGCCGGTAGTCTGCGTTATGGGACACGTTGACCACGGTAAAACCTCTCTTCTTGACAAGATCCGTGATACTCATGTCATCGCAGGAGAAGCAGGTGGAATCACACAGCATATCGGTGCTTCAGTTGTGGAAATCAACGGTGAGAAAATCACCTTCCTCGATACACCGGGACATGAAGCATTTACCGCAATGCGTATGCGTGGTGCAAATTCTACCGATATTGCAATCCTGGTTGTTGCAGCAGATGACGGTGTCATGCCGCAGACTGTAGAAGCGATCAACCATGCAAAGGCAGCAGGGATCGAGATCGTAGTTGCGATCAACAAGATCGACAAGCCAAGTGCCAATATCGACCGTGTAAAACAGGAACTGACCGAATATGAACTGATTCCGGAAGACTGGGGCGGAAGCACCATCTGTGTACCGGTATCTGCTCATACAGGAGAAGGAATCAAAGAGCTTCTGGAAATGGTTCTTCTTACCGCAGAAGTGATGGAACTGAAAGCAAATCCGAACCGCCGCGCAAGAGGTCTTGTAATTGAGGCTGAGCTTGACAAAGGAAAAGGACCGGTTGCAACCGTTCTTGTACAGAAGGGTACACTCCGTGTCGGAGATCCGATCGCAGCAGGTTCTGCATATGGTAAAGTACGTGCCATGATGGATGACCAGGGACGCCGTGTAAAAGAAGCAGGTCCTTCTATGCCGGTTGAGATCCTCGGTCTTAATGATGTGCCGAATGCAGGTGAAGTATTTGTTGGCTGCAAGAATGATAAAGATGCAAGAAGCTTTGCAGAGACATTCATCAGTCAGAACAAGATCAAGAAACTGGAAGAAACCAAGTCCAAGATGTCTCTGGATGATCTGTTCAACCAGATCCAGGAAGGCAACTTAAAAGAACTTGGAATCGTTGTAAAAGCAGACGTACAGGGATCTGTAGAAGCGATCAAGCAGAGCCTTGTCAAACTTTCCAATGAAGAAGTCGTTGTTAAGATCATCCATGGTGGTGTTGGTGCGATCAATGAATCTGACGTTACGCTTGCAGCAGCATCCAATGCGATCATTATCGGATTCAATGTACGTCCGGACGCAACTGCAAAGGAAACGGCAGAACGTGAAGGTGTTGATGTGAGACTGTACCGTGTCATCTACAATGCGATCGAAGACGTTGAAGCAGCCATGAAGGGTATGCTTGAGCCTGTATTTGAAGAAAAGGTACTTGGCCATGCCGAAGTACGTCAGACATTCAAGGCTTCCGGAGTCGGAACAATTGCAGGATCTTATGTCCTTGACGGTACATTTGAACGTGACTGCCAGGCAAGAATCGTTCGTGACGGCGTTGTGATCTATGATGGAAAGCTTGCTTCATTAAAGCGTTTCAAAGATGATGTGAAGGAAGTTAAAGCCGGATATGAATGTGGTTTCGTATTTGAACGTTTCAACGATGTCAAAGAAGGAGACCAGGTAGAAGCATTCAAGATGGTGGAAGTTCCTAGATAAAGAAGGGTAGAAAATGAGAAAAAACAGCATTAAGAATACAAGAGTAAACGCAGAGGTACAGCGTGAACTTAGTACTATTCTGCGTGGAGGGATCAAGGATCCGCGTGTTGCACCGATGACTTCGGTTGTAGCGGTAGAGGTTGCTCCGGATCTTAAAACCTGCAAAGCATATATCAGTGTCCTGGGCGATGAAAAAGCCCAGGCTGATACCCTGAAGGGATTACAGAGCGCAGAAGGCTATATCCGCCGCGAACTTGCTCATACACTGAATATGCGTAACACACCGGAGATCAAGTTCGTACTGGATCAGTCCATTGAATATGGTGTCCGGATGTCAAAGAAAATTGATGATGTAACAAGAGATTTACGGGAAGAGGATGATTAGTATGTTATTAGATGCAATTTCAAAAGCCGGGACGATCGCACTTGGCGGACATGTCCGCCCGGATGGGGACTGTGCTGGTTCCTGCATGGGATTGTATAACTATGTCAGAGAGAATTTTCCTGAAAAAGAGATCGATGTTTATCTGGAAGAGCTTCCGAATACACTGAAGTTCATGAAAAATACAGATAAGATCCGGCATGAAGTGACGGAAGAAAAAACCTATGATCTGTTTATCGCACTGGATTGTGGGGATATGGGAAGACTTGGATTTTCGGCAGTCCTTTTCAAAAAAGCGGCAGTAAGATTCTGTGTAGATCATCATGTGAGCAACCAGAGTTTTGCAGACCAGAACTATATCATGCCAGATGCAAGCTCGACAAGTGAGCTGATCTACGATCTGCTGGATTATGGGAAGATGTCTGTGGAGACTGCCGAGTGCCTTTACACAGGAATGGTGCATGATACCGGTGTGTTCCGTTATTCCTGTACCCATCCGTCGACCATGCGCGCAGCAGCAGCACTGATGGAAAAAGGGATCGATTTTACAAAAATAATTACAGAGACTTTTGATGAAAAGACCTATGCACAGAACCAGGTTCTGGGGCGTGCATTGTTGGAAAGCTTTCTTTTTATGGACGGAAGATGTATTGTATCTTACGTTACAAAAGAAGAGATGGATTTCTACCAGGTAAAAGCGAAACATCTGGATGGAATCGTAAGCCAGCTGAAACTCACAAAAGGTATCGATGTTGCAATTTTTATGTATGAGCTTGAACATGGAACTTTTAAGGTAAGTCTGCGATCCAATGAAAAGATAGATGTAAGTGTAGTTGCAAGCTATTTTGGCGGCGGCGGACACGCAAGGGCAGCCGGATTCTCCATGACTGCCACACCACATGATATCATCAACAATCTGGCAAGAAGACTGGAACTTCAGTTTAACAGTGGGAGCGAAGCGGAATGATACATGGCGTACTGAATGTATATAAAGAAAAAGGCTATACGTCCCATGATGTGGTTGCAAAGCTGCGCGGGATCGTAAAGCAGAAAAAGATCGGGCATACCGGAACCCTTGATCCGGATGCCGAAGGAGTACTTCCGGTCTGCTTTGGGAAAGCAACAAAGCTTTGTGACCTGCTGACAGATAAAGATAAAACCTATCAGGCGGTTCTTCTTCTCGGTCAGGTGACGGATACACAGGATACTTCCGGTCAGGTTCTGGAAAAACATAGCACAGAAGATCTGACCAATGAAAAAGTAGAAAATGTGATCCGCAGCTTTGAGGGAGAATACGATCAGATTCCGCCGATGTATTCGGCACTCAAAGTTAACGGGAAAAAGCTTTATGAGCTTGCCAGAGAGGGCCAAGAAGTAGAGCGGAAAGCACGAAGAATCACGATTCATGAGATCCGGATCCTGGAGATCAATCTTCCGGAGGTAAAACTGGAAGTGACCTGTTCAAAGGGAACGTATATCCGTACACTGTGTCATGATATCGGTCAGAAGCTTGGCTGTGGCGGATGCATGAAAGAGCTTTTGAGAACACGTGTAGAGCGGTTTGGACTTGAAGACAGTATCCGGCTCGGTGAAATTGCACAGCTTCAGAAAGAAGGGATTCTGGAGGAGAAGATCATCGCGATAGATGAAATGTTTCCAACGTATGCACAGGTCGTACTGCCACCGAAAACGGCCGCGGCAGTACGGAACGGGAATAGTTTCAGAAAAAGAGATATTTCACAGGAAACAGCATTAAAGGAGTATGAGAACGATGAGAGAGTCCGCGTGTACGATGAATCGCATCAGTTTATTGCGATTTACTGTTACTGCAGGAAAGACGATCTCTTCAAGATTGTAAAAATGTTTTTTGATGGAAATGAAAAAAAGTAATTAAAGAGGAAAGAACATGGACTATATCAGAGGGCTGGAAGCCTATCAGGATTCCAGAGAGGCAGCAATCACACTCGGCAAATTTGATGGAGTTCACAGAGGACATCAGAAGCTGATCAAAAAAGTATGTCAGCTGAAGGCGAAAAAAGGCGTTCGTTCTGTTGTGTTTGCATTTGATATGAATCCGCTTTATGAAAAGCTTGGAAAATCAAGAGAAGGGATCATGTCCAATGAGGAGCGCAGATGTCTTCTGGACGAGAAAGTAGATGTACTGCTGGAATGCCCGTTTTCCGAAGATGTCACAAGTATGTCGGCAGAGGATTTCATCCGGAAGATCCTGATTGAGAAAATTCATGCCCGGTATATTGTGATCGGAACGGATTTCCACTTTGGGCATGACAAGCGTGGTGATGCAAAAATGCTTGCAGAATATGCCGATGTGTATGGATATGAACTTTTTGTGATTGAAAAAGAGATGTACGGAAAACGGGAGATCAGCAGCAGCTATGTCAGGGAAGAGCTTCGGAAGGGAAATATGGAAGCTGTGAATGATATGCTGGGGTATGCATATACTGTACGGGGAAAAGTAGAGCATGGCAGGCAGCTGGGCAGAAAACTGGGATTTCCGACACTTAATGTACATCCGTCAAGGGATAAACTTCTTCCACCGAACGGAGTTTATCTGGATAGTGTGAGGATTGATGGGATCTGGTACAACGGAATCGGTAATGTCGGGTTTAAGCCAACGGTATCCGATGAGAACCGGATGCTGATCGAGAGCAATCTGCTGGATTACAGTGGTGATGCCTACGGAAAAGAGGTAGAGATCCAGCTTTATCATTTTAAGAGACCGGAGCAGAAGTTTGAATCGATAGAAATGATGAAGGCTCAGATCGATCAGGATATTGCTTACGCAAAAGAATTTTTCCGTTATCATCATAAGAAATAACAGAGCCGGTGAAAAAGCTCCGGAAATGCGGTTATTTACAGGCAGCCTGTGAACAGGAATATGAAAACCTGCCAGATGCGGGAAAGATAAAATCCTTCTTGACAGGATTCGGGGCATATGGTACACTAGGCAAGTATGAAAAACCGATGTTCGGCAGATGGAATCTCCAACCACTGCTTAATATCAGGCAATTAACAGTATATTTAGGAGGTAGTGACAAATGATCACAAAAGAAATGAAAGAACAGATTATCAAAGAATACGGAAGAACAGAAGGAGATACAGGATCTCCGGAAGTACAGGTAGCTCTTCTTACAGCAAGAATCAATGATCTTACAGATCACTTCAAAGCTAATCCGAAGGATCACCACTCAAGAAGAGGACTTCTTAAGATGGTTGGACAGAGAAGAGGACTTCTTGCATACCTTAAGAAGAATGACATTGAAAGATATCGTTCACTGATCGAAAGATTAGGTTTAAGAAAGTAAGACGTATTTTACAGGGAGCGAAAGGCATCAGCTGGATGTCTTCGCTCCCTGTTTGTTTACGCAAACAATGAGCCGAACCGGTACAACATGCATCATCCATGCCAATCAGCATAGTGATTGGCAAGGGAGTGACCAATAACCGTGTTTTGCCACATTTTAAAGTTAGTTATATAGAATCTTGCAAGAGATGTAAGGATATGATATAATACAAAAGATTGTGGGTAGAGATTGCGTCCGAGACCACTGAAAAGTATATTTTGAGAAGTGTATTTTTCAGTAGTTTCGGAGATTTTACCCGTCAGATAAACAGATAAAAAAGGAGAACATTTATGTACAAAAAGTTTGAAATGGAACTGGCAGGCCGTACACTCCGCGTAGATGTTGGAAGAGTTGCCAAACAGGCGAACGGCGCAGTACTTATGCATTATGGTGATACAGTTGTGCTTTCAACAGCAACTGCATCCGACAAACCAAGAGAAGGAATTGACTTCTTCCCGCTCAGCGTTGAATACAATGAGAAGCTTTATGCAGTAGGAAAGATCCCGGGAGGATTTAACAAGAGAGAAGGAAAAGCATCAGAAAATGCTGTTCTTACCTGCCGTGTGATCGACCGTCCGATGAGACCGCTTTTCCCGAAGGATTACAGAAATGATGTAACGTTGGAGAACCTGGTTCTCTCTGTTGAACAGGACTGCTCACCGGAGCTTACCGCTATGCTTGGATCAGCGATTGCAACTGCTATTTCTGATATCCCGTTCGATGGTCCGACAGCTTCTACCCAGGTAGGACTTGTTGACGGAGAACTGGTATTCAATCCAACCGCAGAGCAGAAAGAAAAGTCCGACCTTGCACTGACTGTTGCATCTACAAGAGAAAAGGTAATCATGATTGAAGCCGGAGCAAATGAAGTACCGGAAGCTAAGATGCTCGAAGCCATCTTCGCGGCGCATGAAGTGAATCAGAAAGTCATCGCATTCATCGACCAGATCGTTGCAGAATGTGGAAAACCAAAACATGATTATGTAAGCTTTGCAGTACCGGAAGAACTTTTTGAAGCGATTCAGAAGATCGTAACACCGGAAGAGATGGAAGTTGCAGTATTCACAGATGACAAGCAGACAAGAGAAGAAAATATCCGTAAGATCACAGAAAAGCTGGAAGAAGCTTTTGCTGATAACGAAGAATGGCTTGCCAAACTTGGTGAAGCTGTATATCAGTACCAGAAGAAGGTTGTCCGCAAGATGATCCTCAAAGACCACAAGCGTCCGGACGGTCGTGCAATCGAAGAAATCCGTCCACTTGCCGCAGAAATTGACCTGATCCCGAGAGTACATGGTTCTGCTATGTTTACACGTGGACAGACACAGATCTGTACCATCACCACACTGGCTCCGCTTTCAGAAGCACAGAAGGTAGACGGACTGGATGAATCTGAGACATCCAAGAGATATATGCATCACTATAACTTCCCGTCATACTCTGTAGGTGAGACAAGACCTTCCAGAGGACCGGGACGTCGTGAGATCGGACATGGAGCCCTTGCTGAGAGAGCACTGGTACCGGTACTTCCGTCAGAGGAAGAATTCCCGTATGCGATCCGTACCGTATCTGAGACATTTGAATCTAACGGTTCTACTTCTCAGGCAAGTGTATGTGCATCTTCTATGTCACTTATGGCAGCCGGTGTACCAATCAAATCTGCAGTTGCAGGTATCTCATGTGGTCTGGTAACAGGTGCTACTGACGATGATTATCTGGTACTTACAGATATCCAGGGACTGGAAGATTTCTTCGGAGATATGGACTTCAAGGTAGCAGGTACACATAAAGGTATCACAGCGATCCAGATGGATATTAAGATCCACGGACTGACAAGACCGATCATCGAAGAAGCAATTGCACGTACAAGAAAAGCAAGAGTTTACATTCTGGATGAAGTTATGGCTAAGACAATCGCTGAGCCAAGAGCACAGGTTGGCAAGTATGCACCGAAGATCATTCAGATGAATATTGATCCGGCTAAGATCGGTGAAGTTGTAGGTCAGAGAGGAAAGACCATCAACGCAATCATCGAAAAGACAGGCGTTAAGATTGATATCACAGATGAAGGAAGCGTATCTATCTGTGGCGTAGATGCAGACAGCATGGAACAGGCAAGAAAGATGATCGCTACCATCGTAACAGACTTCGAGGCAGGAATGGTTCTTGAAGGTGATGTTGTAAGCATCAAAGAATTCGGCGCATTCATCGAATTTGCACCGGGCAAAGAAGGAATGGTACACATTTCCAAAATCGCTAAGCAGAGAATCGACCATGTAGAAGATGTTCTTTCTATCGGAGATCACGTCAAAGTGGTTTGCCTTGGAAAAGACAAGATGGGACGTTTGAGCTTCAGCATCAAAGATGTTGCAGAATAAAGTTTTATAAAATCAGAAGGACTTTACCAGTATCGGTAGAGTCCTTTTTTAGTTCTATTTTTCTCCTGCCTTCCATATACATTCTTTAAAGAGAGGTGGACAAGATGAGAAGAGAGAAGAAAGATCAAATTCTGGCGGTGCTTCCGGAGAAAATCCGAGGGATTCTGTTGAATCATGGACTGGATTTTGAGAAGATCCAGGAGATCCGGCTTCGGGAAGAGCAGCCGCTTGTAGTGAAAAAAGAGGGAAAGGAAGAACTTTTTACCCATCGGGTGACAAAAGAAGAACTGCGTGAAACGATGGAATATGTATCCAATTATTCCCTGTATGCCTATGAAAATGAACTGCGCCAGGGGTTTCTGACGATTGAAGGAGGGCATCGGGTCGGAATTTCCGGGAAAATTATTTCGGAAAAGGAACAGATCCGGAATTTTCAGTATATTACATCGATCAATATCCGAATCTGCCATGAGATTACAGGTTGTGCGAATAAGCTGTTTCCTGTGATCCTTGAAAAAGGAAGACTTTGCCATACCATGATCATTTCCCCACCAGGTGGAGGAAAGACTACACTTTTGCGGGATCTGGTGCGGCAGATTTCGGATGGGAACCGCTGGGTGGAAGGAAGAAATGTGGGTGTGGTGGATGAACGTTCAGAGATTGGAGGATGCTACCGTGGCGTGCCACAGAACCAGCTTGGGATGCGGACGGATATTCTGGACAACTGCCCGAAAGCAGAAGGAATGATGATGCTGGTGCGGTCCATGGCGCCGGAGGTGATCGCGGCAGATGAGATCGGGACAGCGAAGGATGTAGAGGCGATTGAGTACGCCATGCACTGTGGGGCAACCATGCTGACGACGGTGCATGGTTCCGGTATGGATGAGATCCGTGAAAAGCCACTGGTCAGCAATCTGGTAAAGGAAAGATGCTTTGCCAGATATGTTGTGATGAAATCCGGGAAACATGTAGGAGAAATTGAAGGGATTTATAACGAACGGGGAGAAAAACTATGTATCTGAAAATGGTCGGATGCCTGGGAATTGTGGCGGCGACATCCGGCTATGGATACAGCAGGGGAATGGAATATCAGAGGCAGATCACGGATACCGGAGAGCTGCAAAGAGTGATAAGGCAGCTTGCGGGAGAAATGGAGTATACTTATGCACCACTCGCCCAGGTATGCGCTTCTGTTTCCCGAAGATGCAGTCAGAACTACAGGATCTGGTTGGAACATCTGGCAAAAGAATTGGAGATGCCGTCAAGAAGTCTTGCAATAATCTGGGAGAGGTGCTGCGAAAGTGATCTTGAATGTCTGCTCCTTGGCAGGGAGGAAAGGGTACGTCTGCATGAGCTTGGGAGGCAACTTGGCAGCCTGGATAAGAAGCAGGAAACGCAGATTTTCTTGCAGTATGCAGAATTTCTGGAAGAAAAAAGAGGCGGTCTTTTAAAAGAAATTCAGGAAAAACGGAGGCTTTGCAATCTGCTGGGTGTTACAGCAGGGCTTTTTCTGACAATTTTGATTCTGTAAATAGGAGCGAAACATGAGTGTAAATCTGATATTTAAAATTGCGGCAGTCGGGATTCTGGTTTCTGTCCTGGGACAGGTGCTGAAACACAGCGGAAGAGAAGAACAGGCATTTCTCACAAGCCTTGCAGGACTGCTCCTGGTTTTATTCTGGATCCTTCCTTATATTTCAGATCTGTTTGACGATATCAGACGGCTCTTTGCTCTGTAAAGGAGGGAAAAGATGAGTATCCTTAAGGCAGCCTGCATCGGTATTGCAGGAACTTTCCTGGCATTACAATTTCAAAATACCAGAAAAGAGTATGGGATCTATCTGGGGATTGCGGTCAGCATTTTCCTTTTTTTCGGAATGAGCCAGAATCTGTCGGTGATTCGGGAGACTCTGGAACTGGTTGGCAGCTTTGTAAAGATCGATGCAGTATATCTGACGGCAATGCTGAAAATTCTGGGGGTGACCTATCTGGCGGAATTTGCGGCAGCAATCTGCAAGGATGCCGGTTATCAGACGATCGCCGGGCAGATCGAGGTTTTTGCAAGACTCAGTATACTTGCAATTGGAATGCCGATATTAAAAGCACTGCTTCTTGCAATCCGTGAACTTGGATAGTAAAAGGGAAGAAAAATGAAACATTATTTTCAGAAATATGGCATAGCATACATGATCGGACTTGTAATCTTCGTACTGATACTGCCGGTACAGGTATTTGCGGCAGGGGAAGATTCCTCTTCGGAAAACAGCCGGACAGAAGATAATATGACAGAAACGGATCTGGAAAAAACGCAGGAGGAAACAGAGCAGAAAATCTGGGAGCTGACAGAGGTAAAGGATCTGGATACGGCAATCCGGAAACTGTTCCCGGAAGAAAAACTGCATTTTCAGGATCTTGTTGAGTCTGTGATCCGGCAGGATGAGAACCTGTCTGCTGGACAGATCAGAAACTTTGTGACGGATCAGTTTTTCTATGTGCTGAAGGTCAATAAACCGGTGCTTGCATCTATCATTTTTCTGGTGCTGATCGCAGCGGTTTTTTCCAACTTTTCGGAAGTGTTTCAGAACTGTCAGATCTCACAGACCGCCTTTTTTCTGGTATACCTGTCTGTGATTACAGTCGGCATACGGAATTTTCAGGCAGCAGCCGTAGAGGTACAGCATGGACTCGAAAATCTGATCCTCTTTATGCGAGTACTCTGTCCTGTCTACTTTGTCTGTATGGCAGTCGCAGTGGGAAGTATTTCTGCGATCGCATTTTATAATCTGGCACTTTTCCTGATTTTTCTTGTGGAACTTGTGATTTTGAAATGGATCGTTCCGTTGATCCAGATCGCACTTCTGATGGAAATCTTGAACAATCTGACGGAGGAGGAATTTCTTTCTAAGGCAGCGGAACTTTTGCGACTTGTAATCGGATGGAGTCTGAAAAGTCTGCTTGCCCTGGTGACGGGGATCGGGTTTATCGAGCGGATAATCAGTCCGGCGGCAGATCAGGTGAAAAGGAGTGTCTGGACAAAGGGCGTGGGAATAATTCCAGGAATCGGTGATGTAGTCAGCGGGACAAGCGAAGTCGTGCTTGGAAGTGCGGTTCTTTTAAAAAATGGAGTTGGAATTGCAGGGGCACTGCTTGTAACGGGAGTTGTGATGATCCCGGTCATCAATATGGGAATTCTGACGCTTCTTTACAAAGGAACGGCGGCACTTATCCAGCCGGTGTCTGATAAACGGATCGTGGAGGCCATCAGTTTTACCGGGGAAGGTTATCATATGCTGCTAAAGACGGTGCTTGCGACGGCGGTCCTGTTTCTGGTGACACTTGCAGTTGCGGCATCGGCAGCTTCGTAGGAGGGATAAAATGATACAGCTGGTTTACAGGTGGATGCAGAATCTCGCCGTTTATATGATTCTTGTAACCGCATTTTTGCAGGCACTTCCAGAGAATAGATACCGGAAATATGTTCGTTTTTTCTGCGGACTTCTTCTGACAGTTCTGCTTGCCCAGCCGGTTCTGGACCTTATGGGGGAAGCCGGACAGGTAACGGAGCTGTATCGGACGGCGGAGTATGAGCAGATGATAAAAGAGATGGAGTATGCGGCGGATTTGCTCGAAAAGGGCGGTGAATGAAGATGTTTGAAATCCGTAAAATAAAAAAAGACAAATGGCTGATCATATTGCTTGTCGGACTGCTTCTGGTTGTGATCGCGATGCCTGTTTCCGATATAAAATCAGACCAGACACAGGATGAACAGCAGGTGCAGAAGGCGGAAAATGCATCGGAGGATATTTATACAGATGCACTGGAAACACGGCTGGAAAATGCACTTGCAAAAGTAGAAGGAGTTGGAAATGTAAAGGTGATGATCACTCTGGCTTCTTCCTCGGAAAAGGTAGTGGAAAAGGATCGGGAGATGACAAGTGAGGTGCAGGAAGGGGAGAGCGGAGGAAAAAATACCAGTTCTTCAGAGACGGCAGTTTATGCAAACGGAAATGGAGAAGAAACGCCATATGTGAAACAGGAATTAAGTCCCCGGATAGAAGGTGTTCTCGTAATTGCAGATGGCGGAGATAACGCCATCGTGATTGAAAATATCACAGAGGCTGTGCAGGCATTATTCGGAGTAGACACGCATAAGATAAAAGTAATGAAGCATAACTAAAAAAGAATCTTATAGGAGGAAGGCTAGTGAAAAAAGTATTTAAGAAAAATCAGATTGTGATTGCGGTTCTTGCGGTGATGATCGCTGCGGCAGGATATCTGAACTATTCCGGAAAAATTTTTGGCTCGAAAAACAAAACAGCAGAGACGGGAAGCGAGATGGCAAATAAGGAACTTCTGGATATTTCGGATCAGGACACAGGAGGTGACAGCTCCCTCCAGACAGCGGATAACGATCAGGTGGACGGAAATCCGGGAGAGGCGGTGCTGACAAATGGATCGGTCAGTGCGCTTGTAGCACAGGCAAAAGTGAACCGGGAGCAGGTGCGGGCAAAAAACAAAGAAACCCTGCAGGCGATCATTGATAATGCAGATATCGCAGAAGACCAGAAAGCAGATGCAGTTGCGCAGATGGTGGAGATGACACAGCGCGCCGAACAGGAGGTCGCAATTGAGACTCTGCTTGCCAGCAAAGGCTTTCAGGATGCGGTGGTAAGTCTTACCGAAGAATCCGCAGATGTGGTCGTTGATGTGGCGGATCTGTCGGATGCAAAACGGGCACAGATCGAGGATATTGTCACACGCAAAGCAGAGGTAAATGCTGCAAATGTGGTGATCACACCGATCCATGAAAGTACAAATACGAGTGAATCAGGGGATTGATATTATAGCAAAAATACCATATAATAAGAATTTGAGTGACATTGAGAAAATAGTAGGAGTAGAATAACATGGCAGATTTTACGAATGAGATAAAGAAAAGAAGAACATTTGCGATCATTTCCCATCCGGATGCAGGTAAGACTACCCTGACAGAGAAGTTTCTGTTATATGGTGGGGCAATCAATCAGGCAGGTTCTGTAAAAGGAAAGGCAACAGCGAAACATGCGGTTTCAGACTGGATGGAGATTGAAAAAGAAAGAGGTATTTCGGTAACATCTTCTGTTCTGCAGTTCCAGTATGGCGGTTATTGCATCAATATTCTGGATACACCGGGACATCAGGATTTCTCGGAAGATACTTATCGTACTCTTATGGCGGCCGATTCGGCGGTTATGGTGATCGATGGATCAAAAGGTGTGGAGGCACAGACAAGAAAGCTGTTCAAAGTCTGCGTCATGCGTCATATTCCGATTTTTACATTTATCAATAAAATGGACCGTGAAGCGATGGATACCTTTGAATTACTGGATGATATTGAAAAGGAACTGGGGATCGCTACCTGTCCGATCAACTGGCCGATCGGTTCCGGAAAAGAATTCCGCGGCGTATTTGACCGGAACAGCAGAGAGCTGGAGATTTTCTCAGATACCAAGAAAGGAACCTCGATCGGGGAAGTTGAGAAGGTTTCCATCGACAGTGAGGAAGCAAAGAGCATCGTAAGTGAAGCACAGTTCGCACAGCTGGAAGAAGAGATTGAGCTTCTGGACGGAGCGAGTGCGGAATTTGACCAGGAGATGGTCAGCAAAGGAGAACTCTCTCCGGTATTTTTCGGATCAGCTCTGACCAACTTCGGTGTGGAGACCTTTCTTCAGCATTTCCTTAAAATGACGACTTCGCCGCTTCCGAGAATGTCCGACAAAGGATTGATCGATCCGATGAAAGAAGAAGATTTCTCCGCATTTGTGTTTAAGATCCAGGCAAATATGAATAAGGCACACCGGGACAGAATTGCATTTATGCGTATCTGTTCCGGTGAGTTCAAGGCAGGCATGGATGTCTTCCATATCCAGGGAGGCAGGAAAGTCCGTCTGTCACAGCCACAGCAGATGATGGCGAGTGAACGCCACATGATCGATACCGCTTATGGTGGAGACATCATCGGTGTATTTGATCCTGGTATCTTCTCCATTGGAGATACACTGACCAATTCAGCGGAAAAATTTGCATACGAAGGAATTCCGACTTTCGCACCGGAACATTTTGCCAGAGTACGCCAGGTGGATACGATGAAGAGAAAGCAGTTCATCAAGGGAATCAACGAGATCGCGCAGGAAGGCGCGATCCAGATTTTCCAGGAATTCAACACCGGTATGGAAGAGATCATCGTCGGTGTAGTCGGTGTCCTGCAATTTGATGTATTAAAATACCGTCTGGAAAATGAATATAACGTGGAGATCCGTCTGGAACCACTTCCATACGAACATATCCGCTGGATCGAGAATGAAGAAATCAATATGGACAAGCTGGTCGGCACATCCGATATGAAGAAGATCAAGGACCTGAAAGACAGACCGCTTCTTCTGTTTGTCAACAGCTGGAGCATCCGTATGGTGCTGGAACGAAACGAAGGACTGAAACTTTCCGAATTCGGACGTTCCTAAAAAACTTTCCAATAAGGATCTTTTATGTTACAATGAACGCATAGCGACGAGCGCAGGGAAGGGAAGAAAGTGATCGGCTGCTCGCAGACGAATCACTTTCAGCCCAGACCTATGTGAGTGCAACGAACATCGAGGAAGCGAAAGGTTCCGAGATGAGCGCGAGGAGCGTAAAAAAAGCGCAGTGCTGGGTGGAAAATGATCGGCTGCATGCAGACGAATCATTTTCAAGCCAGACCTATGTGAGTGCAACGAACATCGAGGAACCGAAAGGTTCCGAGATGAGCGCGAGGAGCGGAAGAACCGCAGACAGGAGGACTTATAATGAGTAAAGAAGAGAGAAATACCTATAAGATAGAATCAGATGAGAACCTCGGAGAAGTACAGATTGCTGATGAAGTAGTTGCAATTATCGCAGGACTTGCAGCGATGGAGGTAGAGGGGGTATCTTCCATGGCAGGAAATGCAACCAGAGAACTGATCGCAAAGCTTGGAATGAAGAGCCTTTCCAAAGGAGTAAAGGTAGACGTGCTGGAAGGTATCGTTACCGTATCCCTTGCCCTGAACCTCAAATATGGCAGCAGTATCAAAGATACTACTTTAAAGGTACAAGAAAAAGTAAAGGCAGCAATCGAGAATATGACAGGTCTTACCGTTGCAGACGTAAACATCCGTGTTGCAGGTGTGGACATGCCGGAAGAAGAATAATTGGAGAGAGAACATGCGAAGAAGTAAAGTCAGAGAACATATATTTAAAATGCTCTTCAGCATCGGATTTGATGCGGCTGATGCAGACGAACAGATCGAACTGTATCTGGAACAGTTAGAAGAAGCAAGTGAGGAAGAACGCGGATATATGCGCAAAAAGGTCAAAGATATCGCAGCACATGAAGAAGAAATCGATGCGATGATCAATGAACATACAACCGGTTGGAAAACCGGACGTATGAATAAAGTGGATCTTTCTATTCTTCGTCTTGCCGTATATGAGATGAAGTGGGATGACGAAGTGCCGGTCAAAGTAGCGATCAATGAAGCAGTTGAGCTGGCAAAGAATTTTTCAGGAGATGAGGGACCGGCATTTGTCAACGGTGTACTCGGAAAGCTTGCATAAGAATCAGAAATCATGCGAAATGTATATACTGTAAAACAGGTCAATGCGTACATTAAGAATATGTTTACGCAAGACTTTATGTTGAATCGAATTTATATCAAAGGGGAAGTGTCAAACTGTAAGTACCATACTTCAGGACATCTGTACTTTTCACTGAAAGATGAGTCCGGAACGATTGCCTGTGTTATGTTTGCCGGGCAGCGCAGCGGGCTTTCTTTTCGTATGCAGGAAGGGCAGCAGGTAATCGTGCTTGGAAGCGTCAGCGTCTATGAAAGAGATGGCAGATATCAGGTTTATGCAAAGGAGATCGTACTGGATGGTGCGGGACTTCTTTATGAAAAATTTATAAAGCTCAAAAAAGAGCTGGAAGAAATGGGAATGTTTGCGCCGGAATATAAAAAGCCGATTCCGAAATATGTGCGGACAGTTGGTGTTGTAACGGCACCAACCGGAGCGGCAGTGCGCGATATTATCAACATTACCAGGCGGAGAAATCCATATGTGCAGATTCTTCTGTATCCGGCACTGGTACAGGGGGATGGTGCGTCTGAAAGTGTGGTACGGGGAATCCGTGCACTGGAGGAAGCAAAGGTTGATGTGATGATCGTTGGCAGAGGCGGGGGGTCTATTGAAGATCTGTGGGCATTTAACGAGGAAAAGGTAGCGCGCGCAGTTTTTGAATGCAGTGTACCGGTTATTTCGGCAGTAGGACATGAGACGGACACGACGATCATAGATTATGTAGCGGATCTTCGTGCACCGACGCCTTCTGCTGCGGCAGAGCTTGCAATCTGTAATTACCGGGAACTTCTGGAAACGATCCGGACAGAACGGGAAAGGATGCACCGAAGTATGAGGAGAAAGCTGGAGGTTGCATCACTTCATACAGCGCGGTATGCAGAAAAATTCCGTTACTTAAGTCCGTCAGGGAAACTTAAGTCCATGCGCCAGCAGCTTGCAGACTATGAGGAGCAGATTCCAAAAGCCATGCATCAGCGGTTGGAACAGGAACAGGAGAGGACCCGGAAAGTGCAGGAGATGCTGCCGCTTCTGATGGAGCGGAATCTGCGGGAAAGCCGTCAGCAGCTTGCAATCCGGATCGAACGGATGAAGGGACTTTCTCCGCTTGCCAAGCTGAACCAGGGCTTTTCCTATGTACAGGGATCGGAAGGGACCGTAAAGAAAGTAGCGGATGTAAAAAAAGGAGACTGGCTTCGGATTTATGTGACAGACGGGCAGATCGAGGCACAGGTAACAGATACCAAGAAGGAGTAGGAAAATGGCAGATAAGAAAAACGAGATTGCAGAAGAAATGCCGGAAGAATCTCTGGAAGAGCTTTTTGCAAAGCTGGATCAGGTGGCAAAAGAGCTGGAATCGGGAGATACTTCGCTGGAAGAGTCCTTCGGACTGTATCAGAAGGGTATGGAAATGCTGAAGCTTTGTAATGAGAAGATTGATACAGTAGAGAAAAAAGTGCAGGTGCTGGAAGAGAATGGAGAAATACATGACTTTTAAAGAAGAAATGAAAGAAAGAACAGAAGTGATTGAAAAGCTTCTTGTAAAATATCTGCCGAAAGCAGAAGGTTACCAGAGCCAGATCATGGAGGCGATGGAGTACAGTGTGATGGCAGGCGGAAAGAGACTCCGCCCAATGCTGATGCAGGAGACATACCGCCTTTTCGGAGGAGAAGGAAAAGAAATCGAGCCGTTTATGGCAGCAATGGAGATGATCCATACTTATTCCCTGGTGCACGATGATCTGCCGGCAATGGACAATGACGAGTACCGTAGAGGAAGAAAGACAACGCATATTGTATACGGGGAAGCAATGGGAATTCTTGCCGGGGATGCACTTCTGAACTATGCGTTTGAGACGGCGGTAAAGGCATTTGAAATCGCACCTGAAAAGAGTCTTCTGATTGGAAAAGCTTTAAAAATCCTTGCAGAAAAAGCCGGTATTTACGGGATGATAGGCGGTCAGGTCGTGGATGTGGCTTCCTGCGGTGTGGGACTTGATGAAGGCATGCTGAACTTTATCTATGAACTGAAAACCGGAGCGCTGATCGAAAGTTCGATGATGATCGGAGCACTTCTTGCAGGTGCAGAGGATGCAGAGCTTGAGAAAGTGCAGAAGATCGCATCGGATGTGGGGATTGCTTTCCAGATCCAGGATGACATCCTGGATGTGACAAGTACTACAGAAGAGCTTGGCAAACCGGTCCACAGCGATGAAAAGAATGAAAAAACAACCTATGTTACATTAAAAGGTTTGGAAAAAGCAACCAGAGATGTGGAAGTTATTTCACAGGAAGCACTGGAGCTGCTTTCCGGACTGGACAGAGAAAATGCGTATCTGACACAGCTGATACGGGAACTGATACACAGGAAAAAATAAGCGGGGTGGATGAAGTGTATCTGGAGCAGATTCACGAAGCGAATGATATCAAAAAATTAAATGAACGGGAACTGGCAGGGCTTGCAGAAGAAATCCGTACCTTTCTTGTTGAGAAGATCAGCAAGACAGGAGGGCATCTTGCGTCCAATCTGGGTGTGGTAGAGCTTACCATGGCAATGCATCTCAGTTTTCAGCTTCCGGAGGATAAGATAATCTGGGATGTAGGGCATCAGTCTTATACGCATAAGATTCTGACCGGAAGGAAAGAAGGATTTGATGGTTTGAGAAAATACGGCGGTATGAGTGGTTTCCCGAAGAGGAAAGAAAGTGACTGTGATGCCTTTGATACCGGTCATAGCTCCACTTCGATTTCGGCCGGACTTGGATATGCCAGAGGGAGGGATATCCTGGGACAGGATTATTCTGTGATCTCTGTTATCGGTGATGGATCACTGACCGGAGGAATGGCTTATGAAGCACTGAATAATGCTGCGGAGATGAAGACGAATTTCATCATCGTACTCAACGATAACCATATGTCTATTTCCAAAAATGTCGGTGGAATGTCCAGTTATCTCGGGGAGCTGCGCACTGCCCAGGCCTATACCGACCTGAAGGATACCGTGGAAAATGTACTTGGCAGTATTCCGTTTGGCGGTGAAAAGATGGTGCGGCATATTAAGCGCACCAAGAGCAGCATCAAGCAGCTTTTGGTTCCGGGAATGTTCTTTGAAGATATGGGAATCAAGTATTTAGGACCGGTGGACGGGCATGACCTGAAGGCGCTGTGCCGTGCGTTTACCGAGGCAAAAAGGGTAAAAGGACCGGTGCTTGTCCATGTCCTGACGAAAAAGGGGAAAGGGTATCTCCCGGCAGAAGAAAACCCTTCCCGTTTCCATGGAACAGGTCCGTTTGATATCCAGACAGGAGAGCCGATTTCCAAAAGTGGAAAGGATTCCTGTACAGATGTGTTTTCCAAGGTTATGCTGGATCTGGCAAAAAAAGATGACAGACTGGTAGCAATCACGGCGGCAATGGAAGACGGTACCGGCCTGGCAGCATTTCACAGATACTATCCGGACCGCTTTTTTGATGTGGGGATCGCAGAGGGACATGGCGTGACCTTTGCGGCAGGACTTGCTGCGGCAGGACTGCATCCGGTATTTGCTGTATATTCTTCGTTTTTACAGAGAGGATTTGACCAGATGATCCATGATGTCTGTCTGCAGAAGCTTCCGGTCGTATTTGCTGTGGACAGGGCAGGACTTGTGGGAAGCGACGGGGAGACCCATCAGGGGATCTTTGATCTTTCTTATCTGTCAATGATTCCGAATATGACCGTCCTTTCTCCGAAAAATAAATGGGAACTGGCGGACATGGTGCGGTTTGCGGTGAGACTTGGAGCACCGGCAGCAGTGCGCTATCCAAGAGGCAGCGCATTTGACGGATTCCGTGAATACAGAGCACCGATCGAGTATGGAAAGAGTGAGCCGGTCTATGAAGAAGAGGATATTGCGATCATCAGTGTCGGACATATGTTTGAGCAGGCAGTTCAGGTTCGGAAGCGTTTGAAAGAGATTGGATATAACTGTACCCTGATCAATGCCCGGTTTGTAAAGCCGGTGGATGAGGAGATGCTCCGGAAACTGACGGTGGAACACCGGCTGATCGTGACACTGGAAGAAAATATCCGCAGAGGCGGATTCGGAGAATTTGTGACTGCTTATCTGGCAGGTCTTGAGACAGACGCAGAGGTTCTGAATCTGGCACTGCCGGATGACTATATCGAACACGGAAGTGTAGACCTACTTCGCAGTGAGGTGATGCTGGATATTGAATCCTGCGTGGCCAGGATTATCACTGCATATATAGCAGAAGAGAGCAGGAGGGATTGATAGAGAATGAAAGAACGGTTGGATGTATTACTTGTAAAGAGAAATCTGGCATCCTCCAGAGAAAAGGCAAAAGCGATCATCATGTCCGGCAATGTATTCGTGGACGGGCAGAGAGAGGATAAAGCGGGAACTTCCTTTTCGGAAGAGGTTCAGATCGAAGTCCGTGGACATGCACTTCCGTATGTCAGCCGCGGAGGACTTAAGCTGGAAAAGGCGATGAAGAATTTTGATGTATCCATGGAAGGAAAGGTATGTACCGATGTGGGATCTTCGACAGGAGGATTTACAGACTGCATGCTGCAAAATGGAGCAGTCAAGGTGTTTGCCATCGATGTGGGACATGGTCAGCTGGACTGGAAATTACGTCAGGATGAAAGAGTGGTCTGCATGGAAAAGACCAACATCCGTTATGTACAGCCGGAAGATCTGGGAGAACCGATTGATTTTTCATCGATTGATGTTTCTTTTATTTCGCTGACGAAGGTACTTCTCCCAATCCGCAATTACCTGAAAGAGAACGGAGAGATCGTTGCGTTGATCAAGCCACAGTTTGAAGCCGGACGTGAGAAGGTTGGGAAAAAAGGTGTGGTAAGGGAAAAGAGTACCCATATCGAGGTCATCGAAAAAGTAACCGATTATGCAGTATCGATCGGCTTTGAAGTAGCAGCACTTGAATTTTCACCGATCAAAGGACCGGAAGGGAATATCGAGTATCTGGTACATCTGAAAAAAAGGCCGGAGGAAGAGGCAAGGATTGTGGAGAGCGTAGACATTCGGGGGACTGTCGATGCTGCTTTTGACACACTTGCAAAAAAGGATCCGGCTGAGGAGAAGAAATAAAAAGACATGGAAAAGTTTTACATTATCACGAATGATATGAAGGATGCAAATCGGAAGATCACCGTGAAAATCAAAAAATGCATTGAATCCTACGGGAAGAAATGTTATCTGGAAGAGCAGCCGGAAGAAGGAAATTTTTCAAAGATCAAGATTCCAAAGGATATTGATTGTGTGTTGACGGTAGGCGGAGACGGAACCTTTATCCAGGCATCCAGACGTCTGTTCGGGCGGGATCTTCCGATGCTTGGAATCAATATGGGCACCCTTGGCTATCTGACCGAGGTAGAGGTGCAGAATGTAGAAGAGGCTGTAAAACAGCTCGTAGAGGGCAATTATACGATTGAAGAGAGAATGATGCTGTATGGATCCGCTGCATACCGCAATGTAAGGGATGTGGCACTCAATGATATTGTCATGACAAGATCCGGCAGCATGAAGATTGTTCATTTTAATCTCTATGTTAACGGAGAGTTTCTGAACTCCTATGATGCGGACGGATTGATCGTGTCCACACCAACGGGTTCTACTGCGTACAATCTGTCTGCAGGAGGACCGATCGTGGAGCCGACAGCGTCATTGATCGTTGTGACACCGATCTGCTCGCATGCACTCAATTCCCGCAGTATCGTTTTCGCGGACAAAGATGAGATCGTGATCGAGATTGGTGCAAAACGGGAAAATCAGATCGAGGAAGCAGTGATTGCATATGATGGTGCGGATGAAGTCACGCTTCATACCGGTGACCGGATCCGGATCAAAAAGGCATGGGAGACAGCGAAAATCGTAAAACTCAGCAAAGTGAGCTTTCTGGAAACATTACGTGAAAAGATGAAAGGAAACTAGAAGATGAAAGTAAACCGACATGCCAAAATTGTAGAATTGATCAACAAATATCAGATTGAGACACAGGATGAGCTTGCCGAGTATCTGAATGAAGCGGGATTTAAAGTGACGCAGGCAACGGTATCCAGAGACATCCGCGACTTAAAGCTCACCAAGGTTCCGGCAGAAAACGGCAGGCAGAAATATGCGGTACTCCAGAGTGCACAGAACGGAATGACTGAAAAATATGTGCGCATTTTGCGGGATGGATTCAGCTCTATGGATATGGCTCAGAACATTCTGGTACTGAAAACGGTATCCGGTATGGCGATGGCGGTGGCTGCGGCACTGGATGCGATGAACTGGAATGAGATCGTTGGCTGTATTGCCGGGGATGATACGATCATGTGCGCTGTGCGGACCGTGGATGATACGATTCTACTGATGGAAAAGATCAAGAAACTACTGGAACAATAGACAGGAGAAAGAATGTTACAAAATTTGCATGTAAAAAATCTGGCGCTGATCGATGAGGCGGAAGTGGATTTCTCTGGTGGACTCAATATCCTGACCGGGGAAACCGGTGCCGGAAAATCAATTATCCTGGGGAGTGTCAGTCTTGCCCTGGGCGGAAGATATTCAGCAGATATGCTTCGTAAGGGAGCCGATAAGGGACTTGTAGAACTGACCTTTTATGTGGAAAATCCGGAAACGGTACGGAAGCTGGAAGAGATGGATCTTTCGCCGGACGGAGGGCAGATCATTATCACCAGACGGTTTAACGGAAACCGAAGTGTGAGCCGGATCAATGGAGAGACTGTGACACTGGGGCGGCTAAAGGAAGCAGCCCAGGTTCTGATCGATATTCACGGACAGCATGAGCATCAGTCACTGTTATATAAAAAAAATCATCTGGCAATTCTGGATGCATTTGCAAAAGAAGCCGGAGAATGGAAGAAAAAAGTGGCGGATTCATACAGGGAATACCGCCGGCTGGAAAAAGAACTTAAGGAAGCCGATAAAGACGAGGCTGAGAGAACCAAAGAGATTTCTTTTCTTGAATTTGAGATTGATGAGATTGAAAATGCAGGAATCACTGCGGCAGAATGCCAGTCGGTAGAAGAAGATTACCGGCGGATGATGCAGGGGAAAAGAATCGCAGAGAATCTGGAAGAGGCGTATCTGTATACAGCAGGAGAAGGCGGTATAAGTGCGGCAGAAGCGATCGGACGGGCAGTACGTGCGGCGGCTGTGGCGGCAGAACATGATGACAAATCGGGAGAACTGTATGAACAGCTGGTCGAAGTGGAGAATCTGATCGGGGATTCCGGGCGCGAGCTTCGCTGTTATCTGGACAGTCTTTCCTTTGAACCGGAACAGTTCTATGAGACGGAGAGCCGGCTGAACCAGATCAATCATCTGAAGGTCAAATACGGAGATTCGGCAGAGGCGATCCTGCAGCATAAGGCGGATGACGAGGAGCGCCTCCTGATTTTAAAAAATTATGATGAATATTTAAATGAATTAAAGGGAAAACTGAAAAAATCAGAAGAACGTCTGCAAAAAGAATGCGAGGGTCTGTCGGAGATCCGTAAAAAAGAGGCAAAGCTTTTGCAGGCAAAGATCGCAGAAGGACTTCAGGATCTGAATTTCCTGGATGTCTGCTTTGAAATTCGGTTTTCAAAAACCTCCGGGTACACAGTAGAAGGAACGGATGAGGTGGAATTTATGATTTCCATGAATCCGGGTGAACCGACAAGACCGCTTGCAACTGTGGCATCCGGCGGTGAACTTTCCCGCATCATGCTTGCGATCAAGGCAGTCATGGCGGATAAAGATGAGATCGAGACACTGATCTTTGATGAGATCGATGTGGGGATCAGCGGTCGTACCGCACAGAAGGTTTCCGAGAAGATGTGCCTGATCGGCAGGAAACATCAGGTGATCTGCATTACGCATCTGGCACAGATTGCTGCAATGGCAGATACTCATTACCTGATTGAAAAACGGGTGGAAGATCAGATGACAAAGACCAAGATCCGGCAGCTTGACGGGGAAGAATCTGTGCAGGAGCTGGGAAGGATCCTTGGAGGCGCAAAGATTACGGATGCGGTGCTGGAAAACGCACGGGAGATGAAAATTCTGGCATCCGGTTTGAAAAAATAAGATTGAGCACATACTAGAGGCAGGAGAAAAAATCCTGCCTTATTTTTTGCGGAATTTTAGGGAGGAAAAAGGGGTGTGTAATGTCGGTTAGAAGTTATCGGAAAATGTTAAGTGTGTTATTAGCGGTAATTGTGGTTATAGGAGGCGGCTATTGCTGCAGGGAATGGCGGGCCAAGAAAGCGGAGAGGGAGGCTTCGGTCAGTGAACTTTCGGGAAACCTTCTGATTCCGGGAGGGATGCCGGTTGGGATCTATATGGAGACGGATGGCGTGATGGTGCTGGGGACGCAGGAAATTAAGGGAAAAGATGGGATCGGTGTGAATCCGGCGAAGCATCTGGTGAAGGAGGGAGATTATATTGTCGGAGTTGATTCTGACAGTATTTATAATAAATCTGAGCTTATCGAACGGGTTAAAAAATTATCGAATAAGTCCGTCATCTTACACATTCGTCGAAAAAAAGTGTATATTGATGTACAACTTCATCCGACAAAAGATGAAGGCGGGGCATATAAACTTGGAATCTGGGTGCGTGATAACGCGCAGGGACTCGGCACAATCACTTTTCTGAATGCGGATAGTGAATACGGTGCGTTGGGACATGGAATACATGATGTAGATACCGGCAAACTGATCGAAATGTCAACGGGAAGATTATATGATACCAGCATTCAGAATATTAAAAAAGGTGAGAACGGAAATCCCGGAGGGATGGAAGGGATCATTGTCTACAATCATTACAATATTTTAGGTTCGATTACTACAAACACAGAGACAGGGATTTATGGGAAATTAGACAGGATTGAGAGAATATTTGACAGCAAAGAAGCTTATCCGGCTGTGGCAAAGGAAGAAATTCAGGTTGGAAAGGCGTATATCCGCTGTGCAGTAAGCGGAAAGACAGAAGATTATACAGTCAGAATCACAAAAGTTGACCTGGATGCCAGGGAGGTGAACAAGGGGATTGAAATTCAGGTTACTGACAAACGGTTACTTAAACTGACCGGTGGGATTGTGCAGGGAATGAGTGGAAGCCCCATCATGCAGAATGGAAAGATTATAGGTGCAGTGACACATGTTTTCGTACAGGATGCGACAAAAGGATACGGAATATTTATCGAAAACATGCTGGAAAATCTGAAAAAAGATTGAAATGTGCGAACCTTGTCAGATTTCTGCGACACCATTTGCTTGTATTCGCAGAATACAGAAGGTTATAATAGGTTACATTCCAGTGCAAATTGTCACTTTAAGGAGGGGAAAGGCTTTATGGAAAAACTGAATGTAGCGATTGCTGACGATAACGAAAGAATGTTGAATTTACTAGGAGAAATTGTAGAAAGTGATAAAGATCTCAAACTGGTGGGAAAAGCCAGGAACGGAGAAGATATTTATCACATTATAAGAGATAAACAGCCTGACGTTGTACTTCTTGACCTGATCATGCCGAAAATGGATGGAATCAGTGTGATGGAAATGATAGGCGCAGATAAAACGGTAAAGAAACAGCCGAATTTTATTATTGTAACTGCGATTGGACAGGAGAGGATCACGGAAGATGCCTTCGAAAAAGGAGCAGCCTACTACATCCTGAAACCATTTCGCAATGAAACAATCCTTCAGCGGATCAAAAGCTCCGGACATGCGGAAAAGAGTGTAGCGCCTTACACAGATTATACCGTATATGCGGAACCTTCTGAGGAGGACCTGGAAACACAGGTGACAGAACTGCTCCATGAAATCGGAATCCCGGCACATATAAAAGGGTATCATTATCTGAGGGATTCCATTCTGATGGCGGTTGACGATATGGAAGTTTTAAATGCGATCACAAAGATCCTGTATCCGACAGTCGCGAAAAAGAACCAGACCACATCGAGCCGTGTTGAACGGGCGATCCGCCATGCGATCGAGGTTGCATGGAGCAGGGGAAAGCTGGATACCTTAGAAGCTCTTTTCGGTTACACAGTAAGTAACGGGAAAGGAAAACCGACCAATTCTGAATTTATTGCTCTGGTCGCAGACACGATCAGACTGAAATCAAAGCGCAGATAATTCTTTTCAAACGGATGAAATTGCGGTATAATTATAAATAAGCCGCGAGAGTAAGGAGGGTGTTAAATGAAAAAAGTATTATTTGTGTCATCTGAAGCAGTTCCGTTTATCAAAACAGGAGGATTAGCCGATGTAGTGGGATCACTACCAAAATATTTTGATAAGAACAAATACGATGTACGTGTTATGCTTCCAAAGTATATGTGCATGAAAGACGAATGGAAAGATAAACTTTCTTATAGACTTCATTTCTATATGGATCTGAACTGGAGACAGCAGTATGTAGGGCTTCTTGAACTTCAGTACGAAGGAATCACTTTTTATTTCATAGACAATGAATATTATTTTAATGGTTCGCAGCCATATGGTGATATTGCATACGATATTGAGAAGTTTGCATTCTTTTCAAAAGCAGCCTTAAGTGCACTGCCACTTCTGGATTTCAGACCGGATATCATTCACTGTCATGACTGGCAGACCGGGCTTGTTCCGATTTATCTGGATAATTTCCGCTATAACAATGAGTTTTTCCGTGGAATCAAGACTGTGATCACCATACATAACCTCAAATTCCAGGGTATCTGGGATAAAAAGACGGTTATGGATATCACCGGACTTCCGGCATACTATTTCTCACCGGATAAGCTGGAAGCATATGACGATGCCAACTATCTGAAAGGCGGAATTGTCTACGCTGACCGTGTGACAACGGTAAGCAGCAGTTACGCGGAAGAGATCAAGACACCGTTTTACGGGGAGAAGCTGGAAGGACTGATGCAGGCAAGATCAAACTGCCTGTCAGGAATTGTCAATGGTATTGATTACGGTGATTTTAATCCGGCAACAGATACCAACATTGCAAGAACTTACTCTGTCGAAAACTTCCGCAAGGAGAAAGTGAAAAATAAAATGGCGCTGCAGGAAGAACTCGGACTGGAGAGAGATCCGCACCGTATGATGATAGGTATCGTATCCAGACTGACCGACCAGAAGGGGTTTGACCTGATCGACTGTGTGATGGATGAACTTTGCCAGGATGCGGTTCAGATCGTCGTACTCGGTACCGGAGATGAGAGATACGAGAACATGTTCCGTCATTTCGCATGGAAGTATCCGGATAAGGTATCTGCACAGATCTATTATTCAGAGCCGATGTCTCACAAGATCTATGCATCCTGTGATGCATTCCTGATGCCGTCATTATTTGAACCATGTGGACTGAGCCAGCTGATGAGTCTGAGATATGGTACGGTGCCGATCGTAAGAGAGACAGGCGGACTCAAAGATACTGTAGAAGCTTACAATGAGTACGAGAAGACCGGAACCGGATTCAGCTTCACCAATTACAATGCGCATGAGATGCTTGCAACCGTAAGATATGCAGAACAGATTTACTATGACAAGAAGCGTGACTGGAACAAGATTGTAGAGCGTGGTATGGAAAAAGACTTCTCATGGAAGAATTCAGCCAAGCTTTACGAAGAACTTTACGAAAATATGTAAAATGCATTCTGGTAATTTACCGGAAAATATGGTATCATGAAATGAAAAATTTTACAGAGGAGAAACATTCATTATGAGGATTATAGACAAAATTAAAGCAGACGGAGTACATATTTCCTTTGAAGTGTTTCCACCGAAGACGGATGCGGGCTTTGAATCCGTGTTAAAAGCAACGGATGGGATCGCAGAACTTACCCCGTCATTTATCAGTGTTACCTATGGAGCCGGTGGTGGAACCAGTAAGAATACGGTTAAGATTGCAAGTCATATCAAGAATGACCTGAAGATTCCGGCACTTGCACATCTGACCTGTGTGTCCTCAACCAAGGAAGAGGTACATAAGGTTATCGGACAGCTTCAGAAAGAAGGGATTGAGAATATCCTTGCACTCAGAGGAGATATCCCGCAGGATGGACAGTTTCCGCTTCCGGGACAGTATTCTCATGCCTGTGAACTGATCGAAGACATCAAAAAAATGGGAGACTTCTGCATCGGAGCTGCATGCTATCCGGAAGGACATGTAGAGATGGAACACAAGAAAGATGATATCCGTTATCTCAAAGAAAAGGTAGATTGTGGAGTGGATTTTATTACCACACAGATGTTTTTCAATAATGATATTTTCTATAATTTCCTGTATCGTATCCGTGAACAGGGAATCATGATACCGGTGCTTCCGGGAATCATGCCGATCACAACGAAAAAGCAGCTCGCAAGAAGCTGTGCCCTTTCGGGAACTGCTGTTCCGCAGAGATTCCGTGCGATCGTAGATTATTTTGGAGATGATCCGGCAGCGATGAAGCAGGCGGGAATTGCATATGCGACCGACCAGATCATTGACCTGATCGCAAATGGAGTCCGCAATATCCACGTATATTCGATGAATAAACCGGAAGTAGCTGCTGCAATCATGCAGAACCTTTCAGAAATCGTAAAATAAAGGAACATAAGAAAGATGACAGATGCCAGAACGAAAGAAGCAATTCGTTATCTGGGATATGGAAGACATGCGGTAGATGAACAGACGCTTGCGCTGATCGATGTTTCCTTCGGGGAGCTCGATCAGACTACGCAGGCAAAATCCGTCTATCGCATTTTTGACTGTAAAGTTACAGGAGAAGACCAGGTGACGATCGGAAAAATGAATATTAAAAGCAGAAGTCTCGGAAAGAATCTCAGAGGCTGCAAAGAGGCAGTTGTATTTGGCGCAACACTCGGTACCAGTGTCGATATACTGATGAAACGTTATTCACTGACAGATATGGCGAAATCTGTCGTATTGCAGGCATGCGCAGCTGCATATCTGGAGGAGTACTGTGACGATCTGCAGCTTTCGATCGGAGAAGAGTTAAAAGCACAGAATAAATGGCTCAGACCGAGATTCAGTCCGGGATACGGTGATTTTGATATCCATCATCAGGACGATATCCTACGGATGCTGGATACGGCAAAGAAGATCGGACTTACCATGACAGACAGCTATATGCTCACACCGACAAAATCGGTGACTGCAATCATTGGGATCAGTGATACGCAGGAAAAATGCCACATCAAAGGCTGCGAAGCGTGTGAGAAGAAGGACTGCATTTACAGAAGAAATTAAGGAGCGTAGGGTATGAATATCAGAGAACGTTTGGGAAAAGAACTTTTATTTTTAGATGGAGGAATGGGAACTCTTCTGCAGGCAGAAGGACTTGCACCGGGAGAACTTCCGGAGACCTGGAACATTGAACATCCGGAAAAGGTGGAAGCGATTCACCGCAGATATTACGAAGCAGGAAGTGATGTGGTTCTTGCAAATACCTTTGGCGCTAATGTCTGCAAATTTCATGATGACAGATATACGGTTGAAGAAGTGATCCGTGCAGGGATTGCAAATGCAAAAAGAGCAGGGGAGCAGATTGGAAAAGAGACTTATGTGGCACTGGATATGGGACCGACCGGAAAGCTATTAAAACCAATGGGAGATCTGGATTTTGATGATGCTTATGAAGCATTTGCAGAAGCCGTCCGCTATGGAGAAAAGTACGGTGCAGACCTGATCCATATCGAGACCATGAGTGACACCTATGAAGTAAAGGCAGCCATTCTTGCAGCAAAAGAAAATTCTTCTCTTCCGGTATTTGTAACCATGATCTTTGATGAAAGAGGAAAGCTTCTGACAGGCGGGGATGTCCCTTCTGTTGTGGCAATGCTGGAAGGACTCCGCGTAGATGCACTGGGGCTGAACTGTGGACTTGGGCCGAAACAGATGCTTCCAATCCTGAACGATTTAAGAAGATATACCTCCCTTCCGATCATTGTGAAGCCAAATGCCGGACTTCCGAAGCAGAAGAACGGGGAAACGTATTACGATGTAGAGCCGGATGAGTTTGCCCGGATCATGCAGGAGGTTGTAAAAGGAGGAGCCTGTGTGATCGGCGGATGCTGCGGAACGACACCGGAGCATATTAAAAAGCTGGTAGAAGAATGCAAAGATCTTCCGCTGCGCGAGATCGAGAAAAAGCATGATACGATCGTATCTTCTTATGGACAGGCTGTGATCCTGGATGATATGCCGCGTATCATCGGAGAAAGAATCAACCCGACCGGAAAGAAAAAATTCAAAGAAGCACTGAAAAATGAAGATATGGACTACATTCTGAAAGAAGCGATCACGCAGCAGGATAAGGGCGCGCACATTCTGGATGTCAATGTAGGACTTCCGGATATTGACGAAGTTGCCATGATGGAAAAAGTTGTAAAAGAACTGCAGAGCGTGACCAGTCTTCCACTTCAGATTGACACGGTAGATGGAAAGGCTATGGAACGTGCAATGCGTATCTACAATGGAAAGCCGATGATCAACTCTGTAAACGGAAAGCAGGTTTCTATGGACGAAGTTTTTCCTCTGGTCCGGAAATATGGCGGTGTGGTTGTCGGACTGACCATTGATGAAGAGGGGATTCCGAAGGATGCAGAAGGTCGTGTGCGTGTTGCAGGTAGGATCATCAACGAAGCAGCCAAATACGGAATCGACAAGAAAGATATCGTGATCGATGTGCTGACCATGACCATCAGTTCGGAAAAGGACGGGGCAAAGGTTACCCTGGAAGCATTGAAGAGAGTACGGGAAGAATTCGGGGTCAGAACCGTTCTTGGAGTATCGAATATTTCTTTTGGACTTCCAAGGCGCCCGATCGTCAACAGCTATTTCTATGCGATGGCAATGCAGAACGGACTGACGGCAGGAATCATCAATCCATCCTCAGAAGATATGATGAAAGCTTATCGTTCTTATAATGCACTGATGGGCTTTGATGAAAATTGTACGAATTATATCAGTACTTATGCGGGAACCACAGAGACGGTGACAGTCCAGGCATCGCAGGCAGCTGCAACAGCCGGAAATGCACCAAAAGCTGCAGGCGTTGAGATGACACTCAAATATGCGATCGAGAGAGGGCTGAAAGAAGAGGCGCATCATATCACCCGTGACCTGATCGGTACGAGGGAACCGCTGGATATCATCCAGGAGGAACTGATCCCGGCACTCAATGTAGTCGGTGAAGGTTTTGAAAAGGGAACCGTCTTCCTTCCGCAGCTTCTGATGAGTGCGGATGCTGCGAAGATTGCCTTTGCGGTTATCAAGGATGTGCTTGCTTCATCCGGACAGGAAGAAGAAAAGAAGGAGAAGATCATCCTTGCCACCGTAAAAGGTGATATCCATGATATCGGAAAGAATATAGTGAAAGTTCTTCTTGAAAATTATGGTTTTGATGTGATCGATCTCGGAAAGGATGTGCCGCCGGAGGCAATCGTAGAAAAAGCAGTTGAGGAGAATGTCACTTTGGTAGGCCTAAGTGCGCTGATGACCACAACTGTAGTCAGCATGGAAGAGACGATCAAACTCTTAAGAGAGAAAAAACCGGACTGCAAAGTCATGGTAGGCGGGGCTGTTCTGAACCAGGATTACGCGGATATGATCGGGGCAGATTTCTATGGAAAAGATGCCATGCAGTCCGTACACTATGCGCAGAAATTTTTTGGCATGGTGGAGTAGGAATTGCAAGGCAGATACAAAAGGTCGAAATTGTATGTGAAAATGCTAAAAAAGTTTGGAAAATTTTTTTGTATATGCTATAATATGCATAAATCAAGGAGAAAAGAAAATGATAGCATGGGAGGCATGACAAGATGGCATTTTTTTCAACACTGATCTCTACGGTATTGAAGATGCTCTTTATCGGAGTGTTTGCAGTCGGAGGGGTTTTTGCAGGCAAGAAGCTTCGCGAAAGAAAAGACGCAAAGAATTCAGAGACTAAGTAGAATGGAAAAAAGAAGGAATCGCAGAAAATGCGGTTCCTTTTTAAATTCCATTATATTGACAAGCCATCAAAATCTCTTTATAATTAGAATTTAGCTGATAGAAGCGAGGAGGATAAAGATGAAAGCTTACGGAGTTAACGAACTTAGACGCATGTTTCTTGACTTTTTTGAGAGCAAAGGTCATTTAAAAATGAAAAGCTTTTCGCTGGTGCCGCACAATGATAACAGCCTTCTGCTGATCAATTCAGGAATGGCACCGCTGAAACCATATTTTACAGGACAGGAGATCCCACCGAGACGCCGTGTGACAACCTGTCAGAAATGTATCCGTACAGGAGATATCGAGAACGTAGGAAAGACTGCACGTCACGGTACTTTCTTTGAAATGCTTGGTAACTTCTCATTCGGTGATTACTTTAAGACAGAAGCGATCCACTGGTCATGGGAATTCCTGACAGAAGTGGTTGGACTGGATCCGGATCGTCTGTACCCGTCTGTATATGAAGACGATGATGAGGCATGGAAGATCTGGAACGAAGAGATTGGTATTGCACCGGAGAGAATTTTCCGTTTCGGAAAAGAAGACAACTTCTGGGAGCATGGATCAGGTCCGTGCGGTCCGTGTTCAGAGATTTACTATGACCGTGGAGAAAAATACGGATGCGGTAAACCGGGATGTACAGTAGGCTGCGAATGTGACCGTTATATGGAGATCTGGAACAACGTATTTTCACAGTTCGACAATGATGGACATGGAAACTACAGCGAACTGAAGCAGAAGAATATTGATACCGGTATGGGACTTGAGAGACTTGCATGTATCGTACAGGATGTAGACTCTATGTTCGATATTGATACTTTAAAAGCACTGCGTGACCAGGTATGTGAGATCGCAGGAGTATCTTATGGAGATAATGAAAGCACAGACGTATCTCTGCGTGTAATCACAGACCATGTGCGTTCTGTATCTTTCATGATCTCTGATGGTATTATGCCGTCTAATGAAGGAAGAGGATATGTTCTTCGCCGTCTTCTCCGCCGTGCATGCCGTCACGGAAGACTTCTGAACATTGCACCGGGATTCCTTACAGATCTTGCTGCAACTGTGATCGAAGGCTCTAAAGACGGATATCCGGAGCTGGAAGAAAAGAAAGACTTTATCATGAATGTCATCCGCAAGGAAGAAGAGCAGTTTGAGAAGACCATCGACCAGGGGCTTGTCATTCTGAATGAGATGAAAGAAAAGATGGCAGAAGAAGGAACAAAGACTCTGTCCGGAGAAGATGCGTTCAAATTATATGATACCTATGGATTCCCGATCGATCTTACCAAAGAGATCCTGGAAGAAGAAGGTATAGATATTGATGAAGAGGGATTTAAAGCCGCAATGGAAGTTCAGCGCCAGACTGCAAGAAAAGCACGTAAGGCAACGAACTACATGGGAGCAGATGCAACCGTATACGAATCCATTGATCCGTCTGTAACCTCTAAGTTTGTCGGATACGAGCATCTGGAATATGAATCGAAGATTACGGTACTTACCACAGAAGATGAGATCGTAGACGCTCTTTCTGACGGTGAGAGAGGAACCATCTTTGTAGATGAGACTCCGTTCTACGCAACAAGCGGTGGACAGGAGGCCGACCACGGTGTGATCAAATGCGGTGACGGTGAATTTGTTGTGGAAGATGTGAAGAAGATGCTTGGTGGCAAGATCGGTCATATCGGTTATATGGCAAAGGGTATGATGAAGGTTGGAGATCAGGTTACTCTGACCGTTAATTCGCAGAGACGTGTGCTTTGTGCAAGAAACCACAGTGCGACCCATCTGCTTCAGAAAGCACTCCGTACCGTGCTTGGTACACATGTAGAACAGTCCGGATCTTATGTAGACGACAAGAGACTTCGTTTCGACTTCTCTCATTTCTCGGCAATGACACCGGAAGAACTGCAGAAAGTAGAAGACATGGTAAATGAAAGCATTTCCAGATCTCTGCCGGTTGTCATTAAGAACATGCCGATCGAAGAAGCAAGAAAGACCGGAGCACAGGCTCTGTTCGGTGAGAAATACGGCGACATCGTCCGTGTTGTAAATATGGGAGATTACTCTATTGAGTTCTGCGGTGGTACACATGTTGCCAATACAAGCGAGATCGGAGCATTCAAGATCCTGTCTGAAAGTGGTGTGGCAGCAGGGGTACGCCGTATTGAAGCACTTACATCCAAAGGACTGATGGATTATTATGGAGAACTGGAACAGTTGCTTCATGAAGCAGCCAAGCTCCTGAAAGCAACTCCGGATACTGTATCTGAGAAGATCGCACACCTTCAGGCTGAGAACAAAGAACTTCACAGTGAAGTAGAAAGCCTGAAGAGCAAGCTTGCGAAAGATGCCATGGGTGATGTGATGGATCAGGTAGAAGAAGTAGCCGGCGTAAAAGTGATTGCTGTCAGCGTAGAAGATATGGACATGAACGGACTGCGTGACCTTGGAGACCAGCTCAAGGAGAAGCTCGGAGAAGGCGTGGTCGTGATCGCATCCAGCGCGAACGGCAAGGTAAGCCTGATGGCTACAGCAACAGATGAAGCAATGAAGAAGGGTGCTCACGCAGGCAACCTGATCAAGGCAATCGCTTCCTGTGTAGGTGGTGGCGGCGGTGGACGTCCGAACATGGCACAGGCTGGCGGAAAGAACCCGGCTGGAATCCCGGATGCCCTTGCAAAAGTCAAAGAGGTACTGGCAGAACAGATAAAATAATGCCGGAAAATGACAGATTTATGCATATTTTTCCTATTTTTCAAAAAATTCTTGACTGAGATGAAAAATATGATATAATCTAATGTAGTGCAATAAATATACCCGAACAGTCGTATGATGCACAATACCAGGCTGGAGGGGAGGTTAGGTGTGAGACTATGTCAAATGTAATCGTTAAAGAAAACGAAACGTTAGATAGTGCTTTACGCAGATTCAAAAGAAACTGTGCCAAAGCAGGAATTCAGCAGGAGATTCGCAAAAGAGAACATTACGAAAAACCAAGCGTTAGACGTAAAAAGAAATCTGAAGCTGCTAGAAAACGTAAATATAACTAATATGTGCAGAACAATAATGGAGGGTTTATGATTCATAAACCCTCCATTTTTACAGGAAAATTTTATGTGGTGGAATAGGATAATATTTGGAATAGATGGATATGAGGTTGTGATGTGGTTTCTAACTTACAGCATGATGGGATGGCTGGTGGAATCCATCTATATGTCATTTTGTAATCATAAGATTACGAACAGGGGATTTGCAAAAGGTCCGTTTTGCCCGATTTACGGGTTTGGTGCTCTTACGGTGTTTTTTATATTACGTCCGTATAGCGACAATAGTATACTGCTGTTTTTCCTGGGATCGTTTCTTGCAACGACGTTGGAATTTCTGACGGCACTTGTGATGAAGCGAATTTTCGGTGAGATCTGGTGGGATTACCATGAGAAGCCATTTAACTACAGGGGGATCATCTGTCTGGAGAGTTCGATCGCATGGGGATTCTATACGTTGTTCCTTTTTATGTTCCTGCAGAACATAGTTGCAGCGTTTGTTGCCATGATACCGGTTCGTGCAGGGCGTGTAATTGGCAATCTGATCCTGATTGGATACATTATGGATTTTTCTGCGACAATTTATCGTCAGAAGAAAGAAAATCTTCAGGAAAGCATGGATGAGGAACAAATACAGCAGATTGAACAAGCAAGAGACAAAATGAAAGATAATTTTTTGACATAATTGTTGTTGACAAAACCATAGACTGTGGTCTATACTGTGTCTTGTAAACGACAAGGACGTCATGTACAGTTAGTACATGGCGTCTTTTTGTTTAGCGGTAAATTCCGAAGGGATTTCCTGCTAAACAAAAGGCACATTCTTTTACACATTTTTATTCGAAGTCCGGAACGAATAGCATGAAGTAGTATATGATCAAAAGAAGGAAAGCGAGGAGATTCTTATGAAACTCAAAGACACAGGACTCACAGCAGAAGAATTAAAGGACATTGTAAAAAAATATATGGTAGAAACCTATGCAAGATATGATTTTATCGCAGAACGTGCAGAAGGTATGTATCTCTACGATGAAAAAGGGGTAGCTTACCTCGACTTTTATGGTGGAGTTGCCGTAAATACACCAGGTAACAGAAATCCGAAGGTTGTCGCAGCAGTAAAAGACCAGCTTGATGACATCATGCATACATTCAATTACCCATACACAATTCCACAGGCACTTCTCGCAAAGAAGATCTGTGACACGATCGGAATGGATAAGATTTTCTTCCAGAACTCAGGAACAGAAGCCAACGAATGTATGATCAAGATGGCAAGAAAATACGGCGTTGAAAAATATGGCCCGGAACATTACCATATCGTAACAGCAATCAATGGTTTCCACGGAAGAACATACGGAGCACTTTCCGCAACAGGACAGCCGGATAACGCATGCCAGCTTGGATTCAAACCGATGCTTCCGGGATTCTCTTACGCAGAATATAACAACCTTGAAGATTTCAAGTCAAAAGTAACAGATAACACGATCGCGATCATGATCGAGCCGGTACAGGGCGAAGGTGGTGTACATCCGGCAACACAGGAATTTATCGAAGGACTTCGTAAACTCTGTGATGAAAGAGGTATGCTTCTCCTTCTCGATGAAGTACAGACCGGATGGGGACGTACAGGATCTCCAATGGCATTCATGGGATATGGTGTAAAACCTGACTGTGTAACGATGGCAAAAGCTATGGGAGGCGGAATGCCGATCGGTGCATGCTGTGCAAGCGAAGAAGTAGCTGCAGTATTTACATCAGGAACACATGGCTCTACATACGGTGGACATCCACTTGCATGTGCCGCATCTCTTGCTTCCATTTCTGAAATCCTCGACAAAGATTTAAGTGGAAATGCAAAAGTAATGGGTGAATACATGAAAGAAAAACTTGCAGAGCTTCCACATGTAAAAGAAGCAAGAGGAAAAGGACTTCTGGTAGGATGCGAATACGATATTCCGATCGCTCTTGAAGTAAAATGGGCATGCTTCAGAAGAAGACTTCTGATCACAGCGATCGGCGACAGCGTAAACCGTATGATCCCGCCACTGATCCTTGCAAAAGAACATGTAGATCAGGCAATCGAGATCATGAGAGATGCAATCAACGAAGCTGCTGCAAAATATGAGGCAGATCAGAAGACTGCATAGTATAGACATTCCTCCGACTTATTGATATAATTGTATAAAAAATAGAGTACCGGCACAGAAATCCCCCAGTTTCTGTGCCGGTTTTTGAGGTGAAAAATATGTTAGAAAGAATGCAGCTTTTTCCGCTGAATTTTTATAAAAAAGCGAAATTTAACGGAAGTATGGGAAAAATGAACTATCGCCTGGCGAAAGAAGAAAAAAAGACCGATGAGGAAAATTCAGAAACGATTCTTGTCGGAAGTATCTGGGAAGGACCGTTTATTTATGATAAGATTCCACAGGAAAAGATCACAAAGAGAGAATTCCCATTTGCAGAAGAAGGAATCTGTCAGGCAATGGACTGGTTCAATGAGGAAGGCGAAAAAATGAACCGGGAAGTGTAAAGAAAGGTTCTATTTTCCTGTCAGAAGGCTTATTTATATAGTATCGATGGATGGAAAAAAGGAGTCTTATGATGCGCAAATTTCTGGCAGGTCTGCTTGGCATGGTTCTGTGCGTGCAGACCGTATATGGGATCCCGGTCCGGGCGGCAGATGTTTTCGAGCCGGGAGAAAGACCGAAAGCTATGCAGGATGTGATCCGGCAGGAGGATCCGGAGCAGACGAACAGAGACAATTCGGGCAATCTGACCGGTCTGGAACTATCTGCTGAGTCCGCAGTTATTATGGAAGCTTCCGGAGGTCAGGTTCTCTTAGAAAAAAATGCGGATGAGAAAAAGCCCCCGGCGAGTGTGACAAAGGTTATGACGCTGCTTCTGATCTTTGATGCACTGGCAGACGGAACAATCACGCCGGATACCGAAGTCACAACTTCTGAGTACGCTGCATCGATGGGCGGATCCCAGGTATTTCTGGAAGCTGGTGAGAAGCAGACTGTGGATACAATGATCAAGTGCATTGCTGTGGCAAGTGCCAATGATGCCTGCGTGGCGATGGCAGAAAAGATTGCCGGGAGTGAACCGGCTTTTGTGGAAAAGATGAATCAGAGATCGGCAGGACTTGGAATGACGAATACCCATTTTGTCAACTGTAATGGACTGGACACGGAAGGGCATCTGACGACAGCAAGAGACATTGCACTGATGTCACGGGAACTGATCACGAAGTATCCACAGATCGAGGACTACTCAACGATCTGGATGGAAAATATTACCCACACTACGGCAAAGGGCAGCAGTGAATTCGGACTGAGTAATACCAACAAACTGATCCGGCAGTATGAATACGCAACCGGACTGAAGACCGGATCCACAAGCGGTGCGAAGTTCTGCCTGTCTGCAACGGCAAGAAAAGACGGGGTCAATATGATTGCGGTTGTGATGGCAGAGCCGGATTCTAAGACACGGATAAAGGATGCCATTGCCATGTTAAACTATGGCTTTGGGAAATGCAGTATTTACCAGGATGAAAAGGCACTGGAAAAAATTGTGTATGCCGAAGTGAAACATGGAATGCAAGAGAAGGCAAAGGGAGAGACGCTGGAGGGCTTCCGGTATGTGGATACCAGTGGATCAGATCTGTCTGCCGTGGAAAAAGAGGTACAGATACAGAAACAGACTGCCCCGGTAAAGAAAGGCGACCAGATCGGAGAAGTCATTTACCGGCTGAATGAGAAAACCATCGGAAGCGTTCCGGTTTATGCGACAGAAGGTGTCGGGGAGTTGACATTTGGGGGCGCATTCCTTAAAATTCTGGAAGAAATGATGGTATAACGAAAGAGGGAAGAGATGAAGGTAACAGGGATTATCGTATTGATACTGGTGATTTTTGCAGCAGCAGTTCTTACAGAAGTATGGCGGGAGCTGCACTGCTTCAAGATTACAAGATACCGGATCAGAACCAGTAAAATAAAGGGAGATGCCGGAAAAGTACGGATTGCTTTCTTAAGTGATCTGCATAATCATGTCTATGGAAAAGAGAATGAGGAGCTGCTTTTGGCGATCAGGGAAGCAAAGCCGGATTTGATTTTGGCAGGCGGCGATATGCTGGTCGGGAAAGCCGGAAGAGACTGGACACCGGCAGCGGATTTGATGAAAAAACTTCCACAGATCGCACCGGTCTGGTGCTGTAATGGCAATCATGAGCAGAGAATGCATGAGCAGCAGGAGATTTACGGCAAAGAATATGGATATTATGAGAATGAACTGAAAAAGGCAGGGATTCATGTCCTGGTGAATGGATCAGAAGAGATCCCGGTAAACGGGATGAAGCTGCGCTTATATGGGATGGAGCTTCCATTTGGATGCTATAAAAAAGGATGGAAGGTGTGTCCGCTTACGACTGGCGAGATGGAAGAACGGATTGGCAGTGCAGAGACGGACGCATACTGCATTTTAATGGCACATCATCCGCTTTACGCAGAAACCTACTGGAAGTGGGGAGCAGACCTGGTGCTGTCCGGACATTTACATGGCGGGATTGCCAGACTTCCACTGCTTGGCGGTGTGATCAGTCCGCAGTTCCGTCTGTTTCCACGCTACAGCGGGGACTGTTATGAAAAAGACGGGAAATATATTGTGGTCAGCAAAGGGCTCGGAACCCACACGATCAATTTCCGCTTCTGGAATCCGGCAGAGTTAGTCGTACTTGATATCATCCCGGCTTTCCTGTATAATAAATAAGGTTATCGACAATTTGACTGGAAAGGATATCTATGGGAAAAGGAATACCGGTAAAGCTGCAGGTTTTTGAGGGACCTCTGGATCTGCTCTTACATTTGATCGATAAAAATAAAATAGACATCTACGATATTCCGATCGTAGAGATCACCAACCAGTATATGGAATATATCCAGGCGATGGACAGAGCAGACCTGAATGTCATGAGTGAATTTCTGGTTATGGCGGCGACACTTCTGGACATCAAATGCAAGATGCTTCTTCCAAAGGAAGTCAATGAAGAGGGCGAGGAAGAAGATCCGCGTCAGGAACTGGTAGAGCAGCTTTTGCAGTACAAGATGTACAAATACATGTCTTATGAACTGCGTGACCGCCAGGTGGACGGAGAAAAGCTGTTCTATAAGGGAGCGACCATTCCGGATGAAGTAAAGAAATACGAAGAACCGGTAGATCTGGATACGCTTCTTGACGGGCTGACCCTGACGAAGCTGAATGATATTTTTCAGGATATCCTGAAAAGACAGGCAGATAAGACGGATCCGATCCGAAGTAAGTTCGGCAAGATCGAGAAAGAAGAGGTTACGCTTCCGGAGAAACTGGAATATGTTTATGAGTATGCAAAGGTACATCACAGATTCAGTTTCCGGGATCTCCTGAAAAAGCAGGCATCCAAGGTACAGATCATTGTCACCTTCCTGGCGGTGCTGGAGCTGATGAAGACAGGAGAGATACAGGTATATCAGGAACATACGTTTGATGATATCATCATTACATCGGACGAGGGACTGCGGCAAGGAGTATAGAAGAAAATGAGAACAAAACAGTTGGAGAGTATCATAGAGGCAATCCTGTTCACTATGGGAGATTCGGTCGAGGTGAGTAAGATCGCATCCGCGATCGAGCAGGATGTGCCGACGACGGAGAAACTTATCCATAATATGATGGACAAGTATCAGAAAGAGGAGCGTGGCATCCGGATCATCGAACTGGATCATGCATATCAGCTCTGTAGCAAACCGGAGATGTATGAGTATCTGATCCGGATCGCAAAGCAGCCGAAAAAGTATGTCCTGACAGATGTCATGCTGGAGACGCTTTCAATTATTGCTTACCGTCAGCCGATCACCAAGCTGGAGATTGAGAAGATTCGCGGAGTCAAATCGGATCATGCGGTAAACAAGCTGATCGAGTACAATCTGGTCTGCGAGCTTGGGCGCCTTGATGCACCGGGACGTCCGCTGCTTTTTGGAACAACCGAAGAATTTCTGCGCAGATTCAGTGTGCAGTCTTTAGATGATCTCCCGGGCATTGAACCGGAGAAGCTGGAGACATTCAAAGAAGAAGCGGAAGATGAGGCACAGATCCGGCTGAATATTTAAAATAGAATCCATAGTATAAACGCCCGTCCCTGTTCATAAAATGGAACAGAAAAGAGCAGGAGGGAGACCGGGGCGCATGAAAAAGAAAGAAAAGAAGAGGAATGGAATACCGGCACGGACCAGAAGAGGGATTCTGGCAGCGTGCATGGTATTCTTTTTTAGTTTGCAGATTTTTCAAGGAAAGATGCTATGGAGAGAATCCACAGGAGAAAGTCCGGGTAAGGTCTTATCTGGGAAAGTGCCTGCGGAAGAAAATGAACGGACACAGATAATGGAGACTACGCAGCAAAAGGAACCGGTCTCGGATGCGCAGACTGCACAGGAAAAAGAAACCCGTGAGCAGGAAAGGGAGCAGCTTCTTACCCGGCTCTATGCCCGTTCCGCTGCGCTGGTGGATGCGGACAGCGGCAGGGTCCTGCTCGGAAAAGAAGAGCATGTAATGCGCCCGATGGCAAGTACAACGAAGATCATGACCTGCATTCTTGCGCTGGAAAAGGGAAATCCGAAGGACCTGGTGACAGCCTCTGCAAATGCGGTCGCACAGCCGAAGGTTCATCTGGGAATGCACGAAGGGGAAGCGTTTTATCTGGGGGATCTTCTATATTCCCTGATGCTGGAATCCCATAATGATTCTGCAGTGGCGATCGCGGAACACCTTGCAGGATCCGTTCCGCAATTTGCCGGGTGGATGAATGAAAAGGCAGAAGAGATCGGATGCACTGAGGCACATTTTGTTACGCCAAACGGATTGGATGGAGAGGATGTGGGCGGTGTGCACAGCATTTCAGCTGCAGATCTGGCAAAAATCATGAGCTACTGTGTCCTGCGTTCTCCCAAAGCTGCAGAATTTCTTGCAATCACGCAAATGCCGGTATACAGCTTTTCTGATGCTGAGGGAAAGGGAAATTTTAGCTGCAGCAACCACAATGCATTTCTTCAGATGATGGATGGCGCGATTTCCGGGAAAACAGGGTTTACCGGGGATGCCGGATACTGCTATGTAGGGGCTTTGCAGAGTGAGGGCCGCACATTTGTAGTGGCACTGCTTGCCTGTGGCTGGCCAAACAACAAGAATTATAAATGGACAGATACCAGAAAACTGATGGAGTACGGAATGGCACATTATCGTTATGCTGAGGTGTGGAAAATACCGGAGCTTTCGAAAATACCCGTGGAAAACAGTGTTTCCAAAAATGGTTTGTTTGGAAAAACAGCAGTGGAAGTGGAAATCAAAGGAAAAGAAAGTCCGGGTAAGATTCTGGTCGGAGATGATGATGTGGCAGAAGAAAAGACAGAAGTACCGGAAAAACTGGATGCGCCGGTGAAAAGCGGAACACCGGTCGGACAGATCACGTATCTCTTAAACGGGGAGAAATGGGGGAGCTGCCAGGCTGTTGTAAAAGAAACAGTCAGACGGAGAACATTTACCTGGATAGCCATGAAAATGTGTGAAATGTTTTATCAATTTAATTTTTAAAACACGAGAAGAATAAAATAGATCAAGAAAATTGCTTAAATTCATCAATGGACTTTCGCGATAAGATATGTTAGCATTAGCTAGACAACAAAATAAGACAAGAAAGTTGACGGATATTTGTGAAAAGTCAGGAATTAGGCAAATTGTGTGATTTTTATGAAAAATTTCTTGTTTTTTCATATGAACAGAAGAAAAAGCAGATGCCGCCCTTTCCAATTAAATAAAAGGAGAGAAACAAAATGGAAAATTGTAAAAAATACGAGAGACAATATTTTATGCCTCCGAAATTTGAATATGATTGGGTGAAAAAAGATTATGTAGACGCACCGCCGATCTGGTGCAGCGTTGACCTGCGTGATGGAAACCAGGCACTGATTGAGCCGATGAGTCTGGATGAAAAGCTGGAATTCTTCCAGTTATTGGTCGATGTGGGATTCAAAGAGATCGAAGTCGGATTCCCGGCAGCATCTGAGACAGAGTACCAGTTCATGCGTACCCTGATCGAAAAAGACATGATCCCGGATGACGTGACTGTCCAGGTACTGACACAGGCAAGAGAGCACATCATCAAACGTACCTTCGAAGCTGTACAGGGAGCACCACATGCTGTGATCCACGTGTACAACTCAACCTCTGTTGCACAGAGAGAACAGGTTTTCAAAAAAGACAAAGAACAGGTAAAACAAATCGCCATCGACGGAGCAAAGCTGTTGAAACAGCTTGCTGATCAGACAGAAGGAAATTTTACTTTCGAGTACAGTCCGGAAAGCTTTTCAGGAACAGAGGTGGACTATGCAGTGGATGTCTGCAATGCAGTACTGGATGTATGGCAGCCGACAAAAGACAAAAAAGTAATCATCAACATTCCGACAACCGTAGAAAACGCAATGCCGCATGTATTTGCAGGACAGGTAGAATATGTAGATAAGAATCTGAAATACCGTGATGGCGTGGTACTCAGCCTTCACCCACACAACGACCGTGGATGCGGCGTGGCAACTGCTGAAATGGGTATTCTTGCAGGTGCAGACCGTATCGAAGGAACCTTATTTGGAAATGGAGAACGTACCGGTAACGTGGATATCGTGACACTGGCACTCAATATGTTCTCGCAGGGTGTAGATCCGGGACTGGATTTCACTGACATTCCAAAGATCCGTGAAATCTACGAACGCCTGACCAGAATGCATGTCTATGAAAGACAGCCATATGCAGGAGATCTGGTATTTACCGCATTCTCCGGCTCCCATCAGGATGCCATCGCAAAAGGTATGGCATGGCGTGAAGCGGAAGAAAGAGATCACTGGACCGTACCGTATCTGCCAATCGATCCGAAGGACATCGGAAGAACTTACGATAAAGATGTTATCCGTATCAACAGCCAGTCAGGAAAAGGCGGTGTAAGCTACATTCTGAAGCAGAACTTTGGCATCAGCGTTCCGAAAGAAATGCGTGAAGAAGTCGGCTACATGGTAAAAGATGTATCCGATAAAGCACACAAGGAACTGACTCCGGACTGGGTATACCACATTTTTGAAGATCATTATGTAAATTACAAAGGAATCTTCTCTATCGATGAATGCCACTTCAAACAGGAAGATGGTATTATAGCAGATGCAACCATTTCCCATGCAAATGGAAAACGTGTGGTAACAGCAGGCGGTAACGGACGTCTTGACGCAGTCAGCAATGCGATCAAACAGTACTTTGGTATCAGCTATGAACTGAGCTTCTACGAAGAACATTCCCTGACACGTGGTTCTTCTTCCAAGGCATGTGCTTATGTAGGTGTCATCTGCAATGGAAAGACCTACTGGGGAGTCGGAATTGATGCCGATATCATTAAAGCTTCTATTGAGGCATTGACAGTTGCTGTCAATAAGATCGATGAACTGAAGAATGTGAATGAATGTAAAGATGAAAGAATGGTAGAGATCATGAACTATATCCAGGCAAATTATCTGGATGTATCTTTAGATGATCTGGCAGAAAAATTCTTCCTGTCCAAACCGTATCTTTCTAAATATATCAAAGAAAAATCCGGAATGACTTTCGGGGATATTGTCAAAAAAGTCAGAATGAAAAAGGCACGTGCCCTGTTAAAGAGCAGCAGCATGACCGTTGAAAATATTGCACTGACAGTTGGATATCAGAATGTAGAGCATTTCAACAGACTTTTCAAGAAGGCGTACAATATCACACCGGTACAGTTCCGCAACCAGAAATAAATAATACGAAAAAAGGGCGCAAAAAACGGAAAAAATACGTTTTTTGCGTTCTTTTTTTGTCAATGTTTATGAATGTGAACAAAATTTCATATTTACAGACGAAAATATTGACAAAGTGAACAAAAAAAAGTAAGATACTTGTATGTTCAAAATAAAAAACAAAAGTTAAAAATTATGAAACAAGGAGGAGTGAAGACATCTGAGGATGGGGAAAAATTAACGATTGTTTTTTGTTGAATGAATTGAATACAAAAGGTTATTTTGGAGGGAAAAATAATGAACGAACATGATGAGGCGTTAAGAAAACAAACCGCCTTTTTAGGACAGCCAAAGGGTGTGGGAACCCTGAGCTTTATGCAGCTTTGTAACTCTTTTGCAAACTATGCGATGAGTGCGGTACTGATTTACTACTTATACGCAAATGCACCGGAAGGACTTGGATTCAGCAAGGCAAATGCAGCACAGCTGATCTCTTTATATTCAACAGTTGTCGTACTGACAGGTATCGTCGGAAGCTTTGTCTGCGACCGTATCTTAGGATGCCGGAAGTCTTTATTTATAGCAAGATCACTTTCATTTATTGGATATGTATGCCTTGCATTACCACTTGGCGTTCCTGGCTATGGAATCGCTATGGGATGTCTGGCAATCGGACCGATGTTCGGTGGCAGATGTCTGGATGCTCTTCTTGGAAAATTCTATGATGAATCCGATGGAAGACGTGACAGCGCTTACACGATTTCTTACGTAATTTCCAACATTGGTGCAGCAGCTCCGGTACTTTCTGGTGCAATCGCAGCAGCACTCGGATACCATGCAGCATTCGCGGCATGTGCAGTCCTTGCATTCCTGGGTATCGTTGTATATGCAGTTACATACAAACCGTTCTTCGGTAATATCGGTATTGAACCGGATGATCCGCTTCCGGATGATAAGAAACGTTCTTTCATCACAAAGATGATCATTGTACTTGTTATCTGCGCAGTTGTTCTTGCAACGCTTTTTGCAACAGGAACATTAAGTATTTCTGTATTCTCAAATGTAATCAGTACTGTATCGATCATTATCCCGATCGTATACCTGGTAGTTATTTATAAAAGTAAAAAGACAGAGCCACATGAGAAGAAGAAAATCCTCTGCCTGGTTCCGCCGTTCATCTGTAACGCAGTTACCCTGCTGATCTGGACACAGACAATTTCAATCCTTGCAATCTTCTATGAAGAAAAGGTTAACCGTGTACTGTTCGGAATTGAAGTGCCTGCAGCATCTATGCAGACAATCCCAGCAGTATTTGCAGTTATCATCGGAAGTATCCTGACAGCAGTATGGACAAAACTTGGAAAGAAACAGCCATACGGAACCACAAAGATGGGTATCGGAACAATCTTCTGGGGACTTGGAGCTTTAATCATTGCACTCCTCTATGTAATCTATCCTGGAGATGCAAAAGTCAGTGCATGGTGGATCGTATTATTCTATGCAATCCTGATGCTTGGTGAAGGATTTACCTGCCCGATCGGTTACTCAATCACGGCTGTTGCAGCACCGAAGGCATTCATGACACAGATGATGACAATCTGGTCAATGTCACAGTCTACAGGAGCTGCTCTTAACACGCTGCTCACAAACTTCTACAAAGAAGGAAGCGAAATTCCGTTCTTCGTAGCAATCGGTTTGGGTGTATGTGCAGTCGGTGCGGTTGTAGCAATCTTCAGTAAAAAGCTTGCAGTTGGAATGGGACTGGACAAGAACGCAGAAGCATAAAAGATTAGGAAATAAGTTTATGTTTCAGGAGGATGAAAAATAAATGTCAGAGAATTGTAATTATGCACCGGTCGAAAAAGTCATTCTGATCGATGACAGAAGAATTGAGATTTATTGGGGCGAACAGATGCGCCGTGCTGATAATGAAAACGATTATCTGGTAAAATACAAAGGGGAAGTACAGGAACTGGTACACTGGACCAGTGATATGACATGGGATTATGGTACGGTATACCAGAAAGAATCCATGCGCACCACACTTTCCCTGGTTCATCCGGTTGATCCGGAATGTGCAGGAGAGGTTACCGTACAGGTTGTCGGAAAGCTGACTGATGTAAAAGACAGACCGGCAGACAATGAAAAGGTCTACCAGACCGTGTATCAGCCATATTATGTAGTCCGCAAAAAAGGAACCTCCGGCATTGTAGTAAAAGCCGGAGAAAAAACAACACAGGCTGTAGTGGATAAAGCACTTGCAATTATTGATATGATGCTTGAAAAGATCCCGGAAGTAGCAGAAGAGCTCGTCCGCAGAGGCGCAGAGGTATCTGTGTTCGGACTGCTTGAGAATGCATATGATGTCCCGGAACACAGAATGGGATATCTGCTTGCAACCCGCCACGTGGCAGGTTACGGCGGTGAGATGACGAATCCGGCATCCTCTATTTCAGAGGCAAATGTAATCCGTCTCAGAACCGGAAGATATGCAACCAGTTATCCAAATGAGATGATCCTTGTGCATGAATTCGGACATGCGATCCATCTGGTTGGAATGAATGGTCTGAAAGACCAGACGCTTGCAGACATGATCCGGAAAGTATATCAGCATGCCAGCGACAATGGTTTGTGGCCGGACACTTATGCGATCAGCAATTACGAAGAGTATTTTGCAACCTTAAGTACTGTCTGGTTCAATGTCATGCAGGAAGGTGTTGACGGACGATGGGATGGTATCCGCGGACCGGTCAACACAAGAGAGGAACTGAAGGTCTATGATCCGGAAGGATATGAGCTGATGAAGCACATTTATCCGGAGAAGACACTTCCGGAACCTTGGCATTATAATGTAAACATCTATGATATTGATGGAAAACCATACAAATCATATGATGAAAATATGAAATTCAACTTGGATTTCATTCAGTAGGAGATGGAACAATGAATACACGCATACAGAAAATTGTAGATGCTGTAAAGAAAAATGGTCATGACGGAATTGTGATCAGCAAAGGCAGCGACATCAAGTATCTGACCGGCTTTACCGGAGAATATGGAGTTGCAGTCCTGCTTCTGACAGAACAGAAAAACTATTTTGTAACCGACGGACGGTTTGAATTCCAGGCCGCACAGGAAACAGAAGGATTTGAAGTTGTTGTCTACGGTGAAGGACTGAATTACTTCAGCCAGACCGGTAAATTGGCGGCAGAAGCAGGGGTAAAACAGTGTGCAATCTGTGGAGCAGATCTTACGTTTGATGATTATCAGGATCTGGTAAGTCAGGCGCCTGATACCAAATTCGTTTCCGAAGGGTCTTATGTAGAACCTTTACGTGCGATCAAGACACCGGAAGAAATCGAGACGATCGAACAGGCATGCCGGATTTCAGAGAGATCTTTCTATGCACTGCTTGATGTGATCAAACCGGGAGTTACAGAGATCGATATTGCAAATGAACTGGAATATCAGTTCAGAAGCCGTGGCGGCTCCGGATTCTGCTTCGAGACGATCGTAGCATCTGGTCCGGATAATGGAGCAAACTGTCATGCGACAGCATCCGATAGAAAAATCCAGCTTGGTGATTTTGTGACGATTGATTTCGGGACTTATTATCACGGATACTGCTCGGATATTACCCGTACTGTTGCAGTAGGGAAAGCCAAAGATCCGGAGCTTTACAAGATGTTTGACGTAGTCAGAAAAGCAAAGGATGCTGGTCAGAACAGCCTGAAACCGGGAATGGTTATGGGCGAGCTCAGAGATATCATCGTGAAGGTAGTAGAAGATGCAGGCTATCATATTCCACATGGTCCGGGACACAACTTCGGACTGGATATTCATGAACAGCCGTATATCTGTACCGGCAGTAAAGTGACCCTTCAGCCGGGAATGGTTCATACGATCGAACCTGGAATTTACATTCCGGGAATCGGTGGCGTCCGTCAGGAAGATGATTTCCTGATCACAGAAGATGGATACCGCAGAATTACAAATATTACAGATGCTCTGATCACACTGTAATAAAAATGTTGTCATCCTAAAAAAGTATAAAGAATTGAGGAAATCCTTATCTGGTGGTTTGCCGGATAAGGGTTTTCTTTTTTTGCGGGGACGGTCTGCGAGGGAGAGGTAGTGGGGCAGATTTAGAAAAATATGGGGGTGAAGTCCATTGTGCAAAACATTGCGATGAGCCTCTGAAAGCGAAAATTGTGTCAGCAGAGGCTTCCACAATTTTTGAGTCTCATCTCCATTGCACAATAAGTGCCTTCACCCCTATATTTTTTTAAATCTGCCGCTGTAATCTTTGGACGCAGACCTGGAAATCGCAAAAATTTTAACAGATTTTAACAGATTTTGTTTGAAATGGTTGCGCCTTTTAGGAAAAACAAGTATAATACACTTCAAAATGGTTGCACTTTAAAATATTAAAGAATGAATGCGACGAGAGAGGGGCAGCATGAAATGGCTGCGTGTATTTGAAAAATAAAGGAATAAAAGAGGGACCAAGGGATGATTATCAGTACGAAATATCTGATTACAGGAGATGGAAAGACCGTTCTTACGGATAAGGCAGTCTATATTGGAGAGGACGGCAAGATCGGAAAAATCGCACCAAAAGAAGAGCTGCTGAAGGAATTTCCGCAGGAGGAAGTTAAGGAATATGGTGATGCGACACTTCTTCCGGGACTTATGGATATGCATGCGCATCTTGCATACGGCTATTCCCAGCCGGACAGCTTTAATTATGGGGCACAGCTGATCATGTTATATGCGTTGCAGCATGCGCAGGCTGCATTTGAAAGAGGGATCACCACGGTGCGGGATATGTCTTCAGCACATGGTGTATGCAAGAATCTGAAACTGGCAGAAAAGAAGGGATTTATCGTGATCCCGAGAATCGTGCATACGGATACCGGAATCTGCATGACGGGCGGACATGCCTGGGATGAAGTCGAGGAAGCGGACGGTCCGTGGGCAATCCGCAAAGAAATCCGTAAGCAGGTTCGCGACGGTGCGGAATGGGTGAAGATCCTGACCACCAACCGCGAACCGTATCCGGAGCTTACCCAGGAAGAACTGGATGCGGCGGTGGATGAGTGCCACAGAAGAGGAATCAAGTGTGGCGTGCATGCCGGAACCAATCCGGGGATCCAGATGTGCATTGATGCCGGATTTGACACGATCGAACATGGAACCTTTATGACGCTGGATCATGCAAAGCAGATGGCAGAAAAAGGTATTGCCTGGACACCGACTATCATGGCATATACTTATCTCTATGAACTGTGCAAGGAAAATATCGAGAAAAATGGCGATGCACCGGTCAGTGATTCGGTCATGCAAAAAGAGATGGCAAATTATGAATTCTTTGAACCGGCATACAAAGCGTACCGGGATCATTTTAAAGAATTTTATGATACGGGTGTGACGGTTCTTGCCGGTACCGATATGGTGATGTATCATTCTCCGCTCTTACCGCTTCCGAGAGAACTGCAATATATGGTGGAATACGGAATTACACCGGTGCAGGCAGTACAGGTGGCAACTTCCAATCCGGCAAAGGTTCTGGGTGTGGAAAAAGAACGCGGACTTGTTGCCGAAGGACTGGATGCAGATCTTCTGGTAGTTGGCGGTGACTTAAGCAAGGATATCACCAGATTAAAAGATGTAAAATTTGTTACACTTGGCGGAAAAAGAGTCTTTGAAGACGGCATCCGTTATGTCGGAACAGGGAATATGTTTATGTAAAAAAAAGGCTTCTGCGTTGCAGAGGCTTTTTTACACGTGAAAATTACTTGTCGAAAATTTAACAAAATAAGAGAAAACTTATCAAAAACAGTTGCGTATTGCATAGAAAGCAAGTATAATATACACGGCAGAAAATTTGATTTAATTATTAAATTTATAAAAATGGAGGGCTAGATTTATGAGCAACACAACATCATCAAACCCGGCGAGCTTAAGAATTGCCAATTTGCTCGATGAGGGAAGCTTTGTTGAAATCGGTGGACAGGTAACTGCAAGAGCAACAGATTTCAACATGCAGGAGAAAAAAGCTCCGACAGATGGCGTCATCACAGGTTACGGTGTAATCGATGGAAACCTGGTATATGTATACAGCCAGGACGCATCTGTACTGAACGGAACCATCGGTGAGATGCACGCAAAGAAGATTGCGAACATTTATGATATGGCAATGAAGATGGGCGCACCGGTGATCGGTCTGATTGACTGCGCAGGACTTCGTCTTCAGGAAGCAACTGACGCACTGAACGCATTCGGAAGCTTCTATTACAAACAGGCTATGGCTTCTGGCGTAATTCCACAGATCACAGCAGTATTCGGTAATTGCGGTGGTGGACTGGCAGCGGCAGCAGCGCTTTCTGATTTTACATTCATGGCAGAGAACGGAAAATTATTCGTAAACTCTCCGAACACCATTCCGGGCAACACCGCGGACAAATGCGATACAGCAAGCGCAAAATTCCAGAGTGAAGAATCCGGAATCGTTGACGGCGTAGGAAGCGAAGAAGAAATTCTTGGCGAGATCCGCTCACTCGCAGCAATTCTTCCGGCTAACAACGAAGACAACGATGCATATGATGAATGCACAGATGATCTGAACAGAGTATGTGCAGATCTTGAGAATGCAGCAGAAGATGCAGCACTTGCTCTTTCTATGATCTCTGACAATGGTGTATTCATTGAGACAAAGAAAGCTTATGCAAAAGATATGGTAACAGGATTCATCCGCCTGAACGGAATGACAGTAGGTGCTGTTGCCAACCGCTCAAAAGTATACGATGAAGAAGGCAACACAGCAGAAGAATTCGACGGCACACTCTCAGCAATGGGATGCAAGAAAGCAGCAGCTTTCGTTAAATTCTGTGATGCATTCGGAATTCCGGTACTCACACTTACAAACGTAAAGGGACTTAAGGCAACTGCATGCTCAGAAAAGAACCTTGCAAGAGAGATGGCAGCTCTCACTTATGCATTTGCAGATGCAACTGTACCAAAAGTCAATGTGATCACAGGTAAAGCATTCGGAAGCGCATATGTGACAATGAACAGCAAAGCAATCGGAGCAGACATGGTATACGCATGGCCGGAAGCTGAGATCGGAATGATGGCAGCAGACATGGCAGCGAAGATCATGTACACAGATGCAGATGCAGATACATTAAAAGCAAAGACAGAAGAATACAAAGCACTTCAGTCAAGCCCGCTTTCCGCAGCTGGAAGAGGATATGTAGATACCATCATCGAACCGGCAGATACCAGAAAATATGTGATCGGTGCATTTGAGATGTTATTTACAAAAAGGGAAGAAAGACCATCCAAAAAACACGGAACAATTTAGCGAGGTGAAGCAAAGTGAAGAAAAAGATTAGTTTAGTAGTCGCAGTTCTGGTACTTGTGCTCGGCCTTGCAGGCTGCGGGAATGCCAAGACCGTCAGCTATGACAAAGATACACTGATCCAGTCTTGTGATGCTGTTTTTGATATCATTGAGAGCGGATCCATCACAAGCGACCAGATCACAGAGATGTCAGACTGGAATCAGGGATATCTGATGGCACAGTTTGAAAACCAGACCGGTGTGCAGATGGAAGCAGACACTTTTGCAACTGCACTGGAAGGATGGAAAGCATCCCTGGAAGAATGCGGCGATTATGAAAGCCATAAAGACTATGAATTCGAGGCATCTTCTACAGGTGTTACGGTAACTGCACCGGCAACATTTTCTGACAGAAGTGCAGACCTGGAATTCGTATTCGATGAGAATATGACTCTGGAATCATTTACAGTCAATGCTCATTACGGCATGAGCGAAATCCTTGAAAAAGCGGGACTTAACACATTACTTGGTATGGGAACTGTATTCGTAATGCTTATTTTCATGAGCTTTATCATTTCCCTGATCAAATACGTTCCTGCATTACTTAACGGTACATCCAAGAAGAAAAAAGAAGAAGCTCCGAAGGCAGCACCGGCTCCGGCAGTGGCAGCAGCTGTAGAAGAAGCAGAAGAAATGGATGATACCGAACTTGTTGCAGTTATCGCAGCAGCGATCGCAGCAGCAGAAGGAACTACTACAGACGGATTTGTAGTACGTTCTATCAAGAGAAGAAAATCAAACAAATGGAATGCATAGTGCGAATAGAATCAGGAGGATTTAAAGATGAAAAACTATACAATCACAGTTAACGGCAACGTATATGATGTTACAGTAGAAGAAAACGGAAACGGAGCAGCTGCAGCACCAGTAGCAGCACCAAAGGCAGCTCCGAAAGCAGCACCGAAGGCAGCTCCAAAAGCAGCAGCCGGAGCTGGAAGCATCAAGGTAGAAGCAGGTGCAGCCGGAAAAGTATTTAAGATCGAAGCAAGCGTAGGACAGAAAGTATCCCGCGGTGATGCAGTTCTTATCGTAGAAGCAATGAAGATGGAAATTCCTGTTGTAGCTCCGGAAGACGGAACAGTTGCAAGTATCGATGTAGCAGTAGGTGATGCAGTAGAAGCAGGACAGACACTGGCTACATTGAACTAAGGAGCAACATCCTTTTGAAAAACAGGAGGTTATAACATGGAATATATCACTAACACACTGGGAAACCTCGTGCAGCAGACTGCGTTCCTCAACCTGACTTGGGGTAACTACATTATGATCGCAGTTGCATGTTTTTTCCTTTATCTTGCAATCAAGCATGGGTTTGAACCGCTTCTGCTTGTACCGATTGCATTTGGTATGCTCCTGGTAAATATTTACCCGGATATCATGCTTCATGCAGAAGATTCGGCTAACGGAACGGGCGGACTTTTGTATTACTTCTTCCAGCTGGATGAGTGGTCTATTCTCCCGTCACTTATTTTCATGGGTGTCGGTGCGATGACTGACTTCGGACCGCTCATTGCCAACCCGGCGAGCTTCCTCCTCGGTGCGGCAGCACAGTTTGGTATTTTCGCAGCTTATCTTGGTGCGATGGCTCTTGGTTTCTCTGATAAGGCAGCAGCTGCTATCTCCATCATCGGTGGAGCAGACGGACCGACATCCATCTTCCTTGCAGGTAAGCTCCAGCAGACGGCTCTGATGGGACCGATCGCCGTGGCGGCGTACTCGTACATGTCACTGGTTCCGATCATCCAGCCGCCGATCATGAAACTTCTCACAACAGAGAAGGAAAGAAAGATTAAAATGGGACAGCTTCGTCCGGTTACACAGCTTGAGAAAATTCTGTTCCCGATCATCGTAACCATCGTTGTATGTATGATTCTTCCGACAACAGCTCCTCTGGTAGGTATGCTGATGCTTGGTAATCTGTTCAAAGAATCCGGTGTTGTAAGACAGCTGACAGAGACCGCATCCAACGCAATGATGTACATCGTAGTTATCCTGCTTGGTACATCTGTAGGTGCTACTACAAGTGCAGAGGCATTCTTAAATGTCAGCACATTGAAGATCGTACTACTTGGTCTGATCGCATTCGCATTCGGTACCGCAGCAGGTGTCCTGTTTGGAAAACTGATGTGCGTAGCCACACATGGCAAGGTAAATCCGCTGATTGGTTCAGCCGGAGTATCTGCCGTACCTATGGCAGCCCGTGTATCTCAGAAAGTAGGAGCGGAAGCAGATCCGACCAACTTCCTTCTGATGCATGCAATGGGACCGAACGTAGCCGGAGTTATCGGAACAGCCGTAGCAGCCGGAACATTTATGGCTATTTTCGGAGTAATGTAGCAACAGGAAGCGATTTGCTTGCTTGCAAGGGCAAATCGCGGTTGCTATCGAAATGTCAGACTGTGCCATCAGGCACAGAAGGAAACCGTCAGGTTTCCTTAGCGCTGCGAGCAGCGCGTATCTGACAGTGAGATAACAATCCTGGAGCTTAATAAACCTTATAATAATTGGAGGAAGATATAATGGCAGCAATTGAAAAGAAACCGATTAAGATTACGGAAACAGTTCTGCGTGATGCGCATCAGTCCTTGATCGCAACAAGACTTACCACAGAACAGATGCTTCCGATCGTAGATAAAATGGACAAAGTCGGATACCATTCCGTAGAGTGCTGGGGCGGAGCTACATTTGATGCATCCCTTCGTTTCCTGCATGAAGATCCATGGTCAAGACTTCGTAAATTCCGTGACGGATTCAAGAACACCAAACTTCAGATGCTCTTCCGTGGACAGAACATCCTTGGATACCGTCCATACGCAGATGATGTAGTAGAATACTTCGTTAAAAAATCTGTTGCAAACGGAATCGATATCATTCGTATTTTTGACTGTCTGAATGACCTTAGAAACCTTCAGACAGCAGTAAAAGCAGCTAACGCTGAGAAAGCAGAAGCACAGATCGCGCTTTCTTACACACTTGGAGATGCTTACACATTGGATTACTGGGTAGACATCGCAAAGAGAATCGAAGATATGGGTGCAAACTCTATCTGTATCAAAGATATGGCAGGACTTCTTCTTCCGTACAAGGCAACAGAACTTGTCGGAGCATTAAAAGAAGCTGTTGATATCCCGATCCAGCTGCATACACATTACACATCAGGTGTTGCTTCAATGACATACTTAAAAGCAGTTGAAGCCGGTGTAGACGTGATCGATACCGCTATTTCACCGTTCGCACTTGGAACTTCTCAGCCGGCAACAGAAGTTATGGTTGAGACATTCAAGGGAACACCTTATGATACAGGATTTGACCAGAATCTTCTGGCTGAGATCGCTGATTACTTCCGTCCGATCCGTGACGAAGCACTTGACAGCGGACTTCTAAATCCGAAGAACCTTGGTGTTAACATCAAGACTCTTCTGTACCAGGTACCGGGTGGAATGCTTTCCAACCTTACTTCCCAGCTCAAAGAGCAGGGAGCAGAAGACAAGTTCTACGACGTACTCGAAGAAGTACCGAGAGTTCGTAAAGACCTTGGTGAACCACCGCTGGTTACTCCGTCATCACAGATCGTTGGTACACAGGCAGTATTCAATGTCCTGATGGGCGAACGCTACAAGATGGCAACAAAAGAGACGAAAGACATCCTGAGCGGAAAATACGGTGCAACTGTTAAACCGTTCAACCCGGATGTTGTTAAGAAAGTACTCGGAGACAATCCGGAAGTTATCACATGCCGTCCGGCAGACCTGATCCCGGATGAACTTGCTACTCTTGAAAAAGAGATGGAACAGTACAAAGAGCAGGATGAAGACGTACTCAGCTACGCACTCTTCCCGCAGGTAGCTACAGACTTCTTCAAATACCGCGAGGCACAGGAGAAGAAAGTAGATGCTACAATTGCAAAAGACGGAAGTTATCCGGTATAATAACGACGAACTGACGAAAGCTGTTACAGACAGTATTTTGTGAGCAAAACGTAACCTCAGGAGCCATAAAATTCGAGTTGAATTTTATGGCTCTTTTGCTTATAATAAAAAGGGTTGTGACCTTATTTATAATAGAAGTAAATGATTTTATAAAAAGGCACGTTTCTTATTTGGAGGCAAATTGTGAGCACAAAAAATGAGTTACTGATTAGAATTGATGAGAGATATCCGAAGTTCAGCAAAGGACAGAAGCGGCTTGCGGATTACATCAAAGAAAATTATGATAAAGCAGCCTTCCTGACGGCTGCAAAGATGGGAGAGGCAGTCGGTGTCAGCGAATCAACGGTTGTCCGTTTCGCAACACAGCTTGGATATAAAGGCTATCCCGAATTCCAGAAAGCACTGGGAGAACTGGTGCGTACCAAGCTGAATTCTATCCAGCGTATGGAAGTGACCTACGGACGGATCGACCGGAGCGAGATCCTGGCGACGGTCCTGCAGTCTGATATCGAGAAGATCAAGCAGACATTGGAATCTGTGGACAATCATGCATTTGAGCTGGCGGTGGATACGATCCTTGCGGCAAAAAAGGTTTATGTGATCGGAATCCGAAGCTGTGCACCGCTGGCAAAATTCCTGACTTTCTATCTGAATCTGATCTGTGAGGATGTGATAGAGGTCGATACCAACAGTTCCAGCGAGATTTTTGAGCAGCTGATCCGGATCGGGGAAGAAGATGTGATCATCGGGATCAGTTTTCCGCGATATTCCATGCGTACTTTAAAAGCACTGGAATTTGCCAGCAACCGGAAAGCAAAGGTAATAACCTTGACCGACAGTGTGAATTCACCGATGAATCTCTATTCCTCCTGCAATCTGATCGCCAAGAGTGATATGGCATCTATCGTAGATTCCCTGGTTGCACCGCTCAGTGTGATCAATGCACTGGTGGTTGCACTCTGTATGAAGAAGCAGGATGATGTTATTGAGACACTGGAGACACTGGAGGACATCTGGGACGAATATCAGGTTTATTCCAGAGATGAGCTGGAGCCTGTAGAAGATGAGGTAAGGATCAAATGAGTAAAGTACTGATCGTAGGGGGCGGAGCTGCCGGTATGTTCGCATCGATCTTTGCGGCGAAAAATGGCAATGAAGTCCACGTATTTGAGAAAAATGAAAAACTTGGAAAGAAGCTTTTCATCACGGGAAAAGGCAGATGCAATGTCACCAATGCCTGTGACGTGGATGAACTTTTCCAGAATATGGTATCCAATGAGAAGTTTATGTACAGCAGTTTTTACGGATTTACCAACCAGGATGTGATGGATTTCTTTGAAAATGCAGGATTGCGTCTGAAGACAGAGCGTGGCAACCGTGTATTTCCGCAGTCGGATCATTCTTCGGATGTTATCCGCACACTGGAGGTGGAAATGAAGCGAAATGGAGTACACATCCATCTTTATTCCAATGTAGAAAAGGTTGTGGCAGAGGATGGAAGATTTTCCTATCTTGTCATGGCAGATGGAAGCAAAGAAGAAGGGGATGCCTGCATTATCGCAACCGGTGGTGTCAGCTATCAGACAACAGGTTCCACCGGAGATGGCTATCGCTTTGCAGAAGCGATGGGACACAAGATCACCGAACCTGCACCTTCCCTGGTTCCGATGAATGTCAGAGAAGAGTACATTCCGGCACTGATGGGGCTTTCCCTCCGGAATGTCCAGGCAACGGTCTATGACGGAAAGAAAGAGCTGTACAGTGATTTCGGAGAAATGTTATTCACCCACTTTGGAGTAAGCGGACCACTGATCATCAGTGCGAGTGCCTATGTAGGTAAAATCCTGCAGAAAAAGCATGAGTTAAAGCTGGTCATCGACCTGAAGCCGGCACTTTCCGAAGAGCAGCTGGATGCGAGAGTGCTGCGGGAATTTGATGCAAACCATAATAAACAGTTTAAAAATGCAGTTACCGGACTGTTTCCGGCAAAATTACTTCCGGTCATGATCCACTTAAGTGGCATTGATCCGGAGAAGAAGGTCAATGTGATCACAAAAGAAGAGCGGATGAATTTCGTCCATCTGATCAAGCATTTTACTGTGACATTGACCGGGCTTCGAGATTTCAAAGAGGCAATTATTACACGGGGCGGCGTAAAAGTCAAAGAAGTCAATCCGTCTACGATGGAGTCAAAGCTGGTACAGGGACTGTATTTTGCAGGGGAAGTGCTGGATCTGGATGCACTGACCGGTGGATTCAATCTGCAGATCGCATGGTCGACTGCATATGCGGCAGGAAGTAATATCTGGTAGTTTTTGGATTATAGATATCGCACAGCAATCCAGAGATGGCGTAAACAGGAAAATGTGAGTGAAACAGGGAGGATATAAAATGGGATATAATATCGCAATTGACGGACCGGCAGGTGCCGGAAAGAGCACGATCGCAAAACTGGTTGCAAAGGAACTGGGATTTATCTATGTAGATACCGGGGCAATGTACCGCGGACTTGCCGTACATTTTCTGAAAAAGGGGATCGTACCGGGAGAAGTAGAGAAGATCGAGGCAGCATGCGAGGATGCAAAGGTAGAGCTTGGTTATGAAAATGGTGTGCAGCAGGTCTATTTGAATGGAGAAAACATCACTTCACAGCTTCGTGAGGAAGCGGTTGGAAATATGGCATCCGTAAGCTCTGCAGTACCGGCAGTCCGTGCAAAGCTTCTGGATCTGCAGAGGAATCTTGCAAAAGAAAAAGATGTCGTTATGGATGGAAGAGATATCGGAACCAATGTACTTCCGAATGCGGACGTTAAAGTGTATCTGACTGCAAGTGTAGAATGCCGCGCAATGCGCCGGTTCAAAGAACTGGAAGGAAAAGGAGAAGCCTGTGATTTTGAACAGATCAGGCAGGATATCCAGGAAAGAGACGAGCGCGATATGACAAGAGAGATCGCACCGCTTAAGCAGGCTGAAGATGCAACGCTGATCGACAGCTCTGAGATGGGAATTGACGATGTGGTGAAGGCAATTATTGCACTGACAAAGTAGAAAATCTGTCAGAAATCAGATTGCAGCAGCAAAAAAAGGTGATTGTTGTATGGAAAGGGTAAAAATCTATAATTGAAAATACAATAATCGATAAATAATTAAAAAGTCATTAGTTTTCAGGAAAAAGTAGATAAAACTAATGGCTTTTTTGTGCGGAAAGTCGATAAAATGTCGAAAAAGAGAATTGTACATGGAGATTGCTTTACCTTTTATACGAAATATGTTATAAATGTTAGAGAAGAAAAATTACGATAGTAATGTTTAAGAGGGTTGGGTTCACTTATGTACAGAAAGAAAACTTCCAGTTGGTTAAAACACTGGGATTTTATTTTGTTAGATTTAATATTGTTGGAATTATCTTATTTACTTGCTCACTGGTTATATCATGGGACTGCATATTACAGAGAAGCACCGCTTTATCGGAATGTGTTTTTTGCGATAGCGGCGATCGATCTGGTTGTGGGACTGATGATGGGAAGTTACAAGGGCATCTTAAGAAGAGGGTACTGGTTGGAGACTAAGGCAGTCGCAAAGCACGCAATCATCGTGACCGTGTGTGTGATTGCTTATTTGTTTGCAATGAAAGAGTCGAGCAATTACTCACGAGTTGTTATATTTGCATTCCCAATCATATCGATCTGCGTATTATATATAGGAAGGATTTTGTTGAAAAAATGGCTTTCCAAGCACAGAGGCCCTGCATCAGGGAAAAGAGCGATCCTTCTGATCGGTGGGAAAAAGAATTATAGAGAAATTGTGGAGGCATTTACCAGCAATCCCTACAGTGAGTTTCATGTAATGGGGATTGGAATTATTGATGCAAAAAAAAATGAAATTCCAAATTATCATGGATTCCCGGTATTTTGTGGAGAGAGTGCGATTGAAGATTTTGCACAGTTGAACTGGGTGGATGAAGCACTTTTCAGCATTCCGACAGAGCTTGCGCTTCCGGATAAAATGATCAAAAATTTCGGTATCATGGGAATTACCATACATATCAAGCTGGCAAGAGTTGCGGATGATTCTTCCAACCAGATTGTGGAAAAGCTGGAAGGATATACGGTGCTTTCGACCAGCATCAATATGGTAAGCGCCGGTCAGCTGATCTTCAAAAGGACGATGGATATCTGCGGAGGACTGGTTGGAATGCTACTGACAGGTATCATTTTTATCTTTGTAGCACCAATCATTTATATTAAGTCACCGGGACCGATCTTCTTTAAGCAGGTGCGAATCGGAAAAAATGGCAAAAAATTCAACATTTACAAATTCCGAAGCATGTATATGGATGCAGAAGAGCGGAAGAAAGAGCTGATGGCGCAGAACGATATCAAAGATGGTATGATGTTCAAGATGGATAACGATCCGCGTATCATCAAGGGGATCGGAAACTTTATCCGTGATTACTCTCTGGATGAATTCCCGCAGTTCTGGAATGTACTCATAGGTGATATGAGCCTTGTGGGAACCAGACCGCCAACAGTGGACGAGTGGGAAAAATACGAGATGCATCACCGCTCCAGACTGGCATTCAAGCCGGGACTTACCGGTATGTGGCAGGTCAGCGGAAGAAGTAATATCACAGACTTTGAAGAAGTTGTAAGACTGGATACCGAGTATATTAAAAAGTGGAGTCCGGGGTTGGATATTATGATTCTGTTTAAGACCGTGGCTGTTGTGCTGGGGAAGGTTGGATCGAAGTAGAATTGTTGTAAAAGGTCAATAAAAAGCATACGAAATGCTGAAAAGGCTACTTCTTTTAAGTATGTAGAGTGCAGGAATGTCTACTCAACAAAAGTACATAGATATAAAGGAGTAGAGGGGACAATATTGGTTGGAGAACATTATGAAAGATAAATTTGCAGTGTCCATGTTCGGACAAAAAAGACTGTCCCGTGAGGGCGGGATAGAGATTGTTGTAAAAGAACTGTGCACCAGAATGGCACGAGATGGATGTCGGGTTACCTGTTACAACAGATCTGGTCATCACGTGAGTGGTGCAGAGTATGACAATAAAATTGAATATGATGGAATCCGACAGAAATTTGTTCCAACTATTGAAGGAAAAGGTCTTGCAGCGGTGAGTTCCTCTTTCTTTGCGGCTCTGTACAGTGCTTTTGGAAAATATGATGTGGTACATATCCATGCAGAAGGTCCGGCTTTTTTTTCATGGCTTCCAAAGATGTTTGGAAAGAGGGTTGTGGTTACCATTCATGGTATAGACTGGCAACGGGAAAAATGGAAGTCAGGATTTGGCTCTAAATTCATCCGTCAGGGTGAAAAGAATGCTGTAAAATATGCAGATGAAATCATCGTTCTGAGTAAAGGTGTTCAGGATTATTTCAGAGATACCTATGGAAGGGAGACACATTTCGTTCCGAATGGAGTGAACAGACCAGAAACCCGAGAAGCTGGTTTAATAACAGAAAAATTTGGACTGACGAAAGATTCCTACATATTATTTCTTGGTCGACTGGTACCGGAAAAAGGTATCCGGTATTTGGTTGAAGCGTTCAAGGATGTCAAAACAGATAAAAAGCTGGTCATCGCAGGCGGTTCCAGTGATACAGATTCCTTTATGAAGGAATTGAAAGAACTGGCGAAGGGTGACGATCGGATTCTCTTTACCGGATTTGTGCAGGGAGCGATGCTGGATGAATTATACAGCAACGCTTACATCTATACGCTGCCGTCTGATCTGGAAGGAATGCCATTAAGTCTTCTGGAAGCCATGAGTTATGGAAATGCTTGTCTGGTATCTGATATACCGGAATGTACCGAGGTGGTAGAAGATAAAGCAATCATATTCCGAAAATCCAATATCAAGGACCTGACAGAAAAACTGCAGGACGCATGCGATGATATTCGGAAGGTAGGAAAGTTAAAAGAACAGGCAGCCGACTTTATCTGTGCAAAATACAACTGGGATGAAGTAGTGGACAAAACACTTGCATTGTATGGGGAGAAGAGCCGATGAGAGTATTAATAATAAATAATCTCCTCTAACCGAACGCAGGTAGTGAGATGTACATGGTGAAAACGCCGTAAAAATAGCGTATTTGCGGCACATTTTGAGAGATGGGTAGAGCTGCGAGAGCGGTTTTTATCTCGCTACCTAGGTTCAGTAACAGCAGATGATTTTATCATAAGAACTTTCAGTATCACTACCTGCGTTTGTATGGAGCACTCTGGTTTATGAACAACACATTGGAAGTGCTTCATCTGAACAGAGGTAGTGAAATAAAGTAGAGCACATAAGGAAAAATAACATGAGTAAACAAATTGCAGCAAGAACAAGAGAAAAATGGGTGGATGATGTAAAAGTAATCGCCTGTATATTGGTTGCGGTGGGGCATTTCTTTATGAGTATGGTGCAATCTGGCATTCTGCCAGATAGTAATCTACATGAATGGTTTATTACTACAATTTACTACTTCCATGTGCCGCTGTTCTTTATTTGTAGTGGATACCTTTATCAGAAGTATAGCAAGGTAGACAATGTGGAAAGTTGGCACAGAAATGTAGCTAAAAAAGCGCTGGCGCTCGGCGTACCGTATGCCACTTTTACAACTGCTACTTGGATATTGAAAAAGGTGTTTTCGAGTAGCATTAACAATCAAATTGGTGGTCTGGGAGATACATTGTTCCTTCACCCAACAGCACCGTACTGGTATCTGTACGCATTGTTCTTCATCTTTCTTGTTACGCCGACTTTTAACAGTGTGAAAGCAGTCGCAGTTGGATTGGTAGTTGCATTAGCTGCAAAAGGCCTAATTTTGACTGGGGGGGGGTACGGCGTTTACGCAGTATCAACAGTTCTCATAAACGAAATCTGGTTTGTGCTCGGTATGAGTATTTGTGCATTTAACGTGCAGCTGAAGGGCAGAAAAGTGCAAGGAACGATATGCGGATTGTTGTTTATGATTTTGAGTGTGGTGGTGTATAAGGCGGAAATTAGTGGTGGCGTGATTCCTTTCACAATGGGATTGCTGGCTTGTGTAGCTGTCATCTTGATGATAGCGGGAGTTGAAAGAAGATTTGGCAGAGGTATGGATTTTCTTGCAAAATACACAATGCCGATTTTTCTGATGCACACGATGTTTGCAGCATCGATGAGAGCGGTTTTATTGAAGTTGGGTATCGGAAGTTCTGTGATTCATGTGGTGCTGGGACTAGGAATTAGCTTTGTAGGTCCGATCGTTGTGGCTTGGATTATGAAGAAAACGAAGTGGTTGGAGTTCTTCCTGTATCCGAATAAATTTGTGAAGATAAGAAATTATCAAAAAGTGTGATAGAGGCAGACATGGAATTAAAGAAAATCTACAACAAGGAAAAGAGAGTAATATGCGTATTATCGAGATAAATAAATTTTTATTCAGAAACGGTGGATCAGAAACGTATATATTCAAATTGGGTGAGGCACTGGAGCAGCATGGACATGAGGTTCAGTACTTCGGAATGGAGCATGAAGGTCGCTGCGTGGGCAACCGTGTCAATGCTTATACATCTGATATGGACTTCCACGGCGGCAGTAAACTGAGCAAGCTGACTTACCCGATCAAGACCATCTACAGCAAGGAAGCAAGAGAAAAATTAAGACTGGTACTAGATGACTTTAAGCCGGATGTCTGTCACCTGAACAATTTTAATTACCAGCTGACACCTTCCATCATCCTAGAAATCGTGAAGTGGCGCAAGGAGACCGGAAGAGAGTGTAAGATCATCTTCACAGCACATGACTACCAGCTGGTCTGCCCGAATCACATGCTGAACAATCCGAACACCCACCAGAACTGTGAGAAGTGTCTCGGCGGTCATTTCGTGAACTGCATGAAAGGAAAGTGCATCCACGGTTCCACGGCAAAGTCTGCCATCGGCATGATGGAGGCTGAGTTCTGGAAGTGGAAAGGCACCTACAAGTATATTGACACCATGATCTGCTGCTCGGAGTTCATGAAGACCAAGATGGACAGCAACCCGCTGTTTGCAACGAAGACTGTGGCAATGCACAACTTCATCGATAAGGTGGAGTGGAAGGAAACGGAAAAGAAGGACTACGTCCTTTACTTCGGCCGCTTCTCGGAGGAGAAGGGTATCGGCACGCTCATCAAGGTCTGTAAGGAGCTGCCGGATGTGCAGTTCATCTTTGCCGGTACTGGTCCGCTGGAAGAGAGCATCAAGGGTGTAAGTAACATCAAGAATGTTGGTTTCCAGAAAGGCGAGGCACTGGAAAAGCTCATCCGTGAGGCACGGTTCTCCATCTACCCATCTGAGTGGTATGAGAACTGCCCGTTCTCTGTGATGGAATCCCAGATGTACGGCACGCCGGTGCTGGGAGCGAACATTGGTGGTATCCCGGAGCTGATTCGGGTTGGCAAGACCGGCGAGCTGTTTGAAAGCGGTAACGGGAAAGATTTGAAGAGAAAGATAGAGAAGCTCTGGGGTGATAAGAAGCTGTGTGCGGAGTACAGTGCGAACTGCAAGGACATCAGCTTCGATACCATTGATGAGTATTACGAGAAAATTATGAAAGTTTATAGATAAAAAGAGAGATAGAGGTATTAGAAAAATGGCTAACAATAACGAAAAGAAACTGAATGGTACGGTTATCGTCACTTACCGCTGCAATGCTCGTTGCTCCATGTGCAACCGTTATAAGGCACCTTCCAAGCCGGAAGAGGAAATCAGCATCGAAACCATCAAGAAGTTGCCGAAGATGTACTTTACGAACATCACCGGCGGCGAGCCGTTCATCCGCACCGACTTGAAAGATATCGTGCGTGAACTGTACAAGAAGTCTGATCGTATCGTTATTTCCACGAACGGTTTCTTCACAGATCGTATCGTTGATCTGTGTAAGGAGTTCCCTCAGATCGGTATTCGTATCTCTATCGAGGGTCTGGAGCAGACCAACAATGAGATTCGTGGCCTGCAGAACGGCTACCAGCGTGGTTACGGCACACTGAAGAAGCTGCGTGAAATGGGCATGAAGGATGTCGGCTTCGGTATGACTGTTCAGGACAAGAACGCTCCTGATCTGGTTCCGCTGTACAAGATTTCCAACGAGATGGGCATGGAGTTCGCAACAGCATCTTTACACAACAGCTTTTACTTCGTTGAGGCAAAGAACATCATCCATGACCGCCCTATGGTCGCAAAGAACTTTGAGAATCTGGTCAATGAACTGCTCCGCAGCAACAGCCCAAAGAAGTGGTTCCGCGCTTACTTTAACCATGGTCTGATCAACTACATCTATGGCCAGAAGCGTCTGCTGCCTTGCGACATGAGTTTTGACACCTTCTTCATCGATCCGTATGGCGATGTTATGCCTTGCAATGGCACCAAGGACAAAGAGGTTATGGGCAACCTGAACAACCAGACTTGGGACGAGCTGTGGAACAGCCCGGAAGCAGAGAAAGTTCGTGCAAAGGTTCGTTGCTGCGACCGTGACTGTTGGATGATAGGTAGTGTTTCTCCGGCGATGCATAAGTACATCTGGAAGCCTGCTACTTGGGTTCTGGTACACAAGTTCAAGGCGCTGTTTACCAAGCATCCGTACAGCATGTATGAGCTGAAGATTTGCCGTGATTACCGCGACGGCAAAGTTACTAAAGAGGATTTGGATAAGTGCAGCACCTGTGATATGAACTGCGTGATCAACAACGGTCTGAGTGAAGCTTCTAAGGAGCAGCTGAAGCATAAGACCGGTGAGGAAATCGTGGATGCTGATATCGCAGCACAGCAGATGGAGAATAAATAAGGAAAACAATAACTATGATGATAACAGTTTTAACCCCTACCTTTAATCGGGGGGGGCGATTACAAAGCCTCTGGGATTCACTGCAAAAGCAAACTGTAAAAGATTTTGAGTGGCTTGTAGTTGATGACGGAAGTACTGATGGTACAAAAAATCTAATTACTCAGTTACAAGAAAATAGTGATTTTCCAATACGATATATCTATAAGAGTAATGGAGGAAAACACACGGCTTTAAATGTAGGAATACAGACCATTTGCAGCGAACTTACCTTTATAGTTGATTCAGATGACTATGTGACAGATGATGCAGTTGAGTCGATACTGAAGATTCACAAGAAATACAGGTCACAAAACAATATCTGTGGATATGCATTTCTCAGAGCGTTCCCTGATGGTAAAGTCAATGGCAAGAAGTTTGATATCAATGAAAAAATAGGTTCCTATATCGATGTGCGCGTAAACGGTGATGACACTGGCGCAGATAAGGCAGAGGTGTTCAAAACACATTGCTTGAAAGAATTCCCTTTTCCCGAATATCCGAATGAGAAATTCCTTGGGGAAGATCTTGTTTGGGTTAGAATGGCTAGAAAATATGAGATGGTACATATTAATAAAGCCATTTACGTCGGAAATTATCTTGAAGATGGATTAACCAATAATCGGCGTAAGCATAATATTGCTTCGCCAGTTGGGTGTATGCATCGAGCAGAGGAATTCATGGAGTCCGACTTAAAGACAAGATATAGAATCAAGGGTGGACTACAGTATATTGTATATGGGAGATTTGCGGGAGTCAAGATTTGCGACTTGATTCGCAAATCAAGACATAAAGTTCTTGCAACAGCGTGCATCCCAGGTGGACTGTTCTTGCATTCACGATGGTGTAAAGCACAGTAATTCGATTGATTAAGTAACTAAATGTCTTCTGTCAGTAGATGATAGGAGATATTTAATGGAAGTACTTGTTATTAATCCGATTATGTATACATCGGAAACAAAAAATATAAAAAGAGCTGCATCAATAAAAGACACAATGATGTATGATTTTTGCTTGGCGTTCCATGAAATGGGTCATTCTGTAACGCTGGTTGGAGGAGAGCCGTTCAAGCCGATAAAAAGTGAAACATATCCATTTGAGGTACTGTGGTGGGAGTGCAAGTGTCAAAAAGTCTGCATGCCACACTGCTTGCCGTTTATGCCAGAGACGTATCAGTATGTAAAACAACATCGTACAGAATACGATTTGATTATTACAAGCGAAGTATTCTCACTGAATTCGTTGATGGCATATCGAGCAGCACCAGACAAGACAATTATCTGGCATGAACTTGCAAAGCATAATGCTATTATGAAGAAAATTCCCTCAAAGATCTGGTATGGGGTTATAGCAAGACTCTTCATGCGAAACGCAAAGGTTGTTGCGCGCTCAGTTGAGGCAAGGAACTTTGTGAAGAAATACTGCATGAACACGGATGTAAATGTAATCGATCATGGTGTCAACCTCGATAAGTTTAAAGCATCTACAGAGAAAGATAACAGTTTTGTGGTTTGTTCGCAACTGATTGAGCGAAAGAAAATCGGTGGAATCCTTGAAAAGTTTGCCAAGTATCTGGATCAGTACAATTCCACATGCCAGTTATTCATTATAGGCGAAGGGGAGTTGAAAGAAAAACTTCAGAGGATGGCACAGACTTTGGGAATTGCTCCGAATGTAATTTTCACAGGAAAGATGACACACGATGAACTACTCCCGATTTTGTCTAAGTCAAAGGCGTTGCTTGTTAATACGGTGAAAGACAACAATATGATTTCCATCGTAGAAGCGATTGCAGTTGGAACGCCTATTGTCACAACAGATGTTCCGCTAAATTCCACCTATATCAAAGATTATCAACTTGGCATTGCGAAGAAACAGTGGGATGAATCCGATTTGAATGATGTGGTTTCTAACAGTGAAATGTATATTGAAAACTGCATGAAATACAGATACAAACTTTCTACAAAACAAAGGGTAGAACAATTTTTAGAGATAGAAAGAGAAAGGCTTGACGATGGAAAAAAGTAAAAAACAATATTTTAATGAAATAAATATAATGCGTGGAATGGCTGTGCTTTGTGTCGTCATTGGACATTCTTTTAATCCGACAGAAATGCCGACTATTTTGGGCTTTATAAAAAGTTTTGTTTATTGTTTTCATATGCCAGCTTTTTTCTTTATTAGTGGATTTCTTGAAGGCGAGAAAAGACGTAGCATTAGCGAAAAGAAACAAGCAATCGTAAAAAAAGCTAAGCGGCTGATGGTGCCGTATTTCTTTTTAACAGTGGTCACAGCCGTTCTTAAGCTATTATTTGGTGCATTTGCAAGGAATCCGCTTAATTATTCTACTCTTGCGGTAGATGTTTTAATTGGAAGAAATAATCCGAACGGCGGTCTTTGGTTTCTGTACGCCCTGTTTGTTATTTCTATTTTTGGAATCCTATTTGATACTATAAATCGCACAACTTTAACGGGTACTATGTTTGTACTATATATGCTAAACACTGTTGTATTCAAACAGTCTGGATATGTTGTTGGTTTTTTCCTTAGTTACGCATGGATTTATTTTATGGGTGGTGCTGTGAGAAAGCATCTTTATGAAAAAATAAAGAATTCCGAACTACTGATGTCAGTAAAAGGAATAGTGATAATAGCGGTTGTTTCTGTAGGATATATGATGCTTGCGTTTGTTAGGATCTATAAGTCTCAGTCTTGGATTTTGGCAACCGCAGTAACCGTTATTGGTGTCTTTCTGCTTTTTGTTATTGCCGTGCAGATTGAACATTACCATTGTGGAGAAAAGGTATGGATGGTGCTAGGTGATTATGGAATGGATATATATATGATTGGGTATTATGTGCAGCAAGCGATATTTGTTGTATGTGGCAAAATCTTAGGATTTGATTATTTAGTATATGCTTGGATGATGCTGATTTTTGGATTGATTGCTCCAATTTTTCTGTCTAAATACGTCGTTAGAAAAAATCATATGCTTTCAACACTGATTCTTGGGAGGTGAAATGATGAATTATCTTATTTCTGCATATAGCGTGAATCCTTATAAGGGATCTGAGGATAGTATTGGCTGGAATTGGGTTTTACAGTATGAGAAAAACTATAAAAAAGGCGATAGAATAATCCTTCTTACCAAGAAATTCAACGAGAAGGACACGAGAAGAGGTCTCAAAGAATTTAATATACAACATGTTGAATTGGTTATTGTTGACGTCCCTAATGCACTTAACTGGTTCAGAGAAAAGCATTCCGCTTTTCATCATATGTATTATATTTTATGGCAGCATTGGGCATGGCTTTGGGTTAAACATTCAGAAATCCGTTTTGATGTAATTCATCATGTTACTATGAATGATTACAGGATTCCAAGTGAGATGTATAAAGCTAAAGGTGCAGAGGTGATTTGGGGACCAATGGGTGGTGCACAGGTCACACCTAAGCCATTGAAGGTCTATGAAAAAAATCAACTTGCTGCTGCATTTAGAGAATTTGTTAATAAAAGCTGTTCATGGAATCCATTTTATAGAAATGCCATCAAACAGTATAAGGCTATTTACTGTATTAATAAGGAAACACAAATTCAAATAGAAAAAATAGTTGGAAAAAGTGTTGAATTGCTGCCTGAATTGGCTCTGAGAGAAGAGTATAGAAATATTGATTATTTTAAACGAAATAATCAAACCTGCAAAATAGTTTTTGTTGGAAGGCTAATCGGAAAAAAAGGAATTGCATTTTTAGTCGATGCTTTAAGTTATATGCCAAATGATCTGTCTTGGGAATTGGATATATATGGAGATGGAGCAGATCGAGAAAGTATTGAAAAGAAAATAGAAAATAGTGTTGTTGCAAATCATATAAAACTATTGGGAAATAGACCTTTGAATCAAATTTCGGAAGCTTATAAGACAGCGGATATTTTTGTTCTTCCTAGTTTGAGAGAAACAAGTGGTAATGTATTACTGGAAGCAATGGCATATGCAGTTCCCATTGTAGCATTTGATACTAGCTTTAGCTCTATGTTAAAGGAACATGATTGTGGTATTTTTATAGATACAAACCAAAATATAGAAGAAATAAAGCGAGACTTTTGTTGTGCATTAACTAGACTGATTAAAGATGCTGGGTTGAGAGAACGCCTCGGGTTGAATGGAAAGGACTTTGCAAATGCAAACTTGACTTGGGAACAAAAATTCAAACATATATATATGCGAGATGAGACCAAGTAATAAAGGAGGGTGCGCATGAAAATATATAAAAGCACGGTTTTTCCATTAATAGTAATATTATCTTTAATATCTGCTGTATTTTTAGTAGACTATGTTCCAATTCTGCAATACGCAGATGAGCTTGTGACGATTCTACTGTTGCCATATATGGTCTTAGGAACAATTAAAAGATGCACATACATAGATAAGTGTATTCGAAATATATTTTTTCTTTTTGTATTAATAGGGCTGATCGGAATTGCTAGTACAGTCCTAAATAAAGTGCAGCCAGACAAGTTTGCAGTCTGTTTAGACATGCTTACCTTGTCGAAGATTATTATTTGTCCCGTAGGAATGTATTTTTTATTGAATGAACACAATAGTGAAGAGATAATTAGAATATTAACACCTATGGCAAAGTTCTTCCTTTGGAGTGGACTGGCTTGTGCAGTTATTTCGCAATTTATAAATATTGGAATGACAGAGTATGAGAGAAATGGCATCAAATCGTTTTACTTTATAGTTGGTTTTCAGCACTTGTTTTCAATTTTAGTTCTTTGCGCTTTGTTGATTATTTTGTCGAAAAAATACGATTTGAGGTATATTTTAATTGCAATAGTTCAAATGATACTCACCTTAAAAGGACCGTCAATTATATGGTCAGTATCTATTCTGTTTATATTATACTATTTTAAAAGGGACCGAGAAAAGATTGATAAATGGGTGTATGTTGTGCTACTGCTGTTTTGCATTATTTTCGGACAATTTCAGATACAAAACTATTTTTTAAATGACACAGCACCTAGACTTGTTCTTTTTAATTATGGTTTAAAAACAGCGTTAGCGTATTTTCCATTGGGTAGTGGTTTTGCGACGTATGGAAGTCCTGTTGCAGCAAGTTACTACTCGCCGTTATATCAGCTCTATGGGTTTAATAATAAGTATGGAATGAGTAAAACCGATACCTCTTTTTTAAATGATAATTATTGGCCTACTATAATTGGACAGTTCGGTTTTTTGGGCTTGATTATAGCACTTATAATATTTGTGAACTTTTTTTATTTTGTAATGAAATCGAATTTAAGGAAAGAATTAAAAGCAGTAACAATTTCTTGTTTGTTATTTATTGCAATTCATTCTTTGGGGTCATCTATTTTTACAACAAATGCGACGCTTATATTATTTATAATTATGGTTGTAATAATCAAAATGTATGATACAGAGGTAGAGGAAGGAAGATAATGTCGAAATATTTATATTTAATAAAAAATATAGGTGTATTAACCTTAAGTAACTTGGGGAGTAAGATCCTGGCTTTCCTATTAATTCCTCTGTATACGAGTGTTTTGTCTACAGAGCAATACGGTGTATTCGATTTAGCTCAAACAACTGTATCGCTTTGTATACCTATTTTGTCTATCAATATCAGCAGTGCAGCTTTGAGGTTTGCGTTGGATAAAGATAAAGATAAAAAGGATGTATTTAGCGTTGGTATTCTGTACATATTATTTGCTATTATCATATTTTCGAGCGCCTTTATCTGCAATAAATATGTGGGCGCTCTAAATATATTTGTCGACTATACTGGAATTATTATTTTAATGTTTTTAAGTAACATCATTTATGATTACTTGTCTCAGTATTGCAGAGGTATAGAAAAAATAACTGATATTGCGATTGCCGGCATTATAAGTTCTGTAACGTTATTGGGATCAAATATTATATTTCTTCTTCTCATCAAAGCAGGTTTAGAAGGATATATGTTTGCATATTGCTTGTCTAATATAATTCCATCCTTCTATTTGATTTTAAAACTGAAATTATGGAGTTATTGGAGAAATCCAAATAATAAAAGAAATCTTCAGAAGGAAATGACAGATTACAGTAAACCTCTAGTTGTTGATACGATTTCTTGGTGGATTAATAATGCTTCAGATAGATATATTGTAATGGCATTTTGTGGAGCATCGATAACTGGTATTTATTCTGTTTCATATAAAATACCTTCCTTACTAAATCTTTTTCAAAATATATTTAATCAAGCGTGGTTATTGTCAGCAGTAAAAGAGAATGATGAAACTAAGACTACAGATTTTTATGAAAATGTATATAAAATTTACAATACAGGTATGACTGTTGTTTGTTCGGGGTTACTTGTTTTTAATAAATTGATTGCGAAGATATTGTTTGCCAATGATTTTTATAATGCTTGGAAGTTTGCACCATTTCTAATGATTTCTGTGGTGTTCGGTGGAATGTGTGGTCTACTGGGGGGAATGTTTGCAGCAGTGAAGCAATCTAGAATTAATGCGATGTCTTCATTTTCAGGGGCATGTATCAATATTATGCTGAATATTCCACTAACATTTTCCTTTAATGCATTGGGCGCTTCATTTGCTACGCTAATGTCTTATTTTACAGTTTGGTTTATTAGACTTTATAAATCCTATAAACTGTTTGAATTTACTGTTGAAATAAAAAAAGACGCTCTCAACTATTTTGTACTATTACTGCAGGCGGTAGTGCAAATTGCTGGGCTAAGCTTGTTGAGAGAGACTTTCATTGAAATTATATTATTTGTATTAGTGTTATATTTTTCTAGGAATAATTTTATGTTACTGTTAAATAAACTGCTTAAAAAGTAAAAATGAGGTGTAGGTGTGGACAGTCGAAAAATAAAGAGAGCTCTACAGGAAGGAAATCTGAAATATAGGATAGTTACGGAAATTTTTAATTTATTCGGGTATTCGAACAGAAACATTGCAGGGCTTGAAATAAAAAATAAGGTCTATCAATATTTAGATAAGAACTATAGTTGTAAGATAGGTGAATTCTTATATAAAAAAGCGGAAGAATGTGACGCTAGTGGAGATAAATATATTTGGATTTGCTGGTTTCAAGGAATGGAAAATGCTCCGGAATTAGTTAAAAGATGTTATGCGTCGGTTAAACGGAATATGCCGGATAAAGAGATAATTGTCATCACAAAGGAAAACATGGATCAGTATGTTAACTTCCCGGATCATATTCTAAAAAAATGGAAGAGGGGATTAATTACAGATACGAAAATGTCGGATTTTCTTAGGATGGAGTTGCTGATTCGCTATGGCGGTCTTTGGATGGATAGCACCATTTTTCTATCTGGGCCAATTCCTGATTGGGTCTATGAAAAAGATATTTTCATGTATGCTATTGATGATTCTGAGGATATAACTAGAGTTTATAATAATTATTTTATATATTCCAAAAGAGATTATCCGATTCTTAAAACTTTGAGGGACATTAATTATTACTATTGGGAAAAAGAAAATAAAGTAAGAGACTATTTCCAATGGCACTTATTTACAACACTGGTAATTCCGTACTATAAAGATTTGTTTGAAGACATAGTGTTTATGCCAGATGCAATTTCGCACATGCTTGGAAAGGTCTTCTTTAAGAAATATGAAAAGGGCTATTGGGAAACACTGAAAAAAATAACTCCAATCCATAAGTTATCAAATAAATACCTTATTCCAAAAGATTACTCACAAACATATTATGAGATGTTTAAGGAGGGAAAATTATGAAAACAACATTACTTATCATGGCTGCTGGTATCGGTAGCCGCTTCGGAACAGGAATCAAGCAACTGGAGCCAGTGGATGATGCTGGACATATCATCATGGACTACTCAATCCATGATGCAATCGAGGCTGGCTTCAACCATGTAGTATTTATTATCCGTAAGGATATCGAGAAGGAATTCAAAGAGGTCATCGGAGACCGTATTGCCTCTATTTGCGCTTCTCATGGTGTAACTGTGGATTACGCTTTCCAGGATATCAACGACATCCCGGGAGCTCTGCCAGAAGGCCGGACAAAGCCGTGGGGGACTGGTCAGGCCGTCCTTGCAGCGAAAAATGTGATTGATACCCCGTTTATTGTCATTAATGCTGATGATTACTATGGCAAGGAAGGCTTCAAGGCTATCCATGAGTATCTGGTAAATGGCGGAAAGTCCTGTATGGCTGGCTTTGTGCTGAAGAATACGCTGTCTGATAACGGTGGTGTAACTCGTGGTATCTGCAAGATGGATGAGCAGAACAATCTGACTGAGGTTGTTGAGACAAAGAATATTGTGAAGACCGCAACTGGAGCAGAATCAGACGGAAAAGTGATTGATGTTGATTCTCTGGTATCCATGAATATGTGGGGATTAACTCCTGATTTTTTGGATGTACTGGAAGAAGGATTCAAAGAGTTTTTTGAGAAAGAAGTACCTAGCAATCCTCTGAAAGCAGAGTATCTGATTCCTATCTTTATTGGAGAATTACTGGAGCAGGGGAATATGTCCGTAAAGGTTCTGAAGACCAACGACACATGGTACGGCATGACCTACCATGAAGATGTCGCAGCCGTAAAGGAAAGCTTCAAGAAGATGCTTGAGAATGGCGTGTACAAGGCTGACCTGTTCAGTGATTTGTAAACAACGATGAAAGAAGCGATTGATTTACTCGGAAAGATCCTCACAAACATTCTAACTGCTCTCTATGAGCCGTTTGGATTTTCGCTCCTTCTTTCCTTCCTCGCCATGTTTTTCTACCTGTATGCGTATGAGCCAATACATGCTGGCAAAGGATGGAAGAGTGCAATAGTGACATGGTATCAGAAGTTCAAAGAGAGCGTGTTCTTTCGGAAACTGTTTTTCTTAGCTTTTGTGACTTCGATGATCTTATTCAGAACGCTACTGAACCGGAACTTGTGGATGAATCCGTTGTCCGATGTCATGGGTGGATGGGGCATCTGGGAGACCGTGAATGGCGAACAGAAGCTGACCACCGAGTGCATAGAGAACGTTATCATGATGATGCCGTTTAGTTCGGTAGCAATGTGGACATTCGGAGAGAAGATAGGAAACGGCTGGAAGAAGATACTGCGGGAAAGCGGAAAGATAGCGTTCATCTTCTCGATAAGCATTGAGATGTTGCAATTATTGCTTCGTTTGGGAACGTTTCAGCTATCAGACATCTTCTATAACACAGTCGGGGGAGTGCTAGGCGGGTTATTGTACTGTATAGCGATGAAGGCAAGAAAGCGTCTGTAAAAGAGTATAGTTTTGTGATATACTAAAAAAAGAGACTTTTATGTTGTTCTCATACCTACACAATACTTAATTTAAACGATTATAATTTTGGAAAGAGGTTTGTGTCCTATGCCCAGAACTAAAGGTAGTAAGAATAAGCCCAAAACTGTGACTGCAGATTTTGCAACACAGATTGCAGAAAAGCAGTCCGCAAAGGAAGCACTCACAGCCGAGATCTCATCCATTACCGCTAACATTGACACTTTGAAGGCTGACTTGAAAGAGAAAAAGACTGCTCTGAAGAAGGCCGAAAAAGAAATGGCATCCTTGGAAGCGAAGAAAGCAAAGGCAGATGCTAAGGCCGCAGAGGAAGCAAAGAAGGCTGAAGCAGAGGCTGTGCTGAAGAAGTTGCTGGCAAGCGGCATGAGTGCGGATGAGATCCTCGAAAAGCTGAAATAAACAAGAACCAAAAAAATAAATGCCGTGTGGACAAACTGAACTCCAGGAGTTCACACGGTATTTTTTGAAGGCTGCTGTATAGTTTATAACGAAAATAAAAGAAGAACAAAATTTAAAGAAATGGAGCGTGAGAAAATGAACTTATCAAAAATACATCATATTGCAATTATCGTATCTGACTACGAAGCCGCAAAGAATTTTTATGTGAACAAGCTGGGCTTCTCTGTTATCAGGGAAAACTATCGCCCGGAGCGTAAGGACTGGAAACTGGATCTGCGTGTCAATGAATACACAGAGCTGGAGATTTTCGCTGAGGAAAACCCGCCGAAGCGTGTGAACCGCCCGGAAGCATGTGGGCTGCGTCACCTTGCTTTCTGTGTAGAGAGTGTGGAGCAGACGGTGAATGAGCTGGCGGAGGTAGGTATTGAATGTGAGCCGATTCGTGTTGACGATTATACCGGCAAGAAGATGACTTTCTTCCATGATCCGGATGGTCTGCCGCTGGAGCTGCACGAATAAGCATGGGAAAGAAAAGAGCGTATAAATCTCGGAAGTCCGGTGGAGGCCGAAAGAAGCTGAAGCCAGAGTACGATGCCGGGAAAAATCTGAAAGAGCAGATGGAAAGTGCTGTGGCACTTTATGATTCTGAGATGTCCTTGCAGGCCATCGGCGAAGAACTGGGATTAAATCCAATCAAAGTAAGAAAGCTGCTCATCACGGCCGGTGTGTATGAATCTGAAGTGGCGGAGAAGGTGCAAGCTACCTTTCAAGAATACCGTGAAACACAAGACTACAAAACCTCCATACTCTCAACTGCAAACACTCTGAAACTTTCCAAAGCCTCCGTCACCTCGTATCTGCCATATCGGAAAGGTGTGTACTTCACAAGCACAGCAGAAAAAGGGAAGATCAGTGTCGGAGCAGAGCGGCAGCGGAGATACAGAACAATGAAGCGGTGGAGGGCCGATCCGACAGAAGAAAACTTTTGGGGAGTGGTTCTGGCCTATGCGGGTGTGAAATTCAAAACTTACTCCGGCTTGCCATTCTCTTACCAAATTAAAAAAGGCAGGAACGGCGAGTACACGAAAGAGCTGTGGATCGACCGCCGGGAGAACAGTAAAAGCCTGGCATGGAGTTCAGTGCTGCTGGCGCTGAAGAATATTAAAGGTGAAGTAGTAGAGAGACCCAAAGCTCTGGGCGATATTCGAGGCGTGACCTACATATACGGAATGTTCTATCGGTTCGGGCTAATCGATGTGCCGGATGAGGTAAAGGAGAAGATGGGTCATCCGAAAAACCGCAAAAAATAGGTTGCTATGTACAGAGGTGTGCGGTAATATGTGCCGTAACTGAGGATGTGAATCTTAGTTTGGAAGGATGGCAGCCTTCCTATTGAGCTGAGTGAAATCGGCCAGTGGTGGGGGACAGACCCGAAGAAGAAAAAGCAGATACAGATTGATATCGTCGGAACTCCTGTTGAGGGCAAAGACTATATCATCGGTTCATGCAAATACCGGAATGAGAAAATCGGTGTGGATGAACTCGATTTGATTCGGGATTATGCCTCAGTTTTTGGAAAGGGCAACAACTATCACTACTATATCTTCTCGAAAGGCGGATTCACAGATGGACTTCTTCAGGCACAAGAGCGAGGTGAAGTTCGGCTGATAACGTTGGAAGACCTTTACAAGTAAAAATTCTAATCAACTCTGCTGGTGAAAGCTGGCAGGGTATTTTTATATCCATTTTTAGTCTGTCTGCTCGGTGCAGATGGGCTTTTCTTATGCCTGCGAGGAGGTGGTTACGCAAATAGCATCCAGAATCCAGGGCATTCTCTGGACTTAAATCCAATCAAAATAAGAAAACTGCTCATCACGACAGGTGTGTACTTCCCAAGTACAGCAGCCAAATTATTCTGCTGTTCAAGCAAAGGTAAACGAACTTTTACATTAGTAACCTGATAGAAACAAAAGAGTGACAAACACATCAGAAAGCCTTACAATATAGGAAACACAGTTATCTTGGAACTATCAAAACAGTAATTTGGATTATAAATTACAGTATAATTAAAGATTATGGAGAATAATAAACAGCTATGTCGATTAAAGAACGAGAAGAGTTTTTATTTCAAAAATTAAGAGAAAAAGATGCCAGTATTGTAGCCGATGGAGTGATCTGCGAGCAGGAATTTTTAAATGCCAGATATAAGATCGTATATATCTTAAAAGAAGTAAATGGCGGAAAAAGCTGGGACCTGCGGGATTTTGTTTATGAGGGTGGAAGACCACAGACATGGGATAATATTGCACGCTGGACGGAAGGAATTCTGTCCTGGGAAAAAGAATTTCCGTGGTCTGAGATGGAGATGGACAATGAACAGAGACGCTTGAGGGAGTTGAAGAAAATAGCAGCGGTCAATTTGAAGAAAACTTCTGGTGGACATACTTCAAATAATGGTGAAATTTACAGGGCAGCAGTTGATCATCATGACATTATCAAGGAGCAGATTGATTTGTATAAAGCAGACTTTATTATTTGCTGTGGCACGGAGTATGCTTTTATGGATGCATGTTATAAGGACAGAGAGATTGACTGGAAAATGACTTCAAGGGGAATCTGGTATTTCAGAGATGGCAAATCTGTTGTCATCTCATTTTCGCATCCGGAAGCAAGAGTGAAAGATGCATATTTGTTTTATGCACTGACGGATGCGGTGAAGGAGATTATGCGTTGTGAAAAGTTTGAAGAACAACTATAAGGAGTATAAGAAAAAAGAAAAAGCCTTTTGTGGCGGTTTGGTGTGATAAAAGTGCCGGAAAATACAGTGAAGAAAATGGAGATCAGATGAGAAGAGGAAAATGGATTATTTTCGGAATGTTAGTGGTGCTGCTTGCGGGATGTTCTGGAAAGAAAACAGAAGAAATTTCTGCGGATGCAAAAAATGCGGAAAGTACAGATGAGAAAAATACGCTTGATTTTGTAGATGCACACGGAGAGTGTTATACGGTGGAAATCAATGAAGCAGTTGCGAAGAATCCGTATGATAAAGCACTTTTTGTAAAAAATGAAAATAAGATCAGCTATGAGGATAAGAAATATACTTCAAGGCTGGGCGTAGATGTATCTGTTTTTCAGGGAGATATTGACTGGGAGCAGGTGAAAGCAGCAGGTTATGAGTTCGCAATTTTGCGGATCGGATATCGTGGCTATGGTGAAGAAGGTACGTTAAATGCAGACGAGAAGTTTGAACAGAATATGGAAAATGCCCGAAAAGCTGGAATAGATGTGGGTGTTTATTTTTTCTCGCAGGCGGTAAATGAAGAAGAGGCAAAGGAAGAGGCTGATTTTGTTCTGGAACATTTGAAAGGGCAGGAGCTTCAGATGCCGGTTGTGTACGATCCAGAGCATATTCTGGAAGACGAAGCACGGACGGATGGTGTAACGGGAGAACAATTTACCCAAAATGCGAAGGTATTTTGTAAAGAAATAGAAAAAGCCGGTTATGATGCCATGATTTACAGCAATATGCTGTGGGAAGCGTATGAACTGGATCTGGAAAAGCTGTCGGATTATCCGGTCTGGTATGCCGATTATGAAGAACTTCCGCAGACTCCATATAAGTTCACTATGTGGCAGTATTCCAGCACCGGAAGTGTGGCGGGGATTGAAGGAAATGTGGATCTGAATATCCAACTGCTTAAAAAATAAAAAATTTATAGTTGTAATCTTGTGGTCGGCGAAAAAATATAGTATAATCGAAAAAAAGAACATATGTTCTCGTGAAAAGTGTTAGGAGGTGCGGCGAATGCCGGAGCAGACACGCAGTTATGTAGCAATTGATCTGAAATCTTTCTATGCTTCGGTGGAGTGCAAGGAACGGAATTTGGATCCGCTTACGACGAATCTGGTTGTAGCCGATCCGGAGAGGACAACGAAGACGATTTGTCTTGCTGTTTCTCCTGCGCTGAAAGCATATGGGATTCCGGGAAGGGCAAGACTTTTTGAGGTTGTCCGGAAGGTGAAGGAGATCAACGACGAGCGAAAGCGGAAAAATGGAGGACATGAATTTACCGGGCAATCCTGTGACACCGGGGAATTAAAGGCAGACCGAAGCTTTGCATTGGATTATATCACGGCGGTTCCGAGGATGGCACTCTATATGAAGTACAGCACCCGGATTTATGACATTTACCTGAAGTATGTTGCACCGGAAGACATACATGTCTATTCAATCGATGAGGTTTTTATGGATGTTACCGATTATCTGCATACTTACCGGCTGACACCGGAAGAACTTGCAGGAAAGATAATGCGGGAAATCTATGAGCAGACCGGGATTACGGCGACAGCTGGAATTGGTACGAATTTGTATCTGGCGAAGATTGCGATGGATATCATGGCAAAGCATAGCGAACCGGATGAGAATGGTTTTCGGTTTGCAAGTCTGGATGAGATGAGTTATCGCAGATCTTTGTGGAATCACAGACCGCTTACGGATTTTTGGCGTGTGGGAAGAGGCTATGCGAAAAAGCTGGAACAATGTGGATTGTATACCATGGGAGATATTGCCAGATGTTCGGTTGGAAAAGAGAATGAATTTTATAACGAAGAGCTTTTGTATAAAATGTTCGGTGTGAATGCAGAACTTCTGATCGATCATGCCTGGGGCTGGGAACCGTGTACGATTGCAGATGTAAAAGCGTATCAGCCGGAGCATAACAGTGTTGGTGCAGGACAAGTACTACATTGCCCGTATGATGCCCAAAAGGCGAAAATTGTGGTTAAAGAGATGTTGGATCTTTTGACGCTTGATCTTGTAGAAAAGCATCTGGTTACGGATCAGATCGTGCTGACTGTCGGATATGATATCGAGAATCTGACAAGTGGAAAAGGTTATACAGGGGAGGTGACAGTGGACCGGTATGGAAGAAAGATTCCAAAGCATGCACATGGAACAGCGAATCTACGAGAGTATACAGCTTCTGCGAGAATGATAACCGATGCGGTGATGAAACTGTATGATCGGATTGTGAATCCGCATTTGATGGTGCGGCGGATTTCGATGGCGGCGAATCACGTATTGGATGAAAAGAAAGCGGCAGATAAGACAGAATTCCGGCAACTGGATCTGTTTACTGATTTTACCAGAGGCAATGAAAAGAAGCAGCAGGATGAGAAGCTTGAACGGGAGAAGAAGATGCAGGAGGCAGTGCTTTCGATTAAGAAGAAGTATGGGAAGAATGCAATTCTGAAGGGACTTAATTTTCAGGAAGGAGCCACTACCAAAGAGCGGAATGAGCAGATCGGAGGGCATAAGGCATGACAGGATATGAGGATATCATTCATTTACCGCATCATGTATCGGTCAGACATCCGCAGATGTCAAGGGAGGACAGAGCGGCGCAGTTTGCCCCGTTTGCAGCGCTGACCGGACATAAAGATGCAATCAGGGAGACCGAAAGACTGACCGAGCGGAAACGCAGACTCAGTGAGGATTGCAGACAGATACTGGATCTGTATTTACGGGAAGTATGCCAGAGTCAGGAACCACGGGAAGTGGATTTTGAATATTTTGTACCGGATCAGAAAAAGGAAGGTGGCTCTTACCAGAAGAAGTCCGGTTGTATCCGGAGGATTGACACCTATCTGAATGAAATCGTATTACAGAGTGGAGACCGGATTCCGCTTGATGAAATCGTAGACATTGATGGAGTGATTGCCGCGGCTGACGAAGTGTGATAGAATAAATTTTATAATTTCATGGACAAATGCCCATAAATTCAGAAAAGATACAGAAAACCAGGCAGGGAGAATGGAAAGAATGAAACCAGTTTACGAAAGATTCATCGAAAATCCGGATTTTACGAAACCGGATTTTGTCGAATTGATAAAATGCGCAGAAGATCCGGAGGCAGTCCGGAGACTGAAAGAGGAAGCAGTCCGTATCCGGGAGATTTATTACGGGAAAAAGGTATTTACCAGAGGGCTGATCGAATATACCAATTATTGTAAGAATGACTGCTATTACTGCGGAATCCGCAAGAGTAATACGAATGTAAAGCGCTACCGCCTGACAGAGGATGAGATCATGGCATGCTGTGAGAATGGGTATGAGCTTGGATTCCGGACGTTTGTGCTACAGGGCGGAGAAGATGCTTATTATACGGATGACCGGATGGTAGCGATTATTAAAAAAATCAAGGAGGCATATCCGGAATGTGCGCTGACGCTGTCGATTGGTGAGAAGTCTTATGAGAGTTACAAGAGATTTCGGGAAGCTGGAGCAGATCGTTACCTGCTTCGTCATGAGACGGCGAATGAAGAGCATTACCGGAAGCTACATCCGGAGAAAATGAGTCTCGCAGTCCGGAAAAACTGTCTGTATGATCTGAAGAAGCTTGGTTATCAGGTGGGGGCGGGCATGATGGTTGGTTCACCTTATCAGACGACAGAGGATCTTGCAGAGGATCTGGTATTTCTGAAGGAATTGCAGCCGGAGATGGTGGGGATCGGACCGTTTATCCCACACCACGATACGCAGTTTGCAAAAGAACCGGCAGGAAGTGTGGAGATGACACTGTTTTTGCTCGCTGTGATCCGAATCCTGCTGCCGAAGGTACTTCTTCCGGCAACGACAGCACTTGGGACGATGGATCCGCTTGGAAGAGAGAAAGGGCTGCAGGCAGGAGCCAATGTCGTGATGCCGAACCTTTCTCCGGTGAAGAACCGGAAGCAGTATGAGCTTTATGACAACAAGATCTGTACCGGTGAAGAGGCAGCAGAATGTCGCGGATGTATGGGGAGACGAGTAGCAAGTGTTGGATATGAGCTGGTGACGGAGCGTGGGGATGCAGTGTAGAATCGAACGGATTTTCTGTAAAAAATCACTAAAATCCTGTTTCTGATTTTAAACAGATATTACAAAGAAGAAAATTTATTTTGAAAAATTAAAAGGAATTCGGAGAAAGAAAACATTTTTCGATACATTTCGGTGGATTTCGCAAGCTGTCAAACCGGTATTTTCAGTAGCAAAAGAATCTCCCTTTTTACCACTAGGAAAGCACACCGCAGATATGCTACTATATAGAAGTCGACAATACTTATACGCGTAAGAACAGGAGGAACTTGATTTAGCCGTTTCTAATAAAAGACCGCAAGCCTTTCTTGTAACATGCGGTATCAGAAATAGAATATTTTATTTTGAAGCATATGGAAATTGTATATAGATAACCATATATACAAACCGGACACCGGGGAATGGAACTGTAAAAGGTTTCGTTCCCCGGTGTTTTGTTGGAGAATGAAAGGTATCGTTTGAATTTATGGGTGAATTTTTGTTTCAGGCTTCTGAATTTTATCCCTACCGAAATTTACAGTTTTATGGTATGATGAAAAAGTATGTAATCATTGCAGGAAAAGTCGTTTATGATAAAAATATGAGGATTACATGAAAGAGGAAGCTAGCCTGGAAAAGGTCTTGTTTCCGATTCCGAATTTTGGGAGGAATATAATTTGAGTAAGAAAAATGAGTATCAGGGACATTTGATCCGTGAGGTTTACCCGGATTCAATTGCTGAGGCGATGGAGATCGAGCCGGGAGATGTCCTTCTACGAATAAACAACCAGAAAATAGAGGACGTTTTTGATTATCGTTACATGATCAAGGATGAGTATGTAGAAGTGCTGATCCGCAAGCCGGACGGGGAAGAATGGCTTCTGGAGATTGAGAAAGAGTATGATGATGACCTTGGCGTAGAATTTGAAAATGGTCTGATGAGTGACTACCGTTCCTGCAGCAACAAGTGTATTTTCTGTTTTATCGACCAGATGCCGCCGGGAATGCGTGAGACCTTGTATTTTAAAGATGATGATTCCCGTCTGTCTTTCCTGCAGGGCAACTATATTACCCTGACGAATATGAAGCAGAAAGATGTGGACCGTATTATCGAGATGCAGCTTGCGCCGATCAATATTTCTGTGCAGACAACGAACCCGGAGCTGCGCTGCAAGATGCTCCACAATCGTTTCGCCGGAGAAAAGCTGAAATTCCTGGATGATCTGTATGCCGGACATGTGGAGATGAATGGGCAGATCGTACTGTGCAAGGGAGTTAATGATAAGGATGAGCTGAAGCGTTCTATCGAAGATCTGATGAAGTATCTGCCGTTTATGCGGAGTGTGTCAGTGGTTCCGGCAGGACTTTCCAAATACAGGGAGGGACTTTATCCACTGGAGCTTTTTGATAAAGAAGAAGCGGAAGAGGTCATTGATCTGATCGAGAGCTATCAGAAGAAGGCGTATGACGAGTTTGGACTTCATTTTATCCATGCAAGTGACGAGTGGTATATCCTTGCAGAGCGGGATTTCCCAGAGGAAGGACGTTATGACGGATATATCCAGCTGGAAAATGGTGTTGGTATGATGCGGCTTCTACGGGATGAATTTTACCATGCCTTTGAAGAGCTTCAGGAAAGTGAAGAATATCCAAAGTTAAAAGAAGGGATCGCACGGACATTTACCATTGCGACTGCAAAGCTTGCGTATCCGACAATTCAGGAATTTGCGGACAGGATCACGGAAGCATTTCCAAAAGTAAAGATCACGGTTGCCTGCATCCGTAATGATTTCTTTGGTGAGACGATCACCGTATCCGGTCTGATTACCGGACAGGATCTGGTGGCACAGTTAAAAGAGAGAAAAGAAGCAGGAGAGGATCTGGGAGATACTCTGCAGATTCCAATCAATATGCTGCGAAGCGGAGAAGAGGTCTTTCTGGATGATCTGACGGTGCAGGACGTGGAAGCGGCACTTGGCATGACGGTGAAGGCAGTGGAGTCCGGTGGTAAGGATTTTCTTGACGCGGCACTGAATTTGGATTATCATACAGAACGAAACAATGAGAATTTTGTATACATTAAAGCATACGACAGAGAGGATGAGTAACTTGAAATTTTCAAAACAGATGTCAGAATCAATTAAACTTGGTGTGATCCTTGCGATTGCCGGTGGATTTATGGATGCCTATTCCTATATGTGCAGAGGAAAAGTATTTGCCAATGCACAAACCGGAAATATTCTGCTTCTTGGAATCAATATTTCAGAGAGAAACTGGCATATGGCACTCCACTATCTGGTTCCGGTGCTGGCATTTGCCATTGGAATCGCCCTTGCGGATCTGGTGAAAATACGGACGAAAGATCTGACACTTCTGCACTGGAGACAGATTTCGGTATTCTGTGAGGCAGTGATCCTACTGAGTGTCAGCTTTATCCCACAGGATTTTAATCTGGTGGCGAATGCACTCACGTCCCTTGCATGTGGGATTCAGGTGGAAAGCTTCCGCAAAATCCATGGAAACGGAATTGCAACCACCATGTGCATCGGAAACTTACGAAGTGCGACCCAGCATATGTGCAGTTATGCGAACACGAAGGATAAAGAGTATATCAAGAAAGGACTTTTGTACTATGGAATCATCTTCTTCTTTGTGATCGGTGCAGTTATCGGAAATGCCTGTGTGGAAATGTTTGCTGAAAAGGCACTTCTGATCGCTTCTGCAATTCTGGCAGTTGCTTTTGTGATGATGTTTGTTGATGGAGAAAAAGAACAATGCAAATAAAGCAGATCGCGTATATAAGATCTGATTTTGTGGAGAAATTCGGGATTCCGCGACAGAGTAATCTTGCGGATACCCGGGCAGAAATCCATTTTCTGCCGGAATATCAGAATGCGGATGCACTGCGGGAAATCGAGGCGTATGATTATCTGTGGCTGATCTGGGAATTTTCGGAATCTATCCGGGATACCTGGAGCCCGACAGTACGTCCACCGCGGCTTGGTGGTAACAGACGGGTGGGAGTTTTTGCCACCCGTTCTCCATTTCGCCCGAATCCGATCGGACTTTCTTCAGTAAAGCTTATTGGGGTAGAATTCCGGGAAAAAGAAGGTCCGGTGCTGATCGTGGAAGGTGCGGATCTTCTGGATATGACGCCGATCTACGATATCAAGCCCTACCTTCCATACGTGGATAGCCACCCGGAGGCAAAAGGCGGTTTCGCGGAAGAAAAGAAAGATTATAAATTGGATGTGAATTTCCCGGAAATGTATTTGGAACAGATTCCGGCTGAAAAAAGAGCAGCACTGATTCAGATCCTGGAGCAGGATCCGAGACCTTCTTATCAAAAGGATCCAGTCCGGATTTACGGCATGTCTTACGCGGGAATGGAAATTCATTTCCGGGTAGACAAAGAAACACTTTATGTGACGGAGGTAGAAAGGTCATGAAAATCTATCTGGCGCCAATGGAGGGCATTACAGGTGAGGTATACCGCAGGGCGTATCACACCTTTTTTGAACCAATGGATAAATATTTTACACCATTTTTAAATCCAAACCCGAAAGGCAAATTCAGCAGACAGGAATGGAATGAGATCCTTCCGGAAAATAATGAGGGCATGTATACCGTTCCGCAGATCCTGACCAACCGCGCCGAGGATTTCATCCGCCTGGCCCGGCAGTTGAAAGAATTCGGATATGAAGAAGTCAATCTGAATCTCGGCTGCCCCTCCAAAACAGTCGTCAACCGGAAAAGGGGATCCGGTTTTTTGTTTTATCCCGATGAACTGAATCATTTCCTTGCCGAAGTTTTCGATCAACTCGATATGAAAATCTCTATCAAAACAAGAAGCGGTAAATATGATCAGGAAGAGTTCGAAGAGCTTCTGGATATCTATAACCAATATCCTTTGGAAGAACTGATCCTTCACCCAAGAGTCCAGCAGGATTACTACAAAAACAAACCCGACTGGATTACTTTTGCCTACGCCTGCCGGAACAGCATAAATCCTCTGGTCTACAATGGAGACATTTTTTGTGCGGAAAATTACCAAATCTTCCATCAAAAATTTCCCGAAACAGAATGCATCATGCTCGGAAGAGGAATTCTGATGAACCCATTTCTTCCGGCAGTTATAAAAGGGAAATCTACATTTGATACCAAGAAGATTGCTACATTCTGCGATCATCTTCTTGATGCCTATATCGAAAAATCTCCAGAAGAAAAAAACGCAGTAGTCAAAATGAAAGAACTCTGGTGGTATCTTGGCAAAAACTTTAAAAACAGCGAAGAATATCTGACGCAAATCCGCAAAAGCCAGACCATCCGGGAATACCGGATGGCGGTTGAATGTTTATTGAAAGAGTGCCCATATGAATAAAGCGTATCTTCAAGAAACACCTTCCACTTGGAACAACGGTCAAGCGCCCCTTCCCCGGTTTTATCAATTTCTCGTACTGTGGCAGGACTCTTTTTGGGACGCATCTTGCGACAAAATCCCCCTATTTTCTAGTAAAATTGCATAAAACCACAGGCGTTAGCTTTGACTAAGATTCACAAAAATCTGAAAAACATTAGAATTTAAACTAATTTTCTGATAAAATAAAGAAGTAGAGATTCGGCAAGTTTAAGAAAGAAGGAAGAGAATGTACGAAGTAGGAGATTTGATTGTTTATGGCCGGACAGGAATTTGTGAAGTGACTGAAATTACGACGCTGAAAATGGATGGAGTGCCGAAGGACAAACTGTATTATATTCTGAGACCGGTACGTGAAAAGCGTGGAAAAGTATTTACACCGGTAGACAATGAAAAAATTGTCATGCGAAGAGTCATTTCCAAAGAAGAAGCAGAAGAATTGATCCGTGAGATTCCACAGATCGAAGGACTCTGGATCGGAAGCGAGAAGCAGAGAGAGGAAAAGTACAAGGAATGCATGAAAAGCTGCAAATGTGCAGAATGGGTGCGGATCATCAAGACCCTTTATCAGCGGAAGATGTCCCGCCTGAAGCAGGGAAAGAAGATCACGGCGACTGACGAGCGTTATCTGAGGATGGCAGAAGGCAACTTGTATTCGGAGCTTTCCATAGCACTTGGAATTCCGGAGAGCGGAATGGAAGACTATATCATGAATCAAATAAATGAGACAGAGGAACCGGTGCTTTGCTGATGCAAGGAACCGGTTCTTCCGGGTATAATGGATGTGAAAAAAATGGTGGTAGCAGCGAAAAAGGGTGATTTTACAGAACATTTGCCACTTCCTGTTTTTTGTGAAAAATGGGTTCTTCAAATAGAGATCATTCTATGCTATACTGTTTTAGATAAAACAAAAAATGAGGTGTAATCATGGATAAAGAATTAGAACTTGTGGAGCATAAAGCTTCAATCCTGATAGATGCATTACCATATATCAGAGACTTTAATCAGAAGACAGTAGTTATCGAGTACGGATGTGCCGAGTGGCTCAGCGGAGTGGAAGAGCAGAGACTGATGCAGGATATCGTTCTTTTAAAGAGCGTTGGTATGCGTCCGATCGTGGTACATGCTACCCGTATGGGACTGGACAAATTCCGTGAAAATAAGCGGATTGCCAAGCTCCTTGAACTCTGTGGAGTTAAAGCAATCGGTATCTGCGGCGTGGATACAGAGACGATTGGTCTGATGCTGGACAATGATTATATTCCGGTCATCGTGCCAAATGATATCGACAACGAAAGCGAATATATTGATCCAAGAGAGACTGCACTTGAGATTGCAGAGAAAATGCAGGCGGACAAGCTGGTTTATCTGTCAAAATATCCTGGAATCTACAAAGACGAAGAGAGAAAAGATATTTATTATAAGATTACCGTCCCGGAAGTAGAAAAACTGCGCAAAGAACGTAATTTCCCGAAAGAATTTGACGAGATCATCGGCTATGGTCTTCAGGCATCAAAAAATGGTGTCAACCGTGTACATATTCTGGACGGAAGAATCCGTCACGTTCTTCTGATCGAATTCTTCAGTGTAAACGGAGCCGGAACGATCTTCATTGAAACAGAAGCAAAATTATATCTTCACGAACTTGGCAAATAGGAAACGGCTCGATGAAGAAAATGACAGGAAAGAATACACTGATGCTCTTTTTGACCGCATTTATCTGGGGAACAGCTTTTGTAGCACAGAGCGTGGGGATGGATTATATCGGGCCCTTTACATTTACCTGTGTACGCTCTTTGATCGGTGGGATTTTTCTGATTCCATGTATCTGTTTTCTGGATAAATGGCGTGCGAAAAATGACGGAGTAGAAAGACAGAAAAAAGTAGATAGGAAAGAAGAAAAAAAGAATGTCATCCTGGGTGGAATCTGTTGTGGACTGGCACTTTGTGTGGCAAGTAACCTGCAGCAGATCGGAATACAGTACACAACGGTAGGAAAAGCCGGATTTATTACAGCACTTTATATCGTGCTTGTGCCGATCTTTGGAATTTTTTTGAAAAAGAAAGCCGGAGTGAGAATCTGGATAAGCGTGGCAATTTCTGTCGCAGGCTTGTATTTGCTGTGTATTACCGATAAGCTGGTACTTGCAAAAGGAGACATTCTGGTACTGCTATGTGCGGTTGTATTTACCATCCACATTCTGGTGATCGATTATTTTTCACCAAAAGCAGACGGTGTGCGGATCGCCTGCATCCAGTTCTTTATAACCGGAGTTTTGTCGGCAATTCCAATGTTTTTATTTGAAACACCACGGCTGTCAGATATTTTCGCAGCAGCAGTACCGATACTTTATGCCGGAGTTCTCTCAAGTGGTGTAGCCTATACCCTCCAGATCGTGGCACAAAAAGATGCCGATCCAACCGTGGCATCCCTGATCCTCAGTCTGGAGTCCGTATTCTCTGTCCTCGGAGGCTGGGTGATATTAGGTCAGAAACTAAGTATCCGAGAAATAGCAGGATGCATTCTGATGTTCAGCGCCATCATCCTCGCCCAGTTGCCAGGAAAGCCGGAAAATAAAGAAGCTTAGCTCTAATCAATTGTAGAAATTGTAGTGTCAAAGCAAAACCGATCAGTGAGCCAAAGCTACCGCTTTCCGTTCATTACATTGAGCACACGCCAAAACATTCAAATCAGGGAAAACCAGCAGAATGTACAAATGATTTTATTTCAATTCCAATTGTTGTGCAATGGAGAGAAGACTCAAAAATCATTGAAGCCATTGCTGAAAATGATTTTCGCTTTCAGAGGCTTCTCGGAATGGTTTGCACAACGGAAGTGAAATAAAATCATTTGTACATTCTGCGTCAATCCCTCAATCCATAAAATTTTTGCATTACATACCTCCAATGTAGTAAACTTAGAACTTCCATTTTAAACCCAGGTATGCTATACTAAACCCAGGTATGCGAAAGTATCTTAAAAACCAAGAGACAGGAGCAAAGACAGATGAAAAGAGTTCTTTTAAAATTAAGCGGAGAAGCACTTGCAGGAGACAAAAAGACAGGTTTTGATGAGGCAACATGCATTGGCGTTGCAAAGCAGGTAAAGCAGATCGTAGATCAGGGAATCCAGGTTGCAATCGTAACCGGAGGCGGTAATTTCTGGAGAGGAAGAACCAGTGAGACGATCGACCGTACCAAAGCTGACCAGATTGGAATGCTTGCAACGGTGATGAACTGCATCTATGTATCCGATATTTTCAGACATGTAGGCATGAAGACAGAGGTTTTCACTCCATTTGTCTGTGGAGCATTCACTTCCCTGTTTTCAAAAGATGCAGCAGTGGAAGCACTGAACGAAGGAAAAGTAATCTTTTTCGCAGGTGGCACAGGACATCCGTATTTTTCAACAGATACAGGAGCTGTTCTCCGTGCAATTGAGATTGAAGCAGATGCAATGCTTCTTGCAAAAGCAATTGACGGAATCTATGACAGCGATCCGAAGGTGAATCCGGAAGCGAAGAAGTATGATGAGATTTCTATTCAGGAAATCATCGATAAGAAGCTTATGGCAGTAGATCTGACCGCATCGATCATGTGCCTTGAGAATAAGATGCCGATGCTGGTATTCGGACTGAACGAAGAGAACAGTATCGTAGAGACAATGAGCGGTAATTTCAACGGAACAAAGGTGACTGTATAAGCAGCACCCATTAAGGGAGGATAACATATGAACGAAAAATTAAAAATATACGATGAAAAGATGCAGAAAACCATCCATGCACTGGATACAGAGCTTGCTTCTATCCGTGCAGGACGTGCAAACCCGAATATTCTGAACAAATTAACGGTAGAATATTATGGAACACCGACACCGATCCAGCAGGTAGCGAACATTTCTGTTCCGGAAGCACGTATGATCCAGATCCAGCCATGGGAAAAGAAGATCATCAAAGATATTGAGAAAGCAATCCTGATGTCTGATATCGGAATCAATCCAACAAACGATGGTACTGTTATCCGTCTGGTATTCCCGGAACTGACAGAGGAACGAAGAAAAGAACTGGTGAAAGATGTTAAGAAAAAAGGAGAAGCATCCAAGGTTGCAGTCCGTAACATCCGCCGTGATGGAAATGATGCATTCAAGAAGCTGAAAGGTACAGACGTTTCAGAGGATGAAATTCAGGATCTTGAAGATCAGATCCAGAAGCTGACTGACAAATACATCAAGGAAGTTGATGCAGCAGTCGATGCAAAGTCAAAAGAAGTTATGACAGTATAAGAAGGAAAGATAAGGGGCGGCGAGATGTTTGGCGCCTCTTTTCCTTTTTTATATCAGCAAATTTAGTATCAATCAAGAGAGGGTAAAAAGATGAATGTACCGCAGCATATAGCCATTATCCTTGACGGTAACGGACGATGGGCGAAAGCAAAGGGAATGCCGAGAAACTACGGGCATGTGCAGGGCAGCAAGAATGTGGAAAAGATCTGTGAGGCTGCTTATAAGATGGGTGTCAAATATCTGACGGTCTATGCGTTTTCCACAGAGAACTGGAGTCGGCCGAAGAGTGAAGTGGATGCACTGATGAAGCTTCTTCGTAACTATATGAAAACCTGTCTGAAGACGGCGGAAAAGAACCGGATGCGTGTCCGTGTGATCGGAGATAAGACAGGTCTGGATGAAGATATCCGTACCAGAATTAAGGAACTGGAAGAGGCATCAAAAAATAATGACGGACTGAATTTCCAGATTGCGATCAATTATGGAAGCAGAGATGAGATGATCCGTGCCATGCGAAAAATGACAAAAGACTGTGCAGATGGCAGATTTGCACCGGAAGAGATTACAGAAGAACTGTTTGAAGGATATCTGGATACACATGGGATTCCGGATCCGGATCTTCTGATCCGTACCAGCGGAGAACTCAGACTTTCCAATTATTTGTTATGGCAGCTTGCTTATACAGAATTTTATTTTACAGATGTTCCGTGGCCGGATTTTTCAAAAGAAGAATTAGAAAAAGCAATTGAGCAATATAATAGCAGAGACAGAAGATACGGCGGAATCAAGGAGGACGAAGAAAATGTTTAAGACAAGATTACTCAGCGGAATTGTACTGGTTATCATTGCATTTGCAACGATCTTCCTTGGTGGGGATGTATTGTTTGCAACACTTCTGATCATCAGTCTGATCGGAGTTTCCGAGCTTTACAAGGTTGTAAAGATTGAGAAAGCACCACTCGGAATCGTAGGTTATATAGGTGTAGTTGCATATTATTTTCTGATTCGTGCACAGAAAAAAGAAGATCTGATGATGTTTGCAATCATTTTGCTGATCCTTGTAATGGCAGTTTATGTATTTGCCTTTCCGAAATATGTGTCTGAACAGGTAATGACTGCGTACTTTGGCGTATTTTATGTGGCGATTATGTTATCCTATATTTATCAGACACGTCTGTTGAAAGACGGACTTTTCCTCGTGGGACTTGTATTTTTATGTTCCTGGGGATGTGATACCTGTGCGTACTGTGTGGGTGTACTGATCGGAAAGCATAAGATGGCACCGAAGCTCAGCCCAAAGAAATCTATAGAGGGCGGAATCGGTGGACTTGCAGGCGCAGCACTTCTCGGCGCGCTTTACGCTCTTGCAATCAATAAATGGGGTGGTGCTTCGGCAGGAGTCGGCGAATATGCGCTGATCTGTTTTGTTGGTGGAATCATTTCCATGATCGGGGATCTTGCAGCATCTGCGATCAAGAGAAATCATGAGATCAAGGATTACGGAAAACTGATTCCGGGACACGGTGGAATCCTGGACCGTTTCGACAGCGTGATCTTCACAGCTCCGGTGATTTATTATCTGGCAGTTGCACTGATGTAATCTGACAGGAGGTTTCAAATGAAAAAAATAGCAATATTAGGTTCAACAGGTTCGATCGGAACCCAGACACTTGAGGTGATCCGTGAGAACAAAGATATCGAAGTGACAGGGCTTGCGGCAGGAACAAATGTGGATCTTCTGGAAAAACAGATCCGGGAATTCCAACCAAAACTTGTGGCAATGTGGACAGAAGAGAAGGCAAAGGAACTGAAAAGCCGGATCCGGGATCTGGATGTAAAGGTTGTTTCCGGAATGGATGGACTTCTGGAGATTGCCACGATGGAGGAAAGTGAGATCCTTGTAACGGCGATCGTGGGTATGATCGGCATCCGTCCGACAATTGCAGCGATCAAAGCCGGAAAGGATATTGCCCTTGCAAATAAAGAGACACTGGTTACGGCAGGGCATATCATTATGCCGCTTGCAAAGGAATGTGGTGTAAAGATCCTTCCGGTAGACAGTGAACACAGTGCCATTTTCCAGTCTCTGCAGGGAAGCCATGGAAAGAATGAACTGAAGAAGATCCTGCTTACGGCATCCGGTGGCCCGTTCCGTGGAAAGAAGCAGGAGGATCTTCTGAATATCCGTGTGGAAGATGCTTTAAAGCATCCGAACTGGGCGATGGGACGTAAGATTACGATCGATTCTTCGACCATGGTCAATAAAGGACTGGAAGTGATGGAAGCCAGATGGCTTTTTAATGTGGATATTGATGATGTGCAGGTGGTTGTACAGCCGCAGAGTGTGATCCATTCTATGGTAGAGTATGTGGACGGAGCAGTGATCGCACAGCTTGGTACTCCGGATATGAAGCTGCCGATCCAGTATGCACTTTATTATCCGGAAAGAAGATTTCTTCCGGGAGAACGTGTGGATTTCTGGAGTATCGGACACCTTGATTTTGAAAAGCCGGATATGGATACCTTCTACGGGCTTGCACTTGCTTACGAGGCAGGGCGATGCGGTGGAACACTTCCAACGGTATTTAACGCAGCAAATGAACTTGCAGTCAGCCAGTTCCTGAACCGGGAGATTAAATATCTGGAAATTACAGAGATTATCGAAGACTGCATGAAAGCACATAAGACAATTGCGAATCCGACTGTGGAACAGATTCTGGACACAGAGCAGGAAACGTATGACAGAATCAGAAGCAGGAGGTAGCAAATGGGAATCGTACTGGCGATTTTACTTTTTGGATTCATCGTATTTTTCCATGAACTGGGACATTTTCTTCTGGCGAGGATTAATGGAATCAATGTGTATGAATTCTGGATCGGAATGGGACCGACACTGGCACACAAAAAGATCGGAAATACAGACTACTGTCTGAAAATACTGCCGATCGGCGGTGCGTGTGTGATGGGGGAAGATGAGAAAGAGGATCTGTCAGAGGGAAGCTTCAACAGCAAATCGCCGTGGCGCAGGATCTCGGTCATTGCCGCAGGTCCGGTATTTAACTTTATTCTTGCCTTTATTGGTGCATTCATTATTATCTGCTTTGTTGGTGTAGACAAACCGGTCATAGGAACGGTAAATGCAGGAACGCCTGCAGCTGAGGCAGGGCTTCAGGCAGGGGATGAGATTGTAAAGATCAATGATAAGAACATCCATATTTTCAAGGATATTTCTACTTACAATCAGTTTCATCAGGGACAGACGATGAAGATTGTATACAAAAGAAATGGCGAAAAGAATACGGTTTCCGTTACCCCGGAGAAGAATGACAGTGGATATTATCTGATTGGAATTACGAGCAGCAATTATGTTAAGACCAATGTATTTGAGACTGCTGCATACAGTGCGTATAATGTTAAATACTGGATCAATCTGACGATTGACAGTTTGAAACAGCTTGTGACAGGACGGATCGGAGTGGATCAGTTATCTGGACCGGTGGGCATTGTGAGCGCGGTGGATACCACGTATAAGGAAAGCAAATCTGGTGGAGCACTGTTGATTTTTCTGAATCTTCTGCAGATGACGATCCTGCTTTCAGCGAACCTTGGAGTGATGAATTTACTTCCGCTTCCGGCACTGGATGGAGGTCGTCTGGTATTTCTGATCGTGGAAGTGATCCGCGGAAAGCGGGTGCCTCCGGAAAAAGAAGGGTATGTACATCTGGCAGGAATGGCACTTTTTCTTTGCCTGATGGTATTTGTGATGTATAATGATATCCGGAGAATCTTCTTTTAGGGATATTGGAAAATTTGACGAAGCACTTCGATTGTCTACAATTGAGGTGCTTTGTGTTAGGTGCATTAGTGGATGCATATTTTGATGGAAATTATTTTACAGAAAGAAGGGTGGAAAGATGCGTGAGCAGCTTACAGAAAGTGATGTAAAGAAAATTGAAGAGGAAATCCAGCATCGCAAGCATGTGATCCGTAAGGAAGCCATTGAAGCGGTCAAGGAAGCGCGTGCGCAGGGAGATTTAAGTGAGAACTTTGAATACCATGCAGCAAAAAAATATAAGAACCAGAATGAAAGCCGGATCCGGTATCTGGAAAGAATGCTGAAAAATGCGGAGATTGTATCCGATACTTCCGAAGAAGGTGTTGCCGGAATCAATAACCGTGTGACCGTATATTTTCCGGAGGATGACGAGGAAGAAACCTATAAGCTGGTTACTTCGATTCGTGGGAATTCAATTCATAATTATATCAGTACCGAATCTCCGATCGGAAAGGCAATCTTCGGGCATAAAGCAGGAGAGACTGTGAAGGTGAAGGTTAGCGATGATTATTCGTATGAGCTTGTGATACGGAAGATTGAAGATACGACGGATGATGAGGAGGATAAGATCCGGGCGTTTTAGTTTGAAGGTGGGAGCAGAGTATGTGAGCAAGGGAGCAGAAATTTCCCAAAAGCAATGTCAATGAGAAGAATAAAAACGGATCATGAGATTCCAGGCTCCATACAAAATCCCAGCCCCTGATATAGTCGCAAGGATATAGACCAGAATTGCAGAATTATTTCCGTAGAGTTCACCAATTTTCACAAAGAAAATCTGTTCCATCCGGTAATCTGGATTGATGTAGAAAAGATTAATTTCACCAAAGGGATCCAGAATGTGGTTCAGGTATTCGGCAATGAGGACAAACAGAATATAGAGCAAAGTGATGCGGGAAAAAGAAGGCAGCAGACGGCGTGAAGAAGCGTCAGTCGGCTGTCTTTTAATATTTTTTGGACAGGAAAGAGGAGTCATTGGTACAGATTTCTGTACCAGAAGTATACCGGACAGGATTCCTGTGACAATTAGTAAAATATGCCAGAGATAGGAGTGAACTGTCAGGATCAGAAGCGGATAATGCATTCCACTGGTATCGAAAAAAACGGCAATTCCACCGAGAAGATTATAGGTGGAAAGGAAGCCAAGGATGGTATTTCTGGCAGGTTCTGTGTGAAAAAATGGGTAGAGAACCAGCAGATACATCGGGAGGCTGCAGAGCTGGAATGGGAAGTACCACAGGTTGTAGTGCCCATTATTTATGACGAAGGTCAGGAGTAATTGTTTCAGGATTTCGCTGGTAAGCAGAAAAATGCCGATGAAGAATAAAACTTTTTCTATATAGTGTAGTGAAAATTTTTTTATCATATGGGCTCCTCAAAATTTTGTTTTATAGGTGTAGTATACGCTGCAATAAAGTTTGTTACAAGATTTTATGGGGAATTTGACCAGTTATTCATAGAAAAGCCCTGAAAAAATATAGAAAAATACCATGATAAAACATAGTCAGAATTGACTAACCTATAGGCGTGGAGATATAATTAAAAATAATGATGCAGACGGAGTGGAAGATTCCTATCTGAATGCTGAATGGAGATAATTTTATACAAGAGACTTTGACGGCAAGGTAGATCCGAGCGGGAAACAGTTGGTGATATACGAAGATGTATAGTGGGACTCGTCTACCGTTTTGGGAGGCGGGTTTTTTGTGTATACGATAAATTGCCTGCTTGGTTATAGAAAGGAAAAAGGATTATGTTAAAGGTTGCAATTTATGGAAAGGGCGGTATTGGAAAGTCTACGATTACGTCCAACCTGGCGGCAGCATTTGCGGCGATGGGGAAGAAAGTAATCCAGATTGGATGTGATCCGAAGGCAGATTCTACGATCAATCTGCTTGGCGGCGAGCCGCTCAGACCGGTGATGAATTATATGAGAGAAGAGGATGAAGAACCGGAGGAGCTTTCAGATATTGCAAAAGAAGGCTATGGTGGTGTGCTCTGCATTGAAACAGGTGGACCGACACCGGGACTTGGATGCGCGGGGCGCGGGATTATTGCCACATTCCAGCTGTTAGAAGATTTGCAGTTATTTGAAACATATAAGCCGGATGTTGTACTTTATGACGTTCTTGGTGACGTGGTATGCGGTGGCTTTGCAGCACCGATCCGGGAAGGGTACGCCGAAAAGGTTCTGATCGTAACTTCCGGAGAAAAGATGGCACTTTATGCAGCAAATAATATTTCAAGTGCGGTGAGGAATTTTGAGGACAGAAGCTATGCCAGAGTTTTCGGTATTGTACTGAACCACAGGAATGTGGAAAATGAGACGGAAAAAGTACAGGCATTTTCCGAAAAAAGCGGGATCCCGATCGTCGGGGAAATCCCGAGAAGTGATGAGATCATCCGCTATGAGGATCAGGGAATGACGGTGATCGAAGGGGACAAAGATTCCGCGATCAGTAAGAGATTTTTTGATCTGGCAGAGTTATTACTGAAGAGTGAGGAATAGAAGGTATGGCAAAAGAAGCATATTATTGTACCGTAAAAGAATTAAATAAACTGGGAAGAGATGCGATTCCGGCACAGCTCCGGTCGAATACACACCTGATCTACAGCTCACCGGCAACGCTTGCATTTAACTCACCGGGAGCAGAAGGATTCGGAGTAAAAAGAGCGGGACTTGCTGTGCCGGATTCGATCATGCTGATCGTGGCACCGGGCTGCTGTGGACGAAATACTTCGCTTATCAGCTCCATGAGGGAATATGATAACCGTTTTTTCTATCTGATGATGGACGAGACCGATATCGTAACGGGACGTCATTTGAAAAAGATTCCGAAGGCAGTAGAAGAAATCTGCAATTGCTGTGAAAAGAGACCGTCCGTTGTGATGATTTGTATTACCTGTGTAGATGCTCTTCTTGGGACGGACATGGAGCGTGTGTGCAGAAAAGCGGAAGAAAGAGCCGGACTTCCGGTTCGACCATGTTACATGTACGCGCTGACAAGAGAAGGAAGAAAGCCGCCGATGGTGCATGTACGTCAGTCTTTATATTCCCTTCTGGAGCCAAAGAAGAAAAAAGGAAATGTGGTGAACCTGCTTGGATTTTTCTCGCCGCTGATCGATGAGTGTGAGCTGTATGATCTTTTGCACAGCGCAGGAGTTAAGACCATCCATGAAATCTCCAGATGCAAGGACTATGAGGAATATCAGACCATGTCTGAGGCAAATTTTAATCTGGTACTTCACCCGGAAGTCAGATTTGCGGCAGAGGATTTTCATAACCGTCTGCAGATTCCGTTTATTGAACTCAGGAGACTCTACCAGACAGACAAGATCGCCAGCCAGTATCAGGCATTTGGGAAAGTGCTTGGGGTGACATTTTCTGATGAAGTTTATCGTGAAAAAGCGGAAGAAACCGTGGCGAAATTCAAAGAGAAACGGCCGGATGCAAGCTTTGCGATCGGGGAATGCATGAACGGAGATCCATTTGAAATGGCACTTGCGATGATCAAATATGGATTTAAGGTGCCGGAAATCTATGGAACACTGACAGCAGAGAATTTTATTTACCTGAACCAGTTATCCCAGCTCAGCCCGGAGACGAAGGTATTTTCCAATATGGAACCGACCATGCTGTACTACGATCCGGAAAAGAGCGGCGTGAATATGACCATTGGAAAGGATGCGGGATACTATCATCCGGATCAGCCGAATGTGATCTGGAATCAGGACAGACAGCCTTATGGTTATGCAGGTGTGACACGGTTGTTTGAAACCCTTTTGGAGGTGTAGCATGAGAGGACTTAGAAAATATCTGACACCATTTGCACCGGATCAGTCGGGCGCAGTGTCTGTGTTATATGAACTTGGCGGAATCATCGTCATCTGCGACGCGGGAGGATGCACAGGAAATGTCTGCGGTTTTGACGAGCCGAGATGGTTTGAACGGAAAAGTGCAGTATTCAGCGCAGGACTTCGTGATATGGATGCAATCCTTGGAAGAGATGACCGTCTGGTCGCAAAGCTGGTCGATGCAGCTGATAAGATTGATGCGAATTTTGCGGCGATTGTCGGCACTCCGGTTCCGGCTGTGATCGGAACGGATTACCAGGCACTGAAAAGAATGTGTGAAAAAAAGACCGACCTTCCGATTCTTGCCATTGATACCGACGGAATGGAGCTTTACGATAAAGGGGAAGAAAAAGCGTATCTTGCATTATTTACTGCATTTGCAAAGGAAAAATATGAGGTATGCAAAGAAAAAGTCGGTATCCTTGGAATGACGCCACAGGATGTAAGCGATCTGAAAGCAGCAGATAAAGTAAGAGAGGAACTGAAAAAAGAAGGAAAAGAAGCCATTTGCTATGGAATGGGCGATGGGCTTGAGGCAGTAGAAAGGGCATCGGAAGTTGGCAAAAATATTGTTGTATCTGCGGCAGCACTGGAAGTAGCCAAATATTTGGAAAAGACCTTTGGTACGCCGTATGAGATCGGTTATCCGGCAGCAGGTGAGTTGGTTCCGAATCTGGACTATCAGGGAAAGAAAATCCTTGTGGTACACCAGCAGGTGATGGCGGAAGCAATCCGGCAGGAAATTCTTAAAAGAGAGAATTCGGCAGAGGTGCAGACAGCAACCTGGTTTATGAGGAAAAAAGAGCTTGCCTGTCCGCAGGATGTGTCGTTGCGTGAGGAAGATGATTATATCGATCTTGTGAAAAATGGTGGATTTGATATCATTTTCGCAGATGCATGTATGGAAAAAATGGTTCCGGATTTCCAGGGAATCTTCGTAAATACAAGACATTTTGCAGTGTCAGGGAGACTGTGTGAATAGATGAAAAATGAAGTGACAAAACAGATCCGCGTCTATGGGATTGTGCAAGGCGTAGGATTTCGTCCGACTGTGAGCAGACATGCGGCTACGCATCAGATCCGGGGCAGCGTGTCCAATAAAGGTCCGTATGTGGAAATCTTTGCGCAGGGACCGGAAGAGGCAGTGGATGGATTTATCTCAGATATTGAGAATAAGCCGCCGAAGCGGGCAGCAATTTTGAAAATGAATATTGAGCCGGTAGAAGAAGCAGAAGACTTTACGGAGTTTGCGATCATTGAAAGTGAAAAGACGAAAGGTGAGATTTTTGTCTCACCGGATATTGCAATTTGTGATGAATGCAAGGAAGAAATGTTTGATCCGAAGAACCGTAGATATCTGCATCCATTTATCAACTGTACCTGCTGTGGACCAAGACTTACGATCCTGGATGCCCTTCCGTATGACCGGGAGCGCACCAGCATGAAAGAATTTCCGATGTGTCCGGATTGCGCAAAAGAATATTATGATCCGGCAACCCGGAGATACGATGCACAGCCAGTCTGTTGTAACGAGTGTGGTCCGGAGGTCTACCTGATCGGCAGAGAAGAACGCGGAAGAGATGCGATCATTTACACCAGACGGACCATTGCAGAAGGCGGAATTGTGGCGATTAAGGGGATTGGAGGTTTCCACCTGTGCTGCGATGCGACTAATGAAGAGGCGGTGAAGCGCCTCAGAGAACTGAAAAAACGTCCGGCGAAACCATTTGCAGTTATGGCAAAAGATCTGGAATCTGTGAAAAGAGAATGCCTGGTCAGTGAAGAACAGGAAAAAATTCTGACCGGACATCAAAAACCGATCCTGCTTCTGGACAAAAAAGAAGATGGTGAAGAAACACTTTGCGAAAGTATTGCACCTGGTAATCCAAAGGTTGGAGTAATGTTGCCGTATGCACCGGTACAGCTTCTGCTCTTTACCTATGATGATGGAATCCGGATGCCGTCTTTTTTGGTTATGACCAGTGGAAATACATCCGGTGCACCGATCTGCAGGGAGGACAAAGAAGCGATTCAGGAACTTTCCCGTCTGTGCGACTGTATGCTTTCCCACAACCGGAAAATCCGGATCCGTGCCGATGATTCGGTGATGGATTTTTATAAAAATGAGCCATATATGATCCGCAGATCCAGAGGCTATGCGCCACTTCCGACCATGGTTCAGATGTCGTGGAAAGGGCAGGTACTTGCCACTGGAGGAGAACTGAAAAATACATTCTGTATCGGTGTGGACGGCAGATTTTACCCATCCCCTTATGTGGGAGATCTGGAAGATCTGCGCACCGTGGAAGCTTTAAAAGAAACGATCGGCAGAATGGAAACACTTCTGGAGGTAGAACCAAAGGTTGTGGCATGCGATCTGCATCCGAAATACAATGCGACAGTTGTTGCGGAAGAACTTGGACTTCCGGTTCTGAAGATACAGCACCATTTTGCACATATTCTGTCCTGTATGGCAGAAAATGACTGCGAAGATCCGGTGATCGGCGTTTCCTTTGACGGAACCGGCTATGGAACGGATGGGACCATCTGGGGTGGAGAAATTCTTCGTTGTGATTACAATGGATTTGAAAGACTTGGCAGCATTAAGCCATTCTGGCAGGTAGGTGGAGATCTTTCTGCAAAAGAAGGCTGGCGAATTGCCGGTTCTCTTCTCTATGAAGAATTGCAGGATAAAGAAAAAACGGTCGAATGGATGAAGAAACTGGAGCTTTGCACCGAACCGGAGGCAAAAGTACTGGTGACAATGACCGGACGACACCTGAATGCTGTTCGATCTACCAGTGCCGGCCGTCTCTTTGATGGAGTCAGTGCTATCCTCGGAATCCGGAAAAAATCCACTTTCGAGGGAGAAGCATCTACGGCATTAGAGTTTGCAGCAGAAGCTTACGAAAAAACAATGCAGCATCCATACGAACCCATCATGCTTAAGCCATTTACAGAAACGGCAGAAGACCGCCTGATTCTAAATACCGGCGAATTAGCCAAAAACCTCGCAAAAAAACGTCTTGCCGGGGAAGATACCGGACAACTTGCATACGAGTTCCACCAGGTACTTGCAAGACAGATCATATCCGCAGCCCTTACAGCAAGTCATCAGACCGGAATCCGGAAAGTTGCCCTAAGCGGCGGAGTTTTCCAGAACCGCTTACTACTACGGCTGGTAGAAGAAGGTCTGGTTAAGCAAGGTCTCATCACCCTGCACCATCACCTCATTCCACCAAATGACGGAGGATTGTCACTTGGTCAGGCAGCCTACGCAATGGCATATTTACAAAAGCATGAGATAAAATAAAACCAGACATAAAAATATTTTAAACAGAGTTAATCTAAAAACTATTACAAATTACAATAAAAGAGGAAAAGGACCACCAGGAACAAACAAATCAGGAATTGACAACAAGGCACTGCCTTGTCAATTCCCCCTTTGTCAACACGTTAAATTTTAGGAAGCGCCAGCAGGGAGAGAAAACAATTGGGACCGGCTGCATTTGCAGGAGCCCGAGCGTTCTCTTGGAAACTGCAGTGTTGCGTTATTTACAGAAATCCATCTGTTTGAGCGAAGCGAGTTATGGATTTCTGTAAATGCTCTTAGCAACACGAAGCCTTCCTAGAGAACACCGGACTCCGAAACCGCAGCCGGTCCCAATTGTTTTCTCTCCTTGCGTCCCTTCCCAAAAAAAGGAGGAATTACCCACATGTGTGTTGGATTATCAGCAAAAGTTGTAAAAATCAGTAACGGAACCGCCGTCGTTGACGCAGGCGGTGCAAAAAGAGAGGTTTCATCCAAGCTCTTGGAGAATCTGGAACCAGGTGATTACGTCATGGTCCACGCCGGAGTTGCGATCGCAAAGATCACCGATGAAGATGAAAGCGAGACCGATCAGCTTATGGAGGAACTGCTGTAATGGAAGAACAAAAGAAACGAACAGCCAGAGAGATCATAGAAAATTATGACGGACCGGCAGTGCGGATCATGGAAGTATGCGGAACCCATACCCATGAAATTTTCCGTCTGGGGATCCGAAAACTTTTGCCAAAGCAGGTAGAACTGATCTCAGGACCGGGATGCCCGGTCTGCGTAACACCGGTCAGCTTCATTGATGAAGCAATTTATCTGGCGTTGGAGAAGCAGGTGACGATCTGTACATTTGGTGATCTGGTCCGCGTACCGGGAAGTCAGATGAGCCTTGCCGGAGCAAGAGAAAAAGGAGCAAAGATCCATATCGTTTATTCACCGGCAGATGCGGAAAAATATGCGAAAGATCATCCGGAAGAACAGGTGACATTTTTATCCGTTGGGTTTGAGACAACGACACCTGCAGGATGCCTTTCGGTTAAACAGGCAAAGGAAGATGGAATTTCCAATTATTCTCTTCTGGTTGCCAATAAGACGATGCCGGGAGCCTACGAGGCACTCAAAGGCAGTGCGGATGTATTTTTATATCCGGGACACGTCAATGCAATCACGGGGACTGAACTTTGTGAGGAACTGGTAAAAGAAGGAGTCAGCGGTGTGGTAGCAGGATTTACGGCAAAAGAACTGCTCACAGCACTTGCGGTCGCACTGGTACGCTTCCAGGAAGGAAAGCCGTTCTTCGTAAACTGCTATCCGAGAGTTGTCACCAGAGAAGGAAGCCGTGAGGCACAGAGGCTGGTGAATGAACTGATGGAAGGATGCGACAGCGAGTGGAGAGGTCTTGGAATCATTCCGGGATCCGGTATGCAGCTGAGAGAAGAATGGGAAGCATACGATGCCAGAAAGAAATACAATATGCCAAAGATCGAAGGAAAAGCAAATCCGGCATGCCGCTGCGGAGATGTACTGCAGGGAAAATGCAAACCGTCCGACTGCAAGGTGTTTGGCAAGGTATGTACACCGCAGCACCCGGTAGGAGCCTGCATGGTATCCGGCGAGGGCGCATGCTCGGCTTACTATATGTATGATACCAGGGGATAAAAGTCAGAAGTCTGACGCAAGCTTGCTTGCAGGAAGACTTCTGACCTTTATCTCCGCCAAAACATGAGTAAGTAGCCATTTCGCGAAGAAAAATGAGCGGATTACGAATGTTTTGAGGATTGTGAGAGCACGTAAGTGCGGAACAATCCGGTATCAGGGAAACGAAGGAATGGAACACCGACGCAAGCTTGCTTGCAGGAAGACTTCTGACCTTTATCCCCGCCAAAACATGAGTAAGTAGCCATTTCGCGAAGAAAAATGAGCGGATTACGAATGTTTTGAGGATTGTGAGAGCACGTAAGTGCGGAACAATCCGGTATCAGGGAAACAAAAGAATGGAACACTGGAACAATCCGGTATCATATATACGGAAACGATTAGGAGAGAAGGAAGTTAAAAATGGAAAATAAAATGGACAACCAGACAGTAACTATGGCACACGGAGCCGGCGGAAAGCAGACTTCAGAGCTGATCGATAAAGTATTTGCAGCACATTTTGCCAATCCGGATCTGACTGCGGATGATGCGGCAGTTCTTACACCACCAGTCGGAAAGATGGCAGTATCTACGGATGGATTTATTGTATCTCCGGCATTCTTCCCAGGAGGAAATATCGGAAAGCTTTCCATCTGCGGAACAGTTAATGACCTTGCATGTATGGGAGCAAAACCACTTTATCTGACTTGTGCATTTGTAATTGAAGAAGGATTTCCGATGGAAAAACTGGAAGAGATCGCAGCAGCAATGGAGAAAACGGCAAAAGAAGCCGGTGTCCGTATTGTATCCGGAGATACCAAGGTAGCAGGAAAAGGACAGGTAGACGGTGTATTTATCACAACAACCGGAATGGGACAGATCGAGGACGGCGTAAAAGTCGGAGGAGAACTGGCACAGCCGGGAGACGCGATCATTGTGACCGGAGATGTGGGACGCCATGGTTGTACGATCCTTCTTGCAAGAGAAGACTTCGGAATCGAAGCGGATGTGACCAGTGACTGTGCACCACTATGGCATACTGTAGAAGAAGTGATAAATGCAACACATGATCTGCATGTCATCCGTGATGCGACAAGAGGTGGAGTTGGAACAGTACTTTATGAGATTGCGGGACAAAGTAATGTTGGAATCCGTCTGAATGCTGAAAAAGTTCCGGTTGCACCGGAAGTGAAGGGAGTCTGCGGAATGCTTGGACTGGAGCCACTTTACCTTGCATGTGAAGGAAGAATGGTCATTATGGCACCAAAAGCAGAGGCAGAAAAGATTGTAGAAGTACTGCACAAATGTCCGTATTCACAGAATGCGGCAATTATCGGAGAAGTAACTGCAGAGCAGCCGGGGAAAGTAGTCATGACTACAGAAATCGGAACGCAGGCACTTCTTCCACAGCCGGGCGGAGAATTGCTGCCACGTATCTGCTAAACAATCTGAAATGCGGAATCGGTGACATTTCAAAAAGAAAGGAGACTTTTCATGGACACCAGAGTAGCAGTCATTTCAATTATTGTGGAGAATCCTGCCGCGATTGAGGAACTGAACCATTACCTGCATGAAGCAGGAGAGTATATCATTGGAAGAATGGGAATTCCGTACCGGGAGAAGGGAATTAATATCATCAGCATCGCCATTGATGCACCGCAAGATATGATCAGTGCTTTGTCAGGGAAGATCGGGCGTCTGAATGGGGTATCCACAAAAACGGCGTACTCGAACGTCATTACGAAAGCGGAGGAAAAAGCGGAATGAAAAAGATAGCAGTGTACGGAAAAGGCGGGATCGGAAAATCCACAACTGTATCCAATCTTGCGGTGGCACTTGCCGAAAAAGGATACAAGGTCATGCAGATCGGCTGTGATCCGAAGGCGGATTCGACCATCCAGCTCCGACACGGAAAGGAGATTCCAACCGTACTGGAAATGTTCCAACAGAAGAAACAGAATCTAAAACTGGAAGATATGGTTACGGTTGGCTATGCAGGTGTGGTCTGTGTAGAAGCAGGTGGACCGACACCGGGACTTGGATGTGCAGGACGCGGGATTATCACCGCCCTTGAGAAGCTGGAAGAAACCGGTGCTTATGAGACCTACCAGCCGGATATCGTGTTATATGATGTACTTGGTGATGTAGTCTGCGGTGGCTTTTCCATGCCAATGCGAAAAGGCTATGCGGATCAGGTATTCATCATCACATCCGGTGAAAATATGGCGATCCATGCCGGGGCCAATATTGCAATGGCAGTAGAGAATTTCAGGAACCGGGGATATGCTTCCCTTGGCGGTATTATTTTAAATAAAAGAGAGGTTCCGAGAGAGGAAGAAAAGGTGCGGGAGCTTGCAGGGGATTTTCACACGCAGATCATTGGACAGCTTGACCGGAGCGAACTTGTGATGGAAGCAGAAGAAGCCGGTAAGGTTCTGCTGGAATACGCACCGGATTCTCAGATGGCAGAGGAATACCGGAAGCTGGCAGATCAGATCCTTGCAGTGTGCGGAGAGGAGAGACCATGTTAAAACGGGTAGGACATCCGGTGGATGAAAAAGGCGCGGCAGTAGCCATCAAGGATGCCACATTTCCGGTTCCATTTGCACCGGGGCTTGAATTTAACTCGCCGGTTCACGGCAACTGGAACATCGTACATACCGGAATGCTGATGCCGGAGGCAAGACAGATCTATGTCTGTGCAGATAACTGCATGCGAGGTGTGGTGCTGACAGCGGCGGAAATGAATGCGGCTGACCGGTTTTCCTTTGTGATCGTAAAAGAAGAGAATCTGTTAAATGGAAATCTGGAGGACATCACCATCGAAGGCGTGACGGATGTGCTGAATAAGTTGGAAGAAAAACCGAAAGCAGTTCTTTTATTTACCGTCTGTCTGCATCATTTTCTGGGATGCGATCTGGAACGGGTGTATCAGGAACTGGAAGAGAGGTTCCCAAAGATTACATTTATCCGCTGTTATATGGATCCGATCATGCAGAAGCATGGACCGACACCGGATCAGAAGCTGAGAAAAGCGATTTATGAGCCACTTCCAAAGCGAAAAGCAGATGAAAAAGCTGTGAGTTTTCTCGGCAGTGATTTCGTACTGGAAAAAAATGCAGATCTGAAACGAATCGTCCGGGCACATCAGGGAATCTTCCGGGAACTGCCGGGATGTAAAAGCTGGGAAGACTATCTGGCACTTTCCGAAGGGAAACTTTTTATATCTTCTTATCCACCATCTAAGTATGGTGCGGAAGCGCTTTCAGAGCGTCTGAAACGACCATACCTGTATCTGCCGGGCAGCTTTGATTATGAAGAGATCACAGCACAGCTGGAAAATTTTTGCCAGACAATGGGCTATGGAAAGCTGGAGGAAACGATTTCAGTAGAAGGGGAAATTGATGCCTGTGAAAAGGCACTGGAAAAGGCGCATGAGGTGATCGGAGACACTGCGGTTGCCATTGATTATCTGTACCATCCACGTCCACTGGGACTTGCAAAGCTTCTGCTTACTCATGGCTTCCGGGTAATACGGATCTATCTGGATTCCATCAGTCCGGAAGAAAAAGCAGAATTTGAGTGGCTGAAGGAGCATGCACCGGATCTGCAGTTGATTGCAACGATCCAGGTGAAAATGCGTGTGCTTCCGAGAACATCGGATGAAAAAATACTGGCGATCGGACAGAAGGCGGCATGGTTTACAGGAAGTCCGTATTTTGTCAATATGGTACAGGGCGGCGGCCTTTACGGATTTGACGGGATCCGCAGGACGGCAGAGCTTATGGCCGAAGCATTTACCGAAGAAAAAGACACGGAAGATCTGGTTGTGCGAAAAGGATGGGGGTGTGAAAGCTGTATATGAGACAATCTTATCGAATCATACCAATTTATACATCGGATGTATCCGGTGTGTGTTCTGCACTTTATGAGCTTGGCGGCATGACAGTTATGCACGACCCGTCCGGATGCAATTCGACCTACAACACTCACGATGAGATCCGCTGGTACGATCAGGACAGTCTGATCTATATTTCCGGTCTGACAGAAATTGATGCGATCATGGGAAATGATGAAAAATTTCTGGATGATATCAAAGAGGCAGCAAGGGAGCTGCATCCGAAATTTATTGCCCTTGCAGGATCCCCAATTCCGTATATGAATGGAACCGATTTTCCGGCACTGGCACAGGTACTGGAAGAAGAAACCGGGATTCCTGCATTTGCAGTACCTACGAACGGAATGCATGATTATGTGTATGGGGCAGGAATTGCATTAGAGGAGATCGCGAAAAGATTTACCGGGGAAAAGACAGGACGGATTCAGGCACGCACCGTCAATCTGCTTGGTGTGACACCACTGGACTTTGGATCGGTATCTCATGTAGAGGTGCTGAAAGAGAACCTGAAAGCCTGTGGATGGAAGGTGCTGTCTACCTGGGCAATGGGAGATGAACTGGATGCATTTTTGCAGGCAGGAGAAGCAGAGGTGAATCTGGTGGTATCTTCGGTCGGGCTTCGTGCGGCGAAAGTACTGGAAGAAAAGTTCGGAACCCCGTATGTGGTTGGAACGCCGATTGGCTCTTATACAGAGCGGATTGCGAAAGCACTGGAAGAAAAAGAGCAGATACCATATCGAAAGGATCGGATGCAGGGTGAAATTGAAGAAATCATGGAGCAGAAGGGAAACAGAAATCCGGCATCGGGAGAAGAAATAAAGAAGCCTGAAGTGGCAGGCAGACAAAAGAAAGTGACTCTGATCGGAGAACCGGTGACCATGGAATCTCTGGCAGCAGGGATCGAACAGAAATATGGCTGTCCGGTGGAAGTTCTCTGCCCGCTGGAAAAAACAGAAGGTCTGCTTTGCAGACAGGACAGATGGATCTGTGGGGAAGAAGAAATGGAAGAAGCATTGAAAGATGCAGAAATCATTGTAGCGGATCCATTGTATCAGCCAATCTGCCCGAAGTATTGTATGTTTTATGAACTGCCGCATATTGCATTTTCCGGAAGAATTTATCTGAAAAGGCTTCCGGTGCTGGGACAACTGATTTAGATGCGGTAAAAATGGATCAAATTCTCACAAAAGAGATTGATCCATTTTTTGTTTCCGTTTTTTCTATAACAGGAAATTGCATTTCCTGTTATTAAAAGGTCTCCGGCAGGTTTCAAAATATTGTCATGATCAATTTTGTGACAGAAAAATTAAATAAAGCATTAAAAACAGTACCTTTTTTGCGAAAAAACTGTTATAATTTATAACAAATCATTTAATTATGAGAGGATGTTTGTGGTTTTAGAAATCATATTATGGATAATAAGGTTCTTTTTCGGAGCTGGCATCTTCAGCTTCTTACATATTGTCATCGATAAATTAACATACGGGAAAAGCGCAATATGTGCAAAGAGCAAGAGGATTGCAAGATATTTCTTAGTGGAATTAACAGGTGGAGTATCCATGACCGGTTGTGCAATTGTATATGGTTGCGGGAAAATGGGTGTGATTTCACTAAGAGGCGCAGTTTTTTTTATATATTTGGGAATACTGTTTGTGATTGCCTTGGTTGACTGGCATATACAGATGATTTATGATCGATTTCATATTATGATCTTGATACTTGCGGTTTTGGACTTTATGCTTTATCCGGAGATGGGAATTGCTACAAGACTGACCGGTATGGGAATCATATCAGTGCCGATGCTGGTGCTGGCACTTGCAATTCCAGGGGCTTTCGGAGGCGGAGATATCAAGCTGATGTCGGTAAGCGGATTGCTTATTGGTGGCGCGTCAATGATATGTGCAATGTGTATTGGGATTATAACAGGAGGTGCTTATGTGACACTGATGCTGGTACGAAAGAGGCTGAATAAAACAGATCAGTTTGCGTTTGGACCATTTCTTGCGTTTGGACTTGCAACTGCAATTTTTCTGGGAGATAAGATGGCAGTGTGGTATCTGCAGTTTGGGGCGGTATAGGCAGAAAATGATATGCTACCCTCATATAGGACAATGAAATATAAAAGTCCTATCTGGGGGTATTTTCATGTTCAGAAAGAGTAAGATAGAACCAGTAGAAAAAGTAAAAATAGTCGAACGCTACCTTGCAGGAGAAATTGGCATACGGAAAGCAGGAAAAGAATTGGGAGTTGATCATCATAGTATTCGAAATTGGGTTTCTATTTATCAGTATGATGGATCAACTGGATTACTCAATCAACCGAAAAACAGATCTTATTCAAAAGATTTAAAAATATCTGCTATAAATGATTATCTTAACGGAGAAGGATCTCTTCAGGATATTTGCACAAAATACGGAATTCGTTCACACAGACAGCTTTCCGATTGGATTAAGGTGTATAATTCTGGTGGAATATTAAAAACCTCCACTGGAGGTGCTTACATGAAAAAAGCAAAGAACACTACACTTGATGAGAGATTAAAAATAGTAACAGATTGTCTTGCAAATGATAAGAATTATGGTACAATGGCACTCAAATATCTAAGCATTATCCCATAGATAGACTTTGTAAATATCTTAATGTTACACGTTCTGCGTATTACCGCTGGGTAAAATATCCGAAAAGTAATAATGAACTTCGAAACGAAAGACTATCCACTGAAATCCAAAGGATTCATAACCAGCATCCAGATATGGGATATCGAAGGATTCGTGATGAATTAGATGGACATAAAGGAATCAAAGGAATTCATGTGAATGATAAACGAGTACTTCGTATTTGTAGGAAATACGATATAAAATCAAATATTAAATGGAAACCTAAGAGTTGTACCAGAGGAGACAGAAATCCTGATCACATAGCAAAAAACTATTTACACCGTGAATTTCACGCCGAAAAACCGAATGAAAAGTGGCTTACAGATGTTTCTGAATTTAAATACTACAACGGAATAGAAGTTCATAAAGTTTATCTGAGTGCTATTTTAGATTTATATGATAGAAGGATTGTTTCCTTTAAAATCAGCGATCATAATGATAATCCATTAGTTATGGACACGTTTGATGAGGCTGTTCGTCAGGAGGCAGATGCACACCCATTAGTTCATTCTGATCGAGGCTTTCAATATACAAGCGCACAGTTTTATACTAGATTAAAAAAATATCATATGAAGCAGAGTATGTCTAAAGTTGCCCACTGTATTGACAATGGACCAATGAAATATCATGAGCAATATACAAAAGCAGCATAAAATATCGCCAGCCATAGCATGGCTGACGATACAAAAATTTATTATTTTTTATTGTCCTCTTGACGGGGAGCATACCAGAAATGATCTGAAAAGTATGGTTCCTTTTTGAAAAAGCGAGGGAGAAAGAAGAGACTTTCCCTGTGAAGTTTCTGATAAATATCAGGAAATCTTACATCGGCCCAGATACCATTTTTCAACCAGTCCGATCAGTGCGTACAGCAGCATGGCGATCACGCAGAGAATACAGATACTCATCAGCAGCCAGTCGAGCTTGAAGACCTGACTGCCGTAGATGATCATATAGCCAAGTCCTTCCCTGCCGCCGATAAATTCTCCGATGATCACGCCTACCAGACAAAGTCCGATATTGACCTTCATGGTGCTGATGATCGCCGGAATGCAGCTTGGGATCACTACCTTGGAGAGGGCATGGAGCCGGTTTCCGTGAAGAGTGTAGATGAGCATGATTTTATCTGGGTCTACTTCGGAAAATTCGGAATAGAGGTTCAGTATGCTCCCGAAGATTGCAACAGACATTCCGGCAATGATAATTGTTGTGCGGTTTGCGCCGAGCCAGACAATGAGAAGCGGAGCAAGGGCGGATTTTGGCAGACTGTTCAGGACGACCAGATAAGGCTCCAGGATTTCCGAAAGCTTCCGAAAGAGCCAGAGAAGGACGGTGACAAAAAGGCTGAAGAAGATTACCAGGATAAAACTGACCAGGGTTTCGTAAAGAGTCACTCCGATATGACGGAAAATACTGCCGTCACCGGTCATTTCCAGAAAACACAGGGCAATCCGGGAAGGACTGCTGAAAATGAAAGAGTCGATCAATCCTGTATTTGCCGAAAATTCCCAGAGAAAGAGGAATGTCAGCAAGATGGAGACTCTGGAAACAGCAATGATCCGTTTATGTCTGCGGTGCATATTCAGGTAATGCAGTTGGTTTTTTGAAAGTTCATTCATCCGGGTTCAGCTCCTTCCAGATCAGATTGAAATAAGTCTTAAATTCCGGGGCATTGCGGCGGGCAAGCGGGGAAAGTCCCGGATCAGAAAAGGAAACATTGACCGTCTGCCCAATGGTTGCCGGACGGCTTGTGAGAACAAGGATCCGATCAGCAAGACTGACCGCTTCGGCAAGGTCATGGGTGACAAGGATCGCTGTTTTTTTCTCTTTTTTGATAATCTGCCCGATATCATCACTGACATTTAACCGGGTCTGATAATCCAAGGCAGAAAAGGGTTCATCCAAAAGCATGATATCCGGCTTCAGGACCAGCGTGCGGATCAGCGCGGCTCTCTGGCGCATTCCTCCGGAAAGTTCGGATGGTTTTGCATTTGCAAAGGCATTCAGACCGTATTGTGTAAGAAGGGCTCTTGCCAGCGCGCGGGAACGGGCAGTCAGTGCATGCTGGATCTCGAGACCGAGAAGAACGTTCTGATAGATGGTACGCCACTCAAGAAGTTCATCCTTTTGCAGCATATATCCGATGCAGGAAGTATTGTCCGGATGATAGCTGCCGTTTATTTTGATGAGTCCTTTTTCCGGTGTAAGCAGGCCGGCGATCAGGTGGAGCAGCGTGGATTTTCCGCACCCGGAGGGACCGACCAGAGCAATAAATTCCCCTTCGCGGACCGAAAAGGTGATGTCTTTCAGGGCGTAGGTTTCTCCTTCCAGTGTATGGTAAGCATAATGAACGTTTTTCAGTTCCAGTGCATATTGCATGATAATCCTCCAGATACAGAAACGATCATAAGTCTTTTACTTACAGTTTATGAGAAATAAAAAAAAGCGTGTGTGCATCTGGCTGGAATGGAGCGGAAAAAGAAAAACAGAGCAGAAAAGATATTGTGCGAAGAGAACAGCTGCACTATAATAAGAAACAAATCTGCAATATGAGGAGAGATGAACAGATGCAGAAAAAGAATTACCAGAAAGAACTGGATAAAAAGATAGAACAGATCGTATCGGAAAAGAAGGTTCCACGTCTGTTCCTTCACAGCTGTTGTGCACCATGCAGCAGTTATGTGCTGGAATATCTGTCGGAATATTTTGAGATTACGGTCTTTTATTACAATCCGAATATTTTCCCGGAGGCGGAATTTGAAAAGCGAATCCATGAGCAGGAAAAACTGATCCGGGAGCTTCCGGCGAAGCATACGATCCATTTTCAGGCGGGAAATTATGACAGTGAAAAATTTTACGAGATGGCGAAGGGACTGGAGATGATTCCGGAAGGTGGAGAGCGGTGCTTCAGATGTTATGAGCTCAGACTCCGGGAAGCTGCGAGATTTGCAAAAGAAGGCAGATATGATTATTTCACCACAACCCTTTCCATCAGTCCGCTGAAAAATGCACAGAAGCTGAATGAGATTGGTGAGCGGCTTGCCGGGGAATATGGAGTGGCTTATCTGGTTTCAGATTTTAAAAAGAGAAATGGATATAAGCGTTCAACCGAGCTGTCAAAGATTTACGGACTTTACCGCCAGGACTATTGTGGCTGTATTTATTCCAAAAATCAGAGAGAACGGGAAAAGAAACTTCGGGAGGAAGAGGAAAGTTCTGTGAAAAGTTAAGAGGGGAACTTTACAGAATCCGACATTCTATGGTACACTAAAGCACAGAATTACGTTGAAGAAAAGAGGGAAAGCTATGGCACAGTTATGGGGAGGACGTTTTACGAAAGAAACCGACAAACTGGTTTATAATTTCAATGCGTCCATTTCATTTGATAAACGATTTTATGAGCAGGATATCCAGGGCAGCAAGGCGCATGTTATGATGCTTGCAAAGCAGGGGATCCTGACAGACGATGAGAAGCAGCAGATTCTGGATGGACTGGAAAGCATCCGCAGGGATGTAGAGAGCGGAAAGCTTGAGATTACAGAGGAATACGAAGATATCCACAGTTTTGTAGAGGCAAATCTGATCGACCGGATCGGGGATGCAGGAAAGAAGCTGCATACCGGAAGAAGCCGTAATGACCAGGTTGCACTGGATATGAAGCTTTATACAAGAAGTGAGATCACCGCACTGCAGGGACTGGTTGTGGATATGCTCCGCGAACTTCTTGCGATCATGAAGGACAACACCGAGACGATCATGCCTGGATTTACCCATCTGCAGAAAGCGCAGCCGATCACACTGGCACACCATATGGGTGCTTATTTTGAAATGTTCAAAAGAGACCATATGCGTCTGAAAGATATTTACAAAAGAATGAATACCTGTCCGCTTGGATCCGGAGCACTTGCAGGAACTACTTATGATCTGGACAGAGCATACACCGCAGAGCTTCTCGGATTTGACGGACCGACACTGAACAGTATGGATTCGGTATCGGACCGTGATTATCTGATCGAGCTGATGAGTGCTCTATCTACGATTATGATGCATTTAAGCCGCTTCTCAGAAGAAGTGATCATCTGGAATTCCAATGAATACCAGTTTGTCGATATCGATGACAGCTACAGCACCGGAAGCAGTATCATGCCACAGAAGAAGAATCCGGATATTGCGGAACTTGTTCGTGGAAAGACAGGACGTGTATACGGTGCACTGACTTCGATCCTGACTACAATGAAAGGAATTCCGCTTGCTTACAATAAAGATATGCAGGAGGACAAAGAGCTGGTATTTGATGCCATCGATACCGTGAAAGGATGCCTGGCTTTATTTACCGGAATGCTTGCAACCATGAAGTTCAACAAAGAACGTATGCTGGAAAGCTGCAGACATGGATTTACCAATGCAACAGATGCAGCTGACTATCTGGTAAATCACGGGGTACCGTTCCGTGATGCACATGGAATCGTAGGAAAGCTGGTACTTTATTGCATCGATAAGAAGATTGCGTTAGATGATATGTCACTGGAAGAATATAAGGAGATCTCTCCGGTATTTGAAGAAGATATTTATGATGCAATCAGCATGGAAACCTGTGTCAATAAGAGAAATACGATCGGTGCACCTGGACCGGAAGCTATGAAAAAGGTGATCGCGCTTCACGAAGCGTATCTGGAAGAGTGCTAATCGTTATAAGGAAAATGAGCATTGCTGGTCACAGGTACTGGGAACAGTAACATGAGCGTTAATAAGTAGACATAGTTTTTCAATTGTCAGGGTTGAAAAATGTCGGAAAATGCGCTATGATATACAAATCACGCGTACAAATGTGCGTATCAAAAAGACAAAACAGGAAATGAGGACATAAAAATGGATCAGAAATTAAGAGTAGGTATTCTTGGTGCAACAGGAATGGTAGGGCAGAGATTTATCTCTCTGCTGGAAAATCATCCGTGGTTTGAGGTAGTAACACTGGCTGCAAGCCCGCGTTCCGCAGGAAAGACATATGAAGAAGCAGTCGGAGACCGCTGGAAAATGGACACTCCGATGCCGGAAGCAGTCAAGAAGATCGTTGTACATAATGTCAACGAGGTAGAAGAAGTTGCAAAGACAGTTGACTTTGTATTCAGTGCAGTTGATATGTCAAAAGATGAGATTCGTGCGATCGAGGAAGCATACGCAAAGACAGAGACACCGGTTGTATCTAATAACAGTGCCCACAGATGGACACCGGATGTACCGATGGTAATCCCGGAAGTAAACCCGGAACATTTTGCGGTCATCGAAGACCAGAAAAAGCGTCTTGGAACTACAAGAGGATTTATCGCAGTAAAACCAAACTGTTCGATCCAGAGCTATGCGCCTTGCCTTGCAGCATGGAAAGAATTCGGACCGAAAGAACTGGTTGTTACAACCTACCAGGCAATTTCAGGTGCAGGAAAGACCTTTAAAGACTGGCCGGAAATGATAGAAAATATCATTCCATTCATTGGTGGAGAAGAAGAAAAGAGCGAGCAGGAACCGCTTCGTGTTCTCGGCAGAGTTGAAAATGGACAGATCGTAAAAGCAGATTCTCCGAAGATCACATGCCAGTGTGTACGTGTACCGGTTCTTAATGGACATACTGCTGCCGTATTTATCAATTTTGAAAAGAAACCAACCAAAGAGCAGCTGATCGAAAAACTGGAAAGTTTCAAAGGCTTCCCGCAGGAAGCAGAGCTTCCGAGTGCACCGAAGCAGTTCATCCGCTATATGACAGAAGACAACCGTCCGCAGGTGAAACTGGATGTAGATTATGAGAACGGAATGGGAATTTCTATCGGACGACTCAGAGAAGATTCCCTTTACGATTATAAATTTATCGGACTTTCCCACAATACAGTCCGCGGTGCGGCAGGAGGAGCTGTTCTCTGTGCTGAGACACTGACTGCAAAAGGTTTTATCACAAAGAAATAGCTTTTGCAGGAAAGTTTAAAAGAAGTTAACTTTTCTTTCTTCTGATTCAGTGGTAGAATGAAATTATACCAGTGTAAAGGAAGAGTGAAGGTGGGCTAATATGAAAAAAGAAATGCAGAACTATACACAGAACAGAGAACTGTCCTGGCTGAAGTTCAATCAGAGGGTACTGGAGGAAGCAAAGGATTCTTCAGTACCCCTTCTTGAAAGAATGAAGTTTGTATCTATTTTTACAAGCAACCTGGATGAATTTTTTATGATCCGCGTAGGAAGCCTGTATGATATGTCGCTTACGGATAACAGCACGATCGACAGCCGTTCGGGGATGAATCCGAAAGAGCAGCTGGATGCTATCTTTGCGGCTGTAGCACCATTGTATAAAGAGCGGGACAAGACTTACTCGGAGATCAAGAAGCTGCTGAATCCATACGGTGTCTGTGGACTATCGATAAAAGAGCTGGAGCAGCAGGAAAAGAAGTATGTGAAAAAGTACTTCAAAGACCAGATCCTACCGATCCTGTCTCCACAGATCGTGGATGCCAATCATCCATTCCCACATCTGCTCAATAAGGAACTGTATGTGATCGCAAGTCTGAAGCAGAATGGAACTTCCATGATTGGAATCGTACCGGTTCCACAGTTTGTGTCAGATATTTTATATCTTCCGGGCCATGATATCCGTTATATCCGTATGGAAAAGGTGATCATGGAATATCTGGATGTGGTGTTCGACAAATACGAGGTATCGAACAAGAATTATATCTGCGTGACAAGGAATGCAGATGTGTCGCCGGACGATGAGGCACTGGAGATCAATGATGATTTCCGCCTGCTGATGCAGGAAACCCTTCACAAGCGCCGCAGAATGGCAGTAGTCCGCATGGAGACAGCGGAGCCGCTGGATAAGGAACTGGAAAAGTATTTCTGTGACAAATTTAAGATCACACCGGCACAGATCTACCGGACCAAGATGCCGATGAAGCTGGATTATATTTTTTCGATTATGGATAAGGTTCCGGCATCGCTGAAACGTTCTCTGATCGACGAACCGTTTACTCCGCAGCCATCCCGCTATCTGACGGATGGAAAAGTGATTCCGCAGGTAAAGAAAAAAGATATACTTCTTTCTTATCCGTATGAGAGTATGGATCCGTTTCTGCGTATGATCAAGGAAGCGGCTTATGATCCGACCGTTCTAACGATCAGGATCACAATCTACCGTCTGGCAAAGAAGGCACGGCTGGTAGAGTACTTATGTGCAGCGGCCGAGAACGGCAAAGAGGTTACGGTTTTGATCGAGCTGAGAGCCAGATTCGATGAACAGAACAATATTGACTGGTCCGAACGTCTGGAAGAAGCAGGATGCCGTGTGATTTACGGATTTGAAGGTTATAAGGTGCATTCCAAGATCTGTCTGATCACTTACCGGAACCGCAACAATATTGAATATATTACGCAGGTGGGAACCGGAAACTACAATGAAAAGACAGCGACGATGTATACGGATGTGTCGCTGATCACAGCGGATAAGGGAATCGGAGAGGATGCAGCCGTCTTCTTTAAGAATATGTCCATTGGCAATCTCAATGGAAGCTATCAGCACATTATTGTTTCACCGACCAGTCTGAAACCAAAGGTGCTTTCACTGATGGACGAGGAGATCAAAAAGGGAACGAACGGACGGATCATCATGAAGATGAATTCTGTGACGGATGTAGATTTTATCCAGAAGGTTTCCGAGGCATCAAATGCAGGGGTGAAGGTGGATCTGATCGTCCGTGGAATCTGCTGTATTCTTCCGGGAGTCAAAGGGTACACAGAGAATCTCCGTGTGACCAGTATTGTCGGACGTTATCTTGAGCATCCGCGTATTTTCCTTTTTGGAACCGGAGCGGATCAGAAAATCTATATCGGTTCCGCAGATATGATGACGCGTAATACGGAAAAACGCGTGGAAGTGGCATGTCCGGTTTACGATGAAACTATCAGGAAACAGCTGACACATATGCTGAAGATCATGCTTGCGGACAATGTAAAAGCGCGGGAATTAAAGAGTGACGGCAAATACTACATGAAAGAAAAAGGAACTTCAAAAGTCAATTCCCAGGAATATTTTATGCGTGAAGCAATCACCGTCAGACATCCGGAAGGACGGACAAAACAAAGCTTCGTTGATAAAATCCGGAAGATTTTTCGAAGAAAATAATTTGTTTTATGTTCTGAATATGATATGATAAAAAAGTGGAGCTGGTATCAGCTTCACTTTTTAAACGCTGTGAGAGTTGCTATAGCGTGAAAATACAGGAGTACAAAATTATTATATGGGTAAATCGGTATATATTGCAGAAAAGCCGAGTGTGGCACAGGAATTTGCCAAGGCACTGCATTTGAATTTGAAAAGAAAAGACGGATATCTGGAATCAGATGAGGCGATCGTAACCTGGTGTGTTGGTCATCTTGTCACGATGAGTTATCCGGAAGTATATGATGAAAAGTATAAGAGATGGTCTTTGCAGACACTGCCATTCATTCCGCAGGAATTTCTCTATGAGGTGATACCGGGAGTAAAGAAGCAGTTTGAGATCGTAAAAGGAATACTGACCAGGAAGGACGTAGACCGGATTTATGTCTGTACCGACTCGGGAAGAGAAGGAGAATACATTTACCGTCTGGTGGAACAGATGGCAGGCGTAAAAGGGAAAGAACGCCGGCGTGTGTGGATCGATTCCCAGACGGAGGAAGAGATCCTCAGAGGAATCCGTGAGGCGAAGGATTTGTCAGAATACGATAATCTGTCAGCTTCGGCTTATCTCCGTGCGAAGGAAGATTATCTGATGGGAATCAACTTTTCCAGACTTCTGACACTCAAATATGGAAACAGCATTTCAAATTATCTTGGGAATAAATACACGGTTGTATCTGTCGGACGTGTGATGACCTGTGTCCTTGGAATGGTCGTAAGGCGGGAACGGGAGATCCGTGAATTTGTTAAAACGCCGTTCTATCGTGTGATCGAATCGGTAAATGTAGACGGACATACTTTTACCGGTGAGTGGCGTGCAGTGAAAGGTTCGGCTTATTTTGAGTCTCCAAAGCTCTACAAAGAGAATGGATTTAAAGAGAAAGAGGAGGCCAAAAAGCTGATAGCTGTTTTGAAAGAGGGAACATCCCCTCTTACCTGCCGGATTGTATCCATCGAAAAGAAAAAAGAGAAAAAGAATCCGCCACTTCTGTTTAACCTTGCAGAACTTCAGAACGAATGCTCCAAACGGTTCAAGATCAGTCCGGATGAAACGCTCCGTATTGTGCAGGAGCTTTACGAGAAGAAGCTTGTCACCTATCCGAGAACAGACGCCAGAGTGCTTTCGACGGCAGTATCAAAGGAGATCACAAAGAACCTGAACGGGCTGAGTAAATACCAGATGGCTGCACCATATATGCAGGATATTCTGCATTACGGAGCATATAAAAATCTGGCAAAGACGCGTTATGTCAATGACAAGCAGATCACGGATCATTATGCGATCATCCCGACAGGACAGGGACTTTCAGCATTGAATTCGGTATCTGCAACGGCTCATCATGTGTATGATGTGATCGTCCGGAGGTTTCTGAGTATCTTCTATCCTCCGGCAGTTTATCAGAAAGTGGCGTTGGTAACACAGATCGGAAAAGAACAGTTTTTCTCCAACTTCCGTGTACTTGCGGAAGAAGGATATCTGAAGGTGGCAGGGTTCCCTGCACCAAAGAAAAATGCAAATGGAAATGACGCGGAAGGAGATGGAAGTGATAACAATGTGGATCTGGATGCCGCATTTTTTGCATCCATCCAGAAGCTAAAAAAAGGTGATATCCTGGATGTGAAATCACTGGATATCAAAGAGGGAGAAACTTCACCGCCGAAGAGATACAATTCCGGTTCCATGATCCTTGCGATGGAAAATGCAGGTCAGCTGATCGAGGATGAGGAACTTCGTGCGCAGATCAAAGGAAGCGGGATCGGAACCAGTGCGACCAGGGCGGAGATCCTGAAAAAGCTCTTCAATATCAAATATCTGGCACTGAATAAAAAGACGCAGGTGATCACACCGACGCTTCTTGGAGAAATGATCTATGATGTGGTGTTGAATTCTATCCGTTCACTTCTGAATCCGGAGCTGACGGCAAGCTGGGAAAAGGGGCTTAACTATGTGGCAGAGGGAGAAATTACATCGGATGAATATATGACAAAACTGGATCATTTTATTGTCAGCAGAACCAACGGAGTACTGGGACTGAATAACCAGTATCAGTTAAGAAGCTGCTATGACAGGGCAGCAGCATTTTATAAAAAAGAAACCAAAGGCAGAGCATCGAAAGGAAAGAAAAAATGAAAGAAATGACGGTTAAAGAAATGTATACGCTGGAAGAGACAATCGCAAAGGATTTGTTTGAAGGAGTGACCTACCCGTGGGAAGTACTTCCGAAAATCAGCAGTTTTATCCTGGAACTGGGTGCGTCTCTTCCGGAAGAAGAGTATGAAAAACGTGGAGAAAATGTGTGGGTTGCCAGATCCGCAAAGGTTGCGCCGACTGCATTTATCGGCGGTCCGGCGATCATCGGAAAGGACGCAGAGGTAAGACACTGTGCGTTTATCCGTGGAAATGCGATCGTAGGAGAAGGTGCAGTTGTCGGAAATTCTACCGAGCTGAAAAATGTGGTCCTCTTCAATAAAGTACAGGTTCCACATTATAATTATGTGGGGGATTCAATCCTTGGATACAAGTCACATATGGGAGCAGGTTCTATCACATCTAATGTGAAATCCGATAAAAAACTGGTGGTTGTAAAGACGCCGGAAGGAAATATCGAGACCGGTATGAAAAAGTTCGGCGCGATGCTGGGTGACCATGTAGAAGTTGGATGTGGAACCATTCTGAACCCGGGAAGTGTAGTAGGACCGCATACCAATATTTATCCACTTTCTTCGGTGAGAGGATTTGTGCCGGGAGGAAGTATTTACAAATGTGCAGGTGAAGTAGTTGAAATGAGACAGGAGTAATGTCGGATGAAGCTTACAATACTTGGAACGGGAAATGCAACAGTAACGGAATGCTATAATACATGTTTTGCCCTCTCGGATGGAAACAGGCATTTTCTGGTGGATACCGGCGGCGGAAACCGTATTTTAAAGGTGTTAAAAGACACCGGGATCCAGCTGGAAGACATTCACGATATTTTTATTACCCATGAACATATCGATCATCTTCTGGGCGTGATCTGGCTGATACGGATGATCGGGCAGAAGAAGATCGGCCAGGGAAAATATGAGGGGAATCTGCGGATCTACTGCCATGAAGAGCTGGCAAGATCAATCCGCATGATCGCAGAACTTACGATCCAGAAAAAGGTGACGAAATATTTTGATGACCGGATTCTTTTTGTGCCGGTGCATCACGGAGAGACAAAGGAAATCCTTGGCTGTTCGGTCACCTTTTTCGATATTTTTTCCACGAAGGCAAAGCAGTTCGGGTTTACGATGCTGCTTCCGAACGGAGTGAAGTTTACCTGCTGCGGTGACGAACCGTACAATGAGAAAGATTATGAATTTGTGAAAGGCAGCGACTGGCTGACCCATGAGGCGTTCTGCCTGTATGGAGAAGCAGATAAGTTCAAGCCTTATGAAAAGCACCACAGTACTGTGAAAGAAGCATGTCAGCTTGCCGAGGAGCTTCAGATTCCGCATCTGATCCTGTATCATACGGAAGAGATGCATCTTAAGGAGAGGAAAGAGCTTTATACGCGGGAAGGACGGGAGTACTATCACGGGAAGTTGTTTGTGCCGGATGATCTTGAGGTGTTTGAGCTTTAGATTGCAGGACGGGCGGTCTGCGGGAAAATAGAAGACGGACGCGCTTTTAATAAAATAAACCGGACAGATTTAGTTGTGCAGGGCATTCCGATGAGCCTCCGAATGCGAAATTATGTCAGCAATGGCTTCCGAGAAGAAGTGTTCTGGTTGTGGGGGAAGGGGAAGATGTGGTATGATGGGGGAGTCAGAAGCTTTGAGGATCTGGGCGAGAAAGGTTTTCGGGAGGGGTTCGGTTTCTTCTCCGGGGAAGGTGAGACGTGTGGATCTGATTTAAAAATGTAGTTGACAAACCAGAACATATGTACTAATATAGAACCAGAACAAACATTCGTTCGATGGAGAGCGTGGGCGAAGAATCTGGGATAAGGAGATTAATGATGGCGAATAATACAATGAATGATGAGAATAAAAAGAAAGCATTAGACGCAGCAATTGCAAAGCTTGAGAAAGATTTTGGTAAGGGAGCAGTTATGAAACTGGGTGATCCGGCGGCACAGGTGCATGTTGAGACGGTTCCGACCGGTTCTCTGAGTCTGGATCTGGCACTTGGTGTTGGCGGCGTTCCGAAAGGACGTATTATTGAAATTTATGGACCTGAATCAAGTGGTAAGACGACAGTTGCATTACATATGATCGCAGAAGTACAGAAAAGAGGCGGCATTGCGGGATTTATCGATGCAGAGCATGCACTGGATCCGGTATATGCGAAGAATATCGGTGTAGATATTGATGAACTTTACATTTCACAGCCAGACAGCGGAGATCAGGCATTGGAGATCACTGAGACAATGGTACGTTCCGGTGCGATTGACATTATCGTAGTCGATTCTGTTGCAGCACTTGTTCCGAAGCAGGAGATTGAGGGTGATATGGGTGATACACATGTAGGTCTGCAGGCAAGACTGATGTCACAGGCACTCAGAAAGCTGACACCGGTTATCAGTAAATCAAACTGTGTTGTAATCTTTATCAACCAGCTGCGTGAGAAGGTTGGCGTTATGTTCGGTAATCCGGAGACAACAACGGGTGGACGGGCACTGAAGTTCTATTCATCTGTCCGTATGGATGTCCGCAGAACTGAGACTCTGAAGCAGGGCGGAGAGATGGTTGGTAACCATGTCCGCGTGAAGATCGTGAAGAATAAAATTGCACCTCCGTTCAAGGAAGCAGAATTTGATATCATGTTCGGAAAAGGAATTTCCAGAGAAGGAGATATCCTGGATCTTGCGACGAAGATTGATCTGGTCAATAAGAGTGGTGCATGGTATGCATACAACGGAGAAAAGATCGGTCAGGGACGTGAGAATGCAAAGTCTTATCTGGCAGCACATCCGGAGATTATGGAAGAGATTGAAGAAAAAGTCCGTGCGCATTACGGAATCGGTGCAGAAGGGCAGGAAGTAGAAGAACCGGCACAGGCTGCTCCGGCAGATGCTGAAGAAGTGATGGATGAGGAAGAATAAAACATATGATGAGAATTACCCGAATCGAGCCAGTTACAAAGACAAAGTATCGGGTATCTGTTGATGAGCAGTTCGCCTTTGTGGTTTACAAAGGCGAACTGTCCCGTTTTCACCTGAAAGAAGAGTGTGAATTGACAGAGGATACTTATGCAAAGATCAAAGAAGTCCTTTTGAAGCGGGCAAAGCTTCGTGCGATGCACCTGCTGAATGACATGGCAAGAACTGAATCCCAGCTCAGAGATAAATTAAAGCTGGGCGGCTATCCATCGGAGATCACCGAAGCGGCGATTGCCTATGTGAAATCATTTGGATATATCAATGATGACGCCTACATTCGGAACTTTATAGACAGCAGGAAAGATAAAAAGAGCAGACGGGAGATTTATGCCCTTCTGAGACAGAAGGGCGTGGATATGAACCGGGCAGAAGAGATCATGGAAGAGATGTATGAAGAGCATTCCGATCAGGAAGCAATCCGGGAGCTTCTTCGCAAAAAACACTGGGACTTTGCCTGTACAGATCCGAAAGAAAAGCAGAAAATATATGGATATTTGGTGCGGAAAGGATTTCGTTACGAAGATATCCGTCAAGTAATACAAGTTTGCGATTGGAATGCTTGACATATTTGTGAAAACAGTATAGAATTTAAGTGTTGTATTTGTACAATGAAAACTAAATAAGGAGGTGCTCCTGTGCTGATACCTATAATTATTGCTGTAGTTGTTACGCTTATAGTAGTAATGCCGGTTACTTATTTTGTTACTGTTTCCAAGTTGAAGAACGATGCAAATTCTAAAATTGGGAACGCTGATGTAAAAGCAAGAGAAATTATTGATGATGCTTTGAAGACAGCAGAGACAAAGAAGAAGGAAGCACTTTTGGAAGTAAAGGAAGAGTCCATCAAGACAAAGAATGAACTTGAAAAAGAGACTAAGGAACGCAGAGCTGAACTTCAGCGTTATGAAAAGCGTGTACTTTCAAAAGAAGAATCTCTGGATAAGAGATCTGCGGCAATTGAGCAGAGAGAGACTGCATTTACTGCAAAAGAGACAGCGATGAAGCAGCGGGAGGCTGAAGTTGAAGAACTCAGCCAGAAAAGAGTACAGGAACTAGAAAGAATCTCAGGACTTACCTCCGAACAGGCAAAGGATTATCTATTAAAAACTGTTGAAGAAGATGTGAAACATGACACTGCCAAGATGGTGAAAGAGCTTGAAACACGTGCAAAGGAAGAGGCTGACAAGAAGGCGAAAGAGTATGTTGTCACCGCAATCCAGAGATGTGCGGCAGATCATGTGGCTGAAACTACGATCTCGGTAGTTCAGCTTCCAAGTGACGAGATGAAGGGTAGAATTATCGGACGAGAGGGACGGAATATCCGTACTCTTGAGACACTGACAGGAGTAGAGCTTATTATTGATGATACTCCGGAGGCAGTTGTTCTTTCCGGATTTGATCCAATCCGAAGAGAAGTGGCAAGAATTGCACTGGAGCGTTTGATCGTAGATGGACGAATCCATCCTGCAAGAATCGAAGAGATGGTTGAAAAAGCGCAGAAAGAAGTAGAGACTATGATGCGCGAAGAAGGAGAGGCAGCAGCACTTGAAGTTGGTGTACACGGCATCCATCCAGAACTGATTCGTCTTCTTGGACGTATGAAGTTCAGAACGAGCTACGGTCAGAATGCACTGAAGCATTCAATCGAGGTTGCTCAGCTATCCGGATTGCTTGCGGGCGAGATCGGACTGGATGTCCGTATCGCAAAGCGTGCAGGTCTTTTACATGACATCGGTAAATCGATCGATCACGATGTAGAAGGTTCACATGTTCAGATTGGTGTAGACCTTTGTAGAAAATACAAAGAGTCGCCGCTTATTATCAACGCGGTAGAAGCACATCATGGTGATGTAGAACCACAGTCTCTGATTGCAGGCGTTGTTCAGGCAGCAGATGCGATTTCGGCTGCAAGACCAGGTGCAAGAAGAGAAACCTTGGAGACATACACAAACAGATTAAAACAGTTAGAAGATATTACCAACCAATTTAAAGGGGTTGAGAAGTCATTTGCTATTCAGGCGGGTAGAGAGATTCGCGTAATGGTAGTTCCAGAACAAGTATCTGATGATGATATGGTATTGCTGGCAAGAGATATTTCAAAACAGATTGAATATGAATTGGAATATCCAGGTCAGATTAAGGTAAATGTAATCCGGGAATCCCGTGTTACAGATTATGCTAAATAACACGATAATCAGAAAACGACAGCCGTCCAAAAGATTCGGTCTTTTGGATGGCTGTATTTAATTTACGCGAGCAACGAGCCAAAGTCCGCGTTTGCACGAGACCTTGGCGACTGCCGCGATAACTTGAGAAACTCGCGGAGCGTGTTTCTCATAGTTGTGTGAAAAGGAAGTGGAAAACGGATGAAAAAAGAAATCAAACGTGTAAAAAGAGAAAGGGTATATCAGGGAACAATTGTTGATGTATACAAAGATTATATGGAGTTTTCCAATGGAAATCATGAGGTGTGGGACTATATCCACCACAAAGGGGCTGCTGCTGTGATTCCTGTGATGGATGATGGCAGACTCCTGATGGTAAGACAGTACCGGAATGCACTGGACCGCTTTACACTGGAGCTTCCAGCAGGAGGGCTGGACCAAGCAGATGAACCGGGACGAGACTGTTCGGCAAGAGAATTGGAAGAAGAGACCGGATATCGCAGTGATGATCTGGAATGGCTGATCACGCTTCGAACAACTGTAGCACTTTGCAACGAAAAAATCGAAGTTTATGTGGCACGAAACCTGATCCGTACCCATCAGCATCTGGATGAGAATGAATTTGTGAATGTAGAGGCACATACGGTTGAAGAATTGAAGCAGATGATCTTTGAAGGAAAGATTGAAGATTCCAAGACTGTAGCTGCTATCCTTGCCTATGATGCAAAGTATAACAGATAAAGTGAACGCATAATTAACAACTCCGGTCATATAATGAACTATGTGAAATTATTGGAGGCCGGAATGTGGAATTTTATCGGAAGAAATATCAGCTGCCCATGCTATATCTGATTGGTTTTGGAACGGGTATCTTATATGCTAATTTTATTGCAAAAAATTATGTTACGATGACTGGAATTTTCCATGAATATTTTCTGAATCAATATACACAGGTGAAAATCATAAATGAAGATTACCTGTGGTACCTGCTCAGATGGAGAGTGATGCCTCTGGCGTTAGCGGTCTGTGTGGCAAATCTGGGATTTCGCAGACTGACAGCAGCCGGAATCCTCCTTTGGACAGGCTTTGCAGCCGGGATACTGTCTGTGGCGGCAGTTTTAAGGATGGGCCTTTGCGGAATGCTGCTGTGTATTGCCGGTATTTTCCCGCAATATATTTTTTATGTACCGGCATATCTTCTATTGATCCGGTATTATTATCGTTATCCGCAAAGTGAATGGAATGGAACAAAAACAGGATTTACTGTTATGATGATCGTGGCGGGAATTTTGTCTGAGGTGTATTTAAACCCTGGGATTGTCCGTTGGTTTGTGAAGGTTCTTACATAGCAGGAATGTGTTCAGCCACATTTTAGCGTCAGGTGATAGAAAATGGCAGAAAGCCCTCTTACTGAACAATTCGGTAAAGAGGACTTTCTGCCGTTTTTTATCGCCCTTGTTTTATCAGGAGAAACATGCAGCAGCCAAATGTAAGAAGCTGGCTTGCAAGCAGTGCCCACAGATAGCCAAGAATCCCGAACTGCGGAATCAGAAATAGAACACCACAGATTCGTACTGCCAGGGTGAACAGATTGATCAGAAAAGTTTTTCCGGCAAGATCCAGACCATTTAACACACTGATCAGTGCGGTGTTACTATAGAGAAAAGGACAGATAAATGCTAGTGTTAAGATATAATTTCCGGCTTCTGGTGTATGAAAGATCCGTCTGCTGATAAAGCCGGATGCGGTAAAGAAAAATAGCAGGCAGGCAAAACCAAGAAACAGGCAGAAAAAAATAACTTTCCGTAAAAGCTGCGGAAGAGCATGCTTTTTCTGAGCATCCGGCATACTGGCAACTTCGGGGAGGAGCATTGTGGAGATGGAATTGGTGAGGGCAGATGGAAATAAAATGCAGGGAAGGGCAATTCCGGTCAGAATTCCGTAGGTGCTAAGAGAAGCGGAGATACTCATTCCATACTTTTGCAGGGCAAGTGGAATAGAAATTGCTTCCAGACTCTGAAAAAGATTCAGAAGGACTCTGCTTGCGGTCAGTGGAAGGGCAGAAAAAAGCAGGGGAGGAACAGCAGAAAGAGCCGGCTCCCGGTGTGGGGAGAAAGGTTGCCCGGCAATTCTGAGCTTATGGATGCAAAGAAAAGCGGCTGCAATTTCACCACCGACAATTCCGAGGACAGCAATTGCGACAGATGGTGTAAAAGCGGTATGAGCATCGGCTGTATAGAGGAAGATAACAAAAAAGATCCGGACCAGCTGTTCAAATAATTGGGAGAGGGCAGGAAGCCGAATCTGCTTGAGCCCCAGAAAGTAACCACAGCTGCAACTGTGCAGAGCTGCAAATGGAAGTGCATATGCTATCAGGAAGATGAGAGAGGCGCATCGGGGATCACCAAGTATGACTGTGGTGAGGAAAACAGCATTTTTCTGCAACAGAAAAAGACAGCAGATGGAAAGAAAAAGAGAACAAAGCAGTGCTGCTTTCAGGTAAGAATAAGCTTTTGCAGACTGCTTTTTTGCAGAAGAGGCGGCAACCAGGCGCGCCAGAGCCGTCTCGATCCCTGCTGAAGTTGCAGCATAAGCAAGTGTGTAGACAGGGAAAATCAGCTGATACAGACCGATTTCTTCTGCAGGGAAAGATCTGCTGAGAAAAATACGGTAAAAAAATCCCATTACACGGGTGAGAATGCCGACTACAGTAAGGATAAAAGTTCCTTTCAGGAGAAAATGTTTTTGTGACATAGCAGCTCCAAAGGCATTTTTGTTTTAAAATATATGCAAGAAAGAGCCTTGACAGAACATAACAGAGGTGATATCCTCAATTTGCAAGAAATCCTAGTAAAACAGTGGGATATAAAAAATAAAGAGAAGGTGATGGATTGAAGATCTCAACGAAGGGTCGTTATGGTTTGCGCGCCTTTATCGATCTTGCGTGTTATGGCGCAGAAGAACCGGTTTCCATCAGCAGTATATCAGCCAGGCAGGAGATATCGGAACGATATCTGGAACAGCTCATGGCGAAGCTGAAAAAGGCAGGTCTTGTCAAGAGTATCCGTGGAGCGGGAGGAGGATATCGGCTGGCAAAGGATGCGGCGGAAGTTTCTGTTGGTGATGTACTCAGAGCACTTGAAGGAGACTTGGAACCTGCGACTTGTGCAGCACTTCATTCGGAAGACAGTTGCGAGATCCAGGGAAGCTGTATCACGAAATATGTCTGGAAGAAAGTCAATGAAAGCATGGCACAGACGGTAGACAGTATTATGATAAATACCCTTGTGGAAATGAATAAAGAAGTAAAGAAAGAAGGACAAAAAGATGAGTAAATTAATTTATTTGGATAACGCAGCAACAACAAAAACTGCACCAGAAGTTCTGGAAGCAATGCTGCCATATTTTACAGAGCAGTATGGCAATCCTTCTGCGATCTACAGTTTCGCATCCCATAACAAAGATGTTGTGGCAGAACAGAGAGAAAGAATCGCAAACGCACTCGGTGCAAAGAGCAACGAAATTTATTTTACAGCCGGCGGATCAGAGTCTGATAACTGGGCACTCAAAGCAACCGCTGAGGCTTATCAGAATAAAGGAAAACATATTATCACAACCAAGATCGAACATCATGCGATCCTGCATACAGCAGCTTATTTGGAAGAACGTGGGTTTGAAGTGACTTATCTTGATGTGGATGAATACGGAAAAGTAAATCCGGCAGATGTGGAAGCAGCAATCCGCCCGGATACCATCCTGATCTCTGTAATGTATGCAAACAACGAGATCGGAACAATTGAACCGATCAAAGAGATCGGTGAGATCGCTCACAAACATGGTATCCTGTTCCACACAGACGCCGTACAGGCTTTCGGACAGGTCCCGATCAATGTAGATGAATGTCATATTGATATGTTAAGTGCCAGCGGACACAAGCTGAACGGACCAAAAGGAATCGGATTCCTCTATATCAGAAAAGGCGTGAAGATCCGTTCCTTCGTTCATGGTGGGGCACAGGAAAGAAAACGTCGTGCAGGTACAGAAAATGTTCCGGGTATTGTTGGAATCGGTACAGCAACAAAACGTGCTATCGCTACGATGGAAGAACGTACAGCAAAAGAGCGCGAGATGAGAGATTATCTGATCAAACGTGTGATGGAAGAAATCCCGTACACCAAGCTGAACGGACATCCGACAGACCGTCTGCCAAATAACGCAAACTTCTGCTTCCGTTTCATTGAGGGCGAATCTATGCTGATCCGTCTTGATATGGCAGGAATTTGTGGATCCAGTGGATCTGCATGTACATCCGGATCTCTTGATCCATCCCATGTACTTCTTGCAATCGGACTGCCGCACGAGATTGCGCATGGATCTCTGCGCCTGACTCTGAATGAAGAGATCACAAAAGAAGACATTGATTATGTAGTAGATCAGCTTAAGACAATTGTAAGCGATTTACGCGGAATGTCACCGCTTTATGAAGATTTTGCAAAAAAACAGAATAAATAATTCGATAGAAAATACAGCTTTAGGAGGAATTTACAATGTATACAGAGAAAGTAATGGATCATTTTCAGCATCCACGTAATATGGGAGAAATCGAGAACGCAAGCGGAGTGGGTACTGTTGGTAACGCCAAATGTGGTGATATCATGAGAATCTACCTTGATATTGATGATAACGGAATTATTAATGATGTAAAATTTAAGACATTCGGATGTGGCGCGGCTGTTGCAACAAGCAGTATGGCGACAGAACTTGTAAAGGGAAAACATATTTCAGAAGCAATGCAGGTAACAAACAAAGCCGTTATGGAAGCACTTGACGGACTGCCGCCGGTTAAGGTACACTGTTCTTTACTGGCAGAGGAGGCAATCCATGCAGCGCTGTGGGATTATGCAGAGAAGCACGGGATCAAGATCGAAGGACTCCAGAAGCCGAAGAACGATATCAGTGAAGGTGAAGAAGCAGAAGAGGAAGAGTATTAGAATTTTCTGCAGGAGAAAAGAGAATGGCAAAAAAGAAAGTGGTAGTCGGAATGTCAGGTGGTGTCGACTCATCGGTAGCGGCATATCTTCTAAAAGAACAGGGATATGATGTGATCGGTGTGACGATGCAGATCTGGCAGGACGAAGAATCGAAAATACAGGAAGAAAACGGCGGATGCTGTGGACTCAGCGCGGTAGATGATGCCAGAAAAGTTGCGGCACAGATCGGCATTCCGTATTATGTGATGAATTTCAAGAAGGATTTTCAGGAGAAGGTAATCGATTATTTTGTGGATGAATATTTGCATGGCCGGACACCAAATCCGTGCATTGCGTGTAACCGTTATGTAAAATGGGAATCTCTTCTTACACGGAGCATGGAGATCGGAGCAGACTATATTGCAACAGGTCACTATGCGAGAGTAGAACAGTTGCCGAACGGACGCTATGCAATCCGGCATTCGGCAACCTGGTCAAAAGACCAGACCTATGCGCTTTATAATCTTACCCAGGATCAGCTGAGAAGAACGCTGATGCCTGTTGGTGAATACGAAAAAGACCAGATCCGCGAGATCGCAAAAGAGATCGGATTGCAGATTGCGAACAAACCGGACAGTCAGGATATCTGTTTTGTATCCGATGACGATTATGCATCTTTTATTGAAGAAGAAAGTGACCAGAAAATCCCGGAAGGTAATTTCGTAACACCGGATGGAAAGATCTTGGGACGGCATAAAGGAATCATCCACTATACGATCGGACAGAGAAAAGGACTTGGGCTTTCTCTTGGGTATCAGGCATTCGTGCTTGAGATCCGTCCGGATACGAATGAAGTTGTGATAGGGACGAATGAAGATCTGATGACGACGCGGGTCCGTGCAAATAAGCTGAACTTTATGACAGTAGAGGATCTGGAAGGTGAGATGCGCGTATTTGCCAAAATCAGATACAACCATAAAGGGGACTGGTGCACAGTCCGCAAAACGGGAGAAGATGAGATAGAGTGCATCTTTGAGACACCGCAGAGAGCGGTTACACCGGGGCAGGCACTGGTACTGTATGATGGAGATTATGTACTTGGAGGCGGAACAATTCTGGGATAGCTCAGAATTGTTCTGTTTTTTGGTATATTGGGACCGTACTGCAATCCAACAAATGATTTGCGTGAATGCCGGGTGGATTTACACATGAAGAATGACAAGGAGGGCAAAATATGAGAGCGGACTGCCATATGCACACTTATTTTTCCGGAGATTCAGAGGCAAAACCGGAAGATATGGTTCTTGCAGCAATCGATAAAGGACTGGAAGCAATCTGTTTTACGGATCATGAAGATATTGATTATTTTTGTGATGATATTGAATTTGTGTTTGATCCGGAAACCTATTTTAAAGAGCTTGGAGCACTGAAGGAAAAGTATAAAGAGAAGCTGGATATCCGGATCGGTGTGGAGTTTGGACTTCAGCCACACCTTGCGAAGAAAGCAAAAGCATTTACCGCGGCAAATCCGTATGATTTTGTGATCGGATCCATGCATGTGGTTGGTGGGAAGGATCCTTATTATCCTGAGTTCTTTGAGGGGATTTCGGACGAAGAGGCCTACCGGATGGCACTTCGGGAGACAATAGCCGATATCAGGGCTGTAGCGGATTTTGATGTGCTCGGACATCTGGATTATGTGGTACGTTATGGAAAACATCGGGAACAGGAATATTCTTACGGCAGATTTGCGGATGAAATAGATGAAATCCTGCGGTATCTTATCGAACACGGGAAAGGACTGGAAGTCAATACGGCAGGACTGAAGTATGGCCTTCCTTTTGCACACCCGCATCCGGATGTGTTAAAAAGATACAAAAAGCTGGGGGGAGAGATCATCACCGTCGGCGCAGATGCACATAAACCAGAGCATGTAGGGTATGATTTTAACATAGTTGACAATATTCTCGAAGCATGTGGTTTTAAATATTATGCAGAATTCATAAAAAGGGCCCCGGTTTTCAGAAAAATAAAGTGAAAAAAGGGGATTGAATTTTTGTTCTGAATTTAGTACAATAAATTACAGTTGATAAATCTTAAACAATGATAAGATTTATCAAGAAAAATGTAACTGTTATATACAGTAATACAATTTATCTTTAGGAGGACTAAATCATGGCAGTAAAAGTAGCAATCAATGGATTTGGACGTATTGGACGTCTTGCATTCAGACAGATGTTTGGAGCAGAGGGATTTGAGATCGTAGCAATCAACGACCTTACATCTCCTAAGATGCTGGCTCACTTATTAAAATATGATTCAACACAGGGAAAATATGAATTAGCTGATAAAGTATCTGCTGGAGAAGACTCCATCACAGTAGACGGAAAAGAAATCAAAATCTACGCTAAAGCTAATGCAGCTGAACTTCCATGGGGAGAAATCGGAGTAGATGTAGTTCTTGAATGTACAGGATTCTACACATCTAAAGCAAAAGCTCAGGCACATATCGATGCAGGTGCTAAACACGTTATCATTTCTGCACCGGCAGGAAATGATCTTCCTACAATCGTTTACAATGTAAACCATACACAGCTTACAAAAGATGACGCAATCATTTCTGCAGCTTCTTGTACAACAAACTGTCTTGCACCAATGGCTAAGGCTCTTAATGATCTTGTACCGATCAAATCTGGTATCATGTGCACAATCCATGCTTACACAGGTGATCAGATGACTCTTGACGGACCACAGAGAAAAGGTGATCTGAGAAGATCTCGTGCAGCAGCAGTAAACATCGTTCCTAACAGCACAGGAGCAGCTAAAGCAATCGGACTTGTTATTCCGGAACTTAACGGAAAACTTATCGGATCTGCACAGCGTGTACCAACCCCTACAGGATCTACAACAATCCTTACAGCAGTAGTTGAAGGTGAAGTTACTGTAGAACAGATCAACGCAGCTATGAAAGCAGCTTCTAACGAATCATTCGGATACAACGAAGATCAGATCGTTTCTAGCGATATCGTAGGAATGAGATTTGGTTCTCTCTTCGATTCTACTCAGACAATGGTACTTCCGCTTGACAACGGAACAACAGAAGTACAGGTTGTTTCTTGGTATGACAATGAAAACTCTTACACAAGCCAGATGGTAAGAACAATCAAACACTTCGGAACATTACTTTAATCCGTAACGTTTGTTTGGACAGGCTGAATTGATTCTTACTGGAATATTCCAGAGTTAGACTCAAGCAAGGGTCCGGTCTACATGGACCGGGCTCTTTTATTTAACAGGAAATTCTGATGGAGCTTCCTGCTAAATAAAAGGCACTATGTGCCCAAGATGTGTATTCGTGTGAAAACGCAGATTGTCGCAAGCAACTGCGCTCAGCACGGAAATGTGCCCGGCACATTCCATTTAAACGAAATGTAAACAGGAGGCAGGATTATGCTTAACAAAAAATCTGTAGATGATATCAATGTAAAAGGGAAAAAAGTCCTTGTAAGATGCGATTTTAACGTACCGCTGATCGATGGAAAGATCACAGACGAGAACCGTCTTGTTGCAGCACTTCCTACAATCAAGAAACTGATCGCTGACGGAGGAAAAGTAATCCTCTGCTCACATCTTGGTAAACCGAAGGGAGAACCGAAACCGGAGCTTTCTCTTGCACCGGTTGCAGTAAGACTTTCAGAACTTCTCGGACAGGAAGTAAAATTCGCAGCAGATCCTGAAGTAGTAGGACCAAATGCAAAAGCAGCAGTTGAAGCTATGAAAGATGGAGAGGTAATCCTTCTTGAAAATACACGTTACAGAGCAGAAGAAACAAAGAACGGAGATGAATTCTCTAAGGAACTCGCTTCTCTTTGTGATGTATTCGTAAACGATGCATTCGGAACAGCTCATCGTGCACACTGCTCTAACGTTGGTGTTACCAAATATGTTGATACAGCAGTTGTAGGATATCTTATGCAGAAAGAAATCGATTTCCTTGGAAATGCAGTAAACAATCCGGAAAGACCGTTCGTTGCAATCCTTGGTGGAGCTAAAGTTTCAAGCAAGATTTCTGTAATCGAAAACCTGATCGATAAAGTAGACACTCTGATCATTGGTGGAGGTATGTCTTATACATTCAGCAAAGCACAGGGCGGAACCGTTGGAAAATCTCTTCTTGAAGAAGATTACTGTGAATATGCACTGAACATGATTCAGAAAGCTAAAGACAAAGGCGTAAAACTCCTTCTTCCGGTAGACAACGTAATTGCAGATGATTTTTCAAATGATGCAAATATCAAAGTTGTTAAAGCTGGCGAAATTCCGGAAGGATGGGAAGGACTTGACATCGGACCAGAGACAATCAAGATCTATGCTGACGCTGTAAAAGATGCAAAGACAGTTGTATGGAACGGACCTATGGGTGCATTCGAGATGCCGAACTTTGCAAAAGGAACAGAAGAAGTCGCAAAAGCACTTGCTGAGACAGATGCAGTAACAATCATCGGTGGTGGTGATTCGGCAGCAGCAGTTAACCAGCTCGGATACGGCGACAAGATGACTCACATCTCTACGGGTGGCGGAGCTTCCCTTGAATTCCTTGAAGGTAAGGAACTGCCAGGTGTAGCAGCTGCTAACGATAAATAAGCAGCGTCTGTAATTAAGATAAAATAAGGGAGATTATTGCAATGGCAAGAAAGAAAATTATTGCAGGTAACTGGAAAATGAATATGACACCTTCAGAGGCAGTAGAGCTTGTGAATACACTCAAATCTCTGGTTGTGACAGAAGAGGCTGATGTGGTATTCTGCGTACCGGCAATCGATATCATTCCGGTTGTAGAAGCTGCAAAAGGAAGCAACATCCAGGTTGGAGCAGAGAATATGTACTTTGAAGAAAAAGGTGCATACACAGGAGAAATCTCTCCGAACATGCTTACAGATGCTGGTGTTAAATATGTTGTTCTCGGACACTCTGAAAGAAGAGAATACTTCGCAGAGACAAACGAGACTGTGAACAAAAAGATGCTGAAAGCATTTGAACACGGACTTACACCGATCATGTGCTGTGGAGAAACTCTTGAACAGCGTGAACAGGGTGTGACAATGGACTTCATCCGTCAGCAGGTTAAAGTTGGATTCCAGAATGTAACAGCAGATCAGGCTAAGACAGCAGTTATCGCTTATGAGCCAATCTGGGCAATCGGAACCGGTAAGACAGCTACAACAGAGCAGGCTCAGGAGGTTTGCAAAGCTATCCGTGAATGTATCGCTGAAGTTTATGATGAAGCTACAGCAGAAGCAATCCGCATTCAGTACGGCGGATCTGTAAATGCAGCTACAGCACCGGAATTATTCGCTCAGCCGGATATCGATGGTGGACTTGTAGGTGGTGCTTCTTTAAAACCGGATTTTGGTAAGATTGTAAACTGGAAATAGTCAATTATACCAAGGCGCAGGCAGAAATGCCTGCGTTTTTCAGCTGTCAAAGTTTTAACAAGTGCTTGCAAGCATATATAAAATCATGTACAATATTTAACTGAAAGAGAAATCAAACGCTTTAAGACAAAATGAAGGAGTGTAAGACGATGAGTAAAAAACCAACAGTTTTGATGATCTTAGACGGTTACGGTCTGAGAGATGAAAAGAAAGGCAACGGTATTGCAGAGGCAAACACACCGGTTATGGATAAATTAATGGCTGAATATCCGTTTGTAAAAGGAAATGCAAGCGGACTTGCTGTAGGACTTCCGGACGGTCAGATGGGTAACTCGGAAGTAGGTCATATGAATATGGGTGCAGGACGTATCATTTACCAGGAACTCACCAAGATCACAAAAGCAATCGATGATGGCGATTTCTTTGAAAATAAGGCACTTCTTGCAGCCTGTGAAAATGCGAAGAAGAACGGTACAGCTCTTCATCTGATGGGACTGGTATCTGATGGTGGTGTACACAGTCATATTACACATATTTATGGAATTTTGGAACTTGCAAAGAGACAGGGGCTGGACAAAGTATATGTTCACTGCTTCCTTGACGGACGTGATACACCTCCGGCATCTGGAAAAGAATATGTTGAACAGTTAGAAGCAAAGATGAAAGAAATCGGTGTAGGTGAAGTTGCAAGTGTTTCCGGACGTTACTATGCAATGGACCGTGACAACCGTTGGGACCGTGTAGAAAAAGCATATGCAGCACTTACACGCGGCGAAGGTGACACAGCAGCATCAGCAACAGAAGGAATCCAGGCTTCTTACGACAAAGAAGTAACTGACGAATTCGTAGTACCATTTGTAGTGACAAAAAACGGTACACCGGTTGCAACTGTAAAAGACGGAGATTCTGTGATCTTCTTTAATTTCCGCCCGGATCGAGCAAGAGAAATCACCAGAACATTCTGTGCGGATGATTTTGACGGATTTGCCAGAGGAGAACGTATCAAGACAACTTATGTATGTTTTACAGAGTATGATGAGACAATTCCAAATAAAATGGTTGCATTTGTAAAAGAAGGCATCACGAATACATTTGGCGAATTTCTTGCAGCAAACAATATGACACAGGCAAGAATCGCCGAGACAGAGAAATATGCACATGTTACCTTCTTCTTTAATGGTGGAGTAGAAGAACCGAACAAGGGAGAGGACAGAATCCTTGTCAAATCGCCTAAGGTTGCAACTTACGATCTGAAGCCGGAGATGAGTGCATATGAAGTATGTGACAAGCTTGTAGACGCAATCAAGGCTGATAAGTACGATGTGATCGTAATCAACTTTGCAAACCCGGATATGGTTGGTCATACCGGTGTAGAAGCAGCAGTAATTAAAGCAATTGAAGCTGTTGATGAATGTGTAGGAAAAGCAGTTGATGCAGTGAAAGAAGTTGGTGGACAGATGTTTATCTGCGCTGACCACGGAAATGCAGAACAGCTGATCGATGAAGAGACAGGAGAACCATTTACCGCTCATACAACGAACCCGGTTCCGTTCATTCTTGTAAATGCAGATCCTGCATATAAGCTTCGTGAAGGCGGATGCCTTGCAGACATCGCTCCGACGCTGATCGAGCTGATGGGAATGCAGCAGCCAGCAGATATGACTGGAAAATCATTATTAGTAAAATAGTAAATATATTTGCCCGGAATCATGAAAATGGTTCCGGGTGTTTTGTTGTCAGAAGAGCAAAACATACTGCAGGAGAAAAGAAAATATGCTGCATATAAATCTGATCTACTCTTTTTGAAAAGCATTAAAATGGAAAAATGCATGAAATGAAAAACAAAAATTCAAAAAAACACATTTAAATCAACAAAAATCACGATATGTCATATTTATATGCAAGAATTGGTTGACGAAAAATCATTTTTCCTATATACTTACTACTTGTAGTGAGTTTTGATGTTGTCAAAACAGCTGAAAGAAACTGCAGATGGCAGATTTCGGAAGTATAAAGTACGGCAGGAAACACACAATGATTAGTTGATGATTATGGGAGGTTTTCAAGATGACTGCATATAGAGATATGAGTAGAGAAGAACTGCTTGAATTAAAGAGCAGACTGGAAAAAGAATTTGAAGATGTTAAAGGAAAAGGTCTGAAACTGGATATGTCCAGAGGTAAACCGTCCAAAGCACAGCTTGATCTTTCTATGGGGATGATGGATGTACTTAAGAGCACATCAGATCTTGTCTGCGAAGAAGGAGTAGATTGCCGTAACTATGGAGTGATCGATGGAATCAAAGAAGCAAAACAGCTTCTTTCTGATATGATGGAAGTACCGAAGGACAATATTATCATCTTTGGTAACTCCAGCCTGAACGTAATGTATGATACTGTTGCAAGAGCGATGACACATGGTATCATGGGAAGCACCCCTTGGGCAAAGCTTGACAAGATAAAATTCCTGTGCCCGGTACCTGGATATGACAGACATTTTGCAATCACCGAACATTTTGGAATTGAGATGATCAATATTCCAATGACGTCGGATGGACCGGATATGGATCTGGTAGAGCAGTATGTGGAGAATGATCCGGCTGTAAAAGGTATCTGGTGTGTACCGAAATATTCTAACCCACAGGGAATCACTTATTCTGATGAAACCGTACACCGTTTTGCAAAATTAAATCCAGCGGCAGAAGATTTCCGTATTTTCTGGGATAATGCATATGGAATCCATCATTTGTATGAGGATAAACAGGATTATCTGATCGAGATTTTGATGGAATGTAAAAAAGAAGGACATCCGAACATGGTTTACAAATTCGGTTCTACTTCCAAGATCAGCTTCCCGGGTTCTGGTATTGCAGCAATTGCAGCATCTGATGAAAACCTTGCGGAAATCCGCAAGATGATGTCCGTACAGACCATCGGTCATGATAAATTAAACCAGCTCAGACATGCGCGTTTCTTCGGTGATATCCATGGAATGGTTCAGCATATGAAGAAACATGCAGATATCTTAAGACCGAAATTTGACACCGTATTAAGTGTACTGGAAAGTGAGCTTGGCGGACTTGAGATTGGTTCCTGGATAGCACCGCGAGGAGGATACTTCATTTCCTTCGATGCGTTGGATGGATGTGCCAAAGCAATCGTAGCAAAAGCAAAAGAAGCCGGACTGATCATGACAAAAGCGGGAGCAACCTTCCCATACGGAAAGGATCCAAAAGACAGCAATATCCGAATTGCACCGTCCTTCCCGACACCAGAAGAACTGGAAGTTGCAGCACAGGTATTCGTACTCAGCGTAAAACTGGTAAGTATTGATAAAATTCTTGGCGAAAAAGTAGAAGTCGAAGAAGCTTAATATATGTGAGAAACAGTGGATTTTCCCGAAAAGGAGTCCACTGTTTTTTTTAATAAAGGTTGTGTGGTCGATTTTACAAAAGAAAGTCCTCCAATTCCATTGTGCAAACCATTCCGATGAGCCTCTTAGAGCGGAAATCATGTTCAGCAAAGGCTTCCATGATTTCTGAGTCTCCTCTCCATTGCACAAAAGTGAATTGCAGGACTTTCTTTTGTAAAATCGACCGTTTAACTGTACTGGTAAAAATGACGGTGCTGAATTCGGAGAGAAAAAACTGTAAAGAAAGATATTACACTAATCTTCCCTTCCGACTGCAATTCCCTAAATCCTAGTCCTCACCACCCAAAAAACTTTCGCATATGTAAAACAAAGTTACCAATATACAGACCAGAGGAAACAAAGTACTCCCTCACATGAATTTGCACTACGGAGTTCAAGACTCAGGAATCGTGGAAGCCTTTGCTGAACACGATTCCTGCCTTAAGAGGCTTGAACGAAGTGGTTAGTGCAACTGAATGTGAGGGAGTACTTTGTTTCCTCTGGTCGTCTTATTGCAACCAAATATATTTTACATATCCCAAATTTCTACATCTTCTTCTGCGCAGTCGAAAGCATCAGTTTGATGCGGTTCAGCTGGTTTACTTCGCTTGCTCCCGGATCATAATCGATTGCAACGATGTTGGATTCCGGATGACGGCGGCGCAGTTCTTTAATAACACCTTTTCCGACTACGTGGTTTGGCAGACAGGCGAAAGGCTGTGTGCAGACAATGTTTGGTGCACCGCTGTGGATCAGCTCCAGCATTTCTCCGGTAAGGAACCATCCTTCACCGGTCTGGTTTCCAAGAGAAACAATTTCTTTTGCCATCGAAGCCAGGCGTTCAATATGTGATGGTGGATCGAAGCGTTTACTTGCTTTTAATGCATCAACGGCAGGCTTGCGGAACCATTCCAGAGCCTTGATTCCGAGATTACCCATGCGAGCGGTTGATTTCTTCATGCCGAGATGTTCTGCTTTAAAGTTTGTATTGTAGAAGCAGTAGAGCAGGAAGTCGGTCAGATCCGGAACCACGGCTTCGGCACCTTCCTGTTCAAGAAGATCTACCAGGTAGTTATTGGCAGCTGGAAGGAATTTAACAAGGATTTCTCCGACAACTCCGACACGTGGCTTTTTGACATCTTTTAATGGAAGAGAATCAAAATCTTCTACGATCTGGCGGCAGAGACGCTTAAACTCGTGTCTGCTTGGATAACCTTTCTTGATAAATTCGATAACTGTCTTTTCCCATTTCTTATGCATGGTATTGGCGGAGCCTGGAACAGCTTCATATGGGCGGACACGGTACAGGCAGCGCATGAAGAGATCACCAAATATCAGACCATACACACCTTTCAGTACAAGTGGAAGGGTGATCTTGAATCCAGGATTGCTTTCAAGCCCGCTTAAGTTGATTGAAATAACAGGGATATGTCCGTAACCGGCTTTTTTAAGAGCACGGCGGATAAATCCGATATAGTTGGAAGCACGGCATCCGCCACCGGTCTGCGAAATAATGACAGCCAGGTGGTCGGTGTCATATTTGCCGGAAAGGATAGCCTCCATGATCTGTCCAACTACCATCAGAGACGGGTAGCAGGCATCATTGTTTACATATTTAAGGCCCATGTTAACTGCATGCTTGTTATCATTTTTCAGTACTTCCAGTTTGTAGCCTGCTTCCTGGAAGGCTGGCTCAATCAGTGAAAAGTGGATCGGTGACATCTGTGGACACAAAATGGTATAGGTTGCCTTCATTTCCTGTGTAAAAGGAATTTTTTCGATATTTGCCGGACGAATGGTGCGCTCCATATGCTTCTGCTCGCGGACGCGGATGGCGGCGAGAAGAGAACGGATACGGATACGTGCAGCACCCAGGTTATTAACCTCATCAATCTTAAGAGAGGTATAAATCTTGTCGGAACCGGTCAGAATATCTGCAACAGCATCGGTTGTTACGGCATCAAGACCGCATCCGAAAGAGTTCAGCTGGATCAGATCCAGATCATCTCTTGTCTTTACAAAATTGGCTGCTGCGTACAGTCGGGAATGATACATCCACTGATCCATAACAATCAGCGGACGTTCTACCGGATTCAGATGGGAGATAGAATCTTCCGTCAGAACGGCAAGTCCGTAGGAGGTGATCATCTCCGGGATACCGTGGTTGACCTCCGGATCGTAATGGTATGGACGACCGGCAAGTACAATGCCGCGGGTTCCTGTCTTTTCCATGTAAGCGAGTGTTTCTTCACCTTTTTTGCGGATGTCCTGACGGCATGCAGCAAGTTCTTCCCATGCAGCATGAGCGGCATTTTTGATTTCTTCTGCTGGAAGATTCTTTGCAGAAGTAAATTCACGGACCAGTCCGTCTGTGATTGTCTTTTCGCTTGTGAGGGCGAGGAATGGATTCATGAAATCTACTTCACCGTGTACGATCGGATCCATATTGTTCTTGATGTTCTCCGCGTATGAGGTGACGATCGGGCAGTTATAATGATTGTCGGCATCGGCAAATTCACCACGTTCGTATGGTATACAAGGGTAGAAGATAAAGTCTGCACCCTGGTTGATCAGCCACTGTACATGTCCGTGCGCCAGCTTTGCCGGATAACACTCGGATTCGCTCGGAATAGATTCAATACCAAGTTCATAAATCTTATGTGTAGAAGCAGGAGAGAGTAACACATGATATCCCAGTTTTGTGAAGAAAGTAAACCAGAACGGATAGTTCTCATACATGTTGAGAACTCTTGGAATACCAACCGTTCCACGTTTTGCTTCGGATGGATCTAATGGCGTGTAACCAAAATAACGTTCATTTTTATAAGCGAAAAGGTTTGGCACATCACTCTTTGCTTTCTCTTTTCCAAGACCGCGCTCACAACGGTTTCCGGAAATAAAACGACGTCCGCCACTGAATTTGTTGATGGTCAGACGACAGTTGTTGGTACAGCCGTTACATTTTGCCATTGAGGTTGTATAGGTAAGTTCATTGATTTCATCAATGGAAAGCATGGTTGTATTTTTACATTCTTTGAAACCATAGCGTTCTCTTGCAATCAGTGCAGCCCCAAAAGCACCCATGATTCCTGCAATATCCGGACGGATTGCCTGGCATCCGGCGATGGTCTCAAAGCTTCTGAGTACGGCATCATTGTAGAATGTACCACCCTGTACAACAATTTTTTTACCAAGCTCAGATGCATCGGATACCTTGATAACCTTGAAAAGAGCATTTTTGATAACCGAATAAGCAAGTCCGGCTGAAATATCGGATACTTCAGCACCTTCTTTTTGCGCCTGTTTTACCTTTGAGTTCATAAATACGGTACAACGGGTACCGAGGTCAATCGGATGTTTCGCAAAAAGTGCTTCATGTGCAAAATCCTCTACGGTGTAGTTCAGGGATTTGGCAAAAGTCTCGATAAAGGAACCGCATCCGGAAGAACATGCTTCGTTGAGCTGTACGCTGTCTACAGTCTGATTCTTGATCTTGATACATTTCATATCCTGACCACCGATATCGAGGATACAGTCTACATCCGGTTCGAAGAAAGAAGCGGCGTAATAGTGAGATACGGTTTCAACTTCGCCTTCATCCAGAAGAAGTGCGGCTTTAATGAGCGCTTCTCCGTAACCGGTTGAGCAGGAGTGAACGATCTGTACGCCTTCCGGAAGCTGGCTGTAAATATCCTTGATCGCACCGATGGTCGTACCAAGAGGATCACCGTCATTGCCATGGTAGAAGGAGTACAAAAGAGTACCGTCTTCTCCGACCAGAGCGGCTTTCGTGGTGGTAGAACCGGCATCGATTCCAAGGTAGGCATTACCACGGTAGCTGGCAAGATCACCAACCGGCACCTGATGCTTTGCATGGCGGTTCTTAAATTCATTGTAATCTGCTTCACTGGAAAAGAGTGGCTGCATACGCTCAACTTCAAAGTCCATTTCAATATGGGCATCCAGCTTTTTCTGCATCTCACCAAGAGAGGTGACTACATCTTTTTTAGAGTTCAGCGCAGAGCCGACGGCTGCAAAAAGATGGGAATACTTTGGTGCGATAATGTGTTCGTCATCCAGCTTGAGAGTACGGATAAACGCTTCTCTCAGTTCAGAGAGGAAATGAAGCGGTCCACCGAGGAAAGCAACATGTCCGCGGATTGGTTTTCCGCAGGCAAGGCCACTGATGGTTTGGTTGACGACTGCCTGGAAAATAGAAGCAGACAGGTCTTCTTTGGTAGCACCGTCATTGATCAGCGGCTGGATATCTGTCTTGGCAAATACGCCGCAGCGGGCTGCAATCGTATAAAGTGCTTTGTAATTTTTGGCATATTCGTTCAGACCGGTTGCATCTGTCTGGAGAAGGGACGCCATCTGGTCGATGAAAGATCCGGTACCTCCGGCGCAGATTCCGTTCATACGCTGCTCAATATTTCCATTTTCAAAATAGATGATCTTGGCATCTTCGCCGCCCAGCTCGATCGCCACATCGGTCTGTGGTGCATAATCCTGAAGAGCGGTGGAAACGGCAACAACCTCCTGGACAAAAGGTACGCCAAGATGCTTTGCCAGAGTAAGACCACCTGATCCGGTAATCATTGGAGATACCTTGATCTGACCGAGCTTGTAGATAGCACGACCAAGCAGATCAGAAAGGGTTTCCTGAATATTGGCGAAGTGACGCTCGTAATCAGAAAACAGAACATCATTATTACTGTCCAGAACTGCGATTTTAACAGTTGTAGAACCGATGTCAATCCCCAGGGTATGTAATTCTGTCTGATTCATGATTTAACTACTCCTTATTACAATTAAAAAATTTGTCTGTGTTATTACCTATTAAATGTAGTTCGCAGAGAACTACAGTATCTTACATTATACGACAGAACCAACGAAAATACAAACAGAAGTTGTGTATGGCATTGTAGAAAAAAGTGCCTGGAAGTGAACAAAAGATGTAAATTATGTGAAAAGAGAGTAAAGAGGTGGAATGGAATTGACAAAGTAAAAAGCAGACGATAAAATAACATACGTGGAAGGAGATTTTGAATGAAGAACTGGTTAGATAAAATGGAGCGCAGGTTCGGGCGCTATGCAATTAGAAATCTTACGATGTATCTGCTTGCAGGCTATGCGATCGGATATCTTTTGAGTTTTACGATGCCACAGCTTCTTACCTATTTTACACTGGAACCGGCACTGATTTTGAAAGGGCAGGTGTGGCGACTTCTAAGCTGGGTGATCATCCCGCCGAATGACAATATTATTTTTGTTATCTTTATGATGCTGTTATACTATTCCCTTGGTAATACGCTGGAAAGCTACTGGGGGGCATTTCGTTACAATGTTTACATTTTTTCAGGAATATTATTTACAGTTATTGGAGCTTTTATTGTGAATGGACTGATCGGAGGCATTACCGGATTTGGAAGCCTTTACAGTACTTACTATATCAATATGTCCATTTTCCTTGCATGTGCATCCATCATGCCGGATTATCAGCTTTTGCTTTACGGCATTATCCCGATCAAGATGAAGTGGCTTGCAATTCTGGATGTGGTTCTGCTTGCGGTAGACGCAGTGCAGGGCGGTCTGATCATACGGATCGTGATCATCGCATCCCTTTTGAATTTTATTATTTTCTTTTTCTGCAACCGGAATCTGCGTGGACACAGTCCGAAACAGGCTGCCCGCAGAAAGAAATTCCAGAAGCAGATAAGCCGTCCGCAGAATCAGTATGCAGGCGGTGCAAAGCACAGATGTGCAGTGTGCGGTCGTACTGAACTTGACGATCCGACACTGGAGTTCCGTTATTGTTCAAAGTGTAACGGGAATTATGAATATTGCCAGGACCATCTTTTCACACACGAACATGTGAAGTAGAGTTCTAACATAGAATCAAATTGAATAATAAGAGGAGGAAACAATGAAAAAAACCAAGATTGTTTGTACAATGGGACCAAACACCAACGACAGAGAAATGATGAGAAAGCTGATCCAGAATGGAATGAATGTGGCACGTTTCAATTTCTCACATGGTGATCATGAAGAACAGAAGTTCAGAATGGATATGCTCAAAGAGCTTCGTGAAGAAGAACATGCAAACACTGCAATCCTTCTGGATACAAAGGGACCGGAAATTCGTACAGGAATCCTGAAAGACGGAAAGAAGATTACTTTAAAAGAAGGAGAAACCTTCACTCTGACAACAGAAGATATCGTAGGAGATAATAAGAGAGTATCTATCACATATAAGGGACTGGTACAGGATATTTATAAAGGCTGTACTATTCTGATCGACGATGGCCTGATCGGACTTCGTGTAGAGAGCAAGACAGAGACAGAGATTGTCTGTTCTGTAGTAAATGGTGGAGAACTTGGCGAAAGAAAAGGTGTTAACGTACCGAACGTAGCCATTCGTCTTCCGGCTATTACAGAAAAAGATAAGGATGATATCCGTTTCGGTGTAGAGCAGGATATTGACTTTATCGCAGCATCATTTGTAAGAAATGCAGAGTGTGTACTTGAGATTAAGGCATACTTAAAAGAACTCGGCGCTCCGTATATTCCAATCATTGCAAAGGTAGAGAACGCAGAAGGCATTGAGAATATTGATGAGATCATCCGTGCGGCTGATGGTATCATGGTGGCGCGTGGAGATCTTGGTGTAGAGATTCCGGCAGAGGAAGTGCCGCATCTCCAGAAAATGATCATCCAGAAATGTAATGACAACTTTAAGACTGTTATTACTGCAACACAGATGCTGGATTCTATGATGCGTAATCCGCGTCCGACAAGAGCAGAAGTGACGGACGTTGCCAATGCGGTATACGACGGAACAGATGCAGTTATGCTTTCCGGAGAGACAGCACAGGGAAAATACCCTCTGGAAGCACTCCAGATGATGGTTCATATTGTAGAGACGACAGAGGGACATCTGGACTATGATTCCATTCTTGTTAAAGCCGGAGATCATCTGAAGTCAGGTGTGTCCAGTGCAATAGGATATGCTTCTGTACTTGCGGCAGCGAACCTGAATGCAAGATGCATCATCACTCCATCTGTATCCGGTGCAACAACAAGGGTTGTATCCAACCTTCGTCCGAGACAGGAAATCCTTGGAATTACACCGAACGAACGTACCCTTCGCCGGATGTCGATCTACTGGGGCGTAAGAGGATTGAAGTCTCTGGAATTCCATACAACAGATGATATCTGCAGTGGGGCAATTGATCTTGCACAGGCAAAGAAATGCGTGGACAGTGGAGATATTGTTGTCCTGACAGCTGGTATTCCTTCACCGAGCGTACAGCGTGAAAAGGGTTCTGTAAGTAATATGATGCGTATTGCAACCATCGACTAGACGAAAGAGAGATGAACAGAATGAAAAAAGAACCATTCGTAACAAAGACACAGTTAGATGAAATCGTAAAAGAATATCCGACTCCGTTTCATCTTTATGATGAAAAAGGGATTCGTGAAAATGTAAAAGCACTCAAAGAAGCATTTGCATGGAACAAAGGATATAAAGAATATTTTGCAGTAAAGGCAACTCCAAACCCATATATCCTCAATATTTTAAAAGAATATGGATGCGGATGTGACTGCTCTTCCTATACAGAGCTTTTAATGTCTGAGTCTGTCGGACAGGTTGGAGAAAATATTATGTTTTCTTCCAATGATACACCGGCAGAGGAATTTGCACTTGCTGATAAGCTCGGCGCGATCATCAACCTGGACGATATCACACACATTGATTTTCTGGAAAAGACAATCGGAAAGATTCCGGAGACGATCAGTTGCCGTTATAATCCGGGTGGACTTTTCAAAATTTCCAACAGCATTATGGATAATCCGGGAGATGCCAAATACGGTATGACAACTGAACAGATTTTTGAGGCATTCAAGATCCTGAAGTCCAAAGGCGCAAAAGAGTTCGGTATCCATGCATTCCTTGCAAGTAATACTGTAACTAATGAATATTATCCGACACTTGCACGTACTTTGTTTGAAGTAGCAGTTAAGCTTCAGAAGGAGACCGGTGTACATATCAAGTTCATCAACCTTTCCGGTGGTGTGGGAATCCCTTACAAACCGGATCAGGAACCGAACGATATCAAGGTGATCGGTGAAGGTGTAAGAAAAGTGTACGAAGAGGTTCTTGTTCCGGCTGGAATGGGCGATGTGGCGATTTACACAGAGCTTGGCCGTTTTATGCTTGGACCTTATGGATGCCTTGTGACAAAAGCAATCCATGAAAAGCATACGCACAAAGAGTACATCGGTGTAGATGCATGTGCCGCAAACCTGATGCGTCCGGCTATGTATGGCGCCTACCATCACATCACTGTCGTGGGAAAAGAAAATGAACCATGCGATCATACTTACGATGTGACTGGTTCTCTGTGCGAGAATAATGATAAATTTGCAATCGACCGTCAGCTTCCGAAGATTGACATGGGAGATCTGCTTGTGATCCATGATACCGGAGCACATGGATTCTCTATGGGATATAATTACAACGGACGTCTTCGTTCCGCAGAAGTTCTTCTGAAAGAGGACGGAGGTACACAGCTGATCCGCAGAGCAGAGACTCCGATGGATTACTTTGCAACTTTCGACTGCTTCCCGGTTTATGAGGAACTTAAGAAGAATACGGAAGAAGCGGATAAGCTTGGAAAATAATTTCAAATAGTTTATTTTGAAAAAATACTTGCGAACCGAAGATAAGTATGATATGATTATTTTCGGTTCGTGATTAAAAAACATGAATTTTATGCCGGCATGTCGGAATGGCAGACGAGGCAGACTCAAAATCTGTTGCGGGTGACCGCGTGCGGGTTCAAGTCCCGCTGCCGGCAGTTGATAATTAACTGGAATTGAATAAAAGATATGAGAAGTACATTGCGATGATTCGTGATGTATTTTTTCGTATATACACAATTATTGTGGCACATTTCGTGTATCTGTAATTTTAATGAGGATCTTTTTTACCCCTTCATGTATTGAAAATATCAAAAAAAAATGTCATAATGAGATGTTGTATATTTGAACGAATAGATAGAAAAGATAGAAGTAAGTGATGAGACTTACAGAGAGGCAGTTGATTATGAGCAAAATCGTATTGATAGACGGACACAGTATTCTGAACAGGGCGTTTTTCGGACTTCCGGATCTGACAAATGCGGAAGGACTCCATACGAATGCAATATATGGATTCTTAAATATTATGTTCAAGATCCTGGAGGAGGAAAAGCCGGAGTATCTGACCGTTGCATTTGATGTGCATGCGCCGACTTTCCGCCATAAGATGTTTGAGGCGTATAAGGGGACGAGAAAGCCGATGGCAGAAGAACTCAGACAGCAGGTACCGTTGATGAAGGAAGTTCTGCATGCTATGGGAATCCGGACGATCGAGCAGGAAGGGCTGGAGGCAGATGACCTTCTTGGAACGCTGTCCAAAAGATGCGAGCGAATGGGGATGGAAGTGGTCATTATTTCCGGAGACAGAGATCTTCTCCAGCTTGCTACAGACCATGTTGAGATCCGGATTCCGAAGACAAAACGGACCGGAACTGAGATCGAGAATTATTATGCAGTGGACGTAAAAGAAAAATACCAGGTGACACCGACAGAATTTATCGATGTGAAAGCATTGATGGGAGATACTTCAGATAATATCCCAGGGGTGCCGGGAGTCGGAGAAAAGACGGCGACCAAGATTATTGTAGAATACGGATCTATTGAAAATGCCTACAAGCATGCATCCGAACTGAAGCCGCCGAGAGCATCGAAAAATCTGGTGGAATACTGGGATCAGGCACAAATGAGTAAGGTGCTGGCGACAATCGATGTAGACGCGGATTTTGCTTATGAACTAGAAGAGGCGAAGCTTGGAAATCTTTATACAGAGGAAGCTTATGTCTATTTCCAGAGACTGCAGTTCAAGAATCTGCTGAATCGTTTTGATGTGCAGAGTGAGAATTCGATTGAAGATGCATTTGTGATCGCTGTGGGAAAAGAAGAAATTCAGAAAATCTTTGCGGAGGCAGAAAAAGCGCAGACAGTGGGAGTCGTTCTTTACAAAGACACCAGAAATGTACTTCCGCTGTTTGCAGGAAATGCTGAGATAGGTGGAATTGGAATTTCGTTTGGAAAAGAGAAGATCTACTGTATTCCGGCAGGAAATGGATACAGCATGGAGGAACTTTTGGAGGCACTTGTACATGTGGCAAAGCATGCCGGACGGTTTGTGGTGTTTGATCTGAAGTCATCCCTGCCTTATCTGAAAGGATTAGAAGGAGCAGCAGAGGAGAAGTGCTTTGACAGTATTGTGGCAGCTTACCTCCTGAATCCGTTGAAAAATGATTATGGATTTGAAGATGTGGCACAGGAGCATCTTGGATTGATGATCGATCCGAAGACAGAACTGGAAAAAATGGTCTGTTATGAAGCCTATGCTGCATTTGCGTCATCGGAAGTTTTGGAAGAAAAGCTGAAAAAAGAGGAAATGTGGAAGCTTTTTACAGAAATAGAGATGCCGCTTGTATTTACTCTGCTCCACATGGAGCAGAATGGGGTGCGTGTAGAAGCAGAAGAACTGAAAAGCTATGGAGAACAGCTTGGCGGAAAAATCGTACAGTTGGAAAAGGAAATTTATGAGCTTGCCGGGGAAGAATTTAATATCAATTCACCAAAGCAGCTGGGCGTGGTCCTTTTTGAACATCTGTCCCTCCCAAATGGAAAGAAGACGAAAACAGGATATTCGACGGCAGCAGACGTACTGGATAAGCTGGCACCGGATTATCCGATCGTGGCAAAAATCCTGGAATATCGTCAGCTTGCCAAGCTGAAATCGACTTATGCAGATGGGCTTGCCGTGTTTATTCATGAAGATGATCACCGGATCCATGGAAAATTCAATCAGACAGTCACAGCGACCGGACGTATCAGCAGTACAGAGCCAAACCTGCAGAATATCCCGGCGAGGGTAGAACTTGGACGGCTGATCCGTAAAGTATTTGTGCCGGAAGAGGGATATGTGTTTGTAGATGCTGATTATTCGCAGATAGAACTGCGTGTGCTGGCACATTGCTCCGGAGATGCAGCACTGATCGAAGCATACCGGGAGGCAAAGGACATTCACCGGATCACAGCTTCTCAGGTGTTTCATACTCCGTTTGATGAAGTGACCGATCTGCAGAGGCGAAATGCAAAAGCAGTCAACTTTGGTATTGTTTATGGGATCAGTTCTTTTGGACTGAGCCAGGATTTAAGTATTACGAGAAAAGAAGCGGCCGAATATATTGACCGTTATTTTGAAACCTATCCGGGCATCAAGAAATTTTTGGATGATGCAGTTGCTCATGCAAAAGAACAGGGATATGTTGTGACCTTATTTGGCAGAAGAAGACCGGTTCCGGAGCTGTCTTCCAGCAATTTTATGCAGAGACAATTCGGGGAACGTGTGGCAATGAATTCTCCGATCCAGGGAACGGCTGCAGATATCATGAAAATCGCAATGATCGCTGTGGACAAAGAGCTTCGCATGAGAAACATGAAATCCAGGCTGGTTCTGCAGGTACACGACGAACTTCTGATCGAGACATGGAAGGAAGAGGAAGAGGAAGTGCGGGAGATTCTGAAAGAAGGCATGATGCATGCGGCAGATCTTTCCGTTCCGCTTGAAATTGACATGCATAGTGGAAAAAACTGGTATGAGGCAAAATAGAAGGAAACAGATATGAGAAAAATAGGAATAACAGGAGGCATTGGTTCCGGGAAGAGCAAAGTACTCGACTTTTTAAGTGTAGTGTGCGGTGCGGTGATCTGCCAGTCAGATCTGGTGGCACATCAGGTACAGCTTCCGGGAGAAAAATGTTATCAGAAGGTCGTGGAGACGTTTGGAAAAGAAATTTTAAATCCTGACGGAACGATTGATCGGAAAATTCTCGGCAGAATTGTGTTTGATCAGCCAGAGAAACTGCAAAAGCTTAATGCAATCGTGCATCCGGCGGTCAATGAAAAGATCCGGGAGGAAATGCAGAAGGCGCAGGAAGAGGGAAAAGAGCTTTTTATTCTGGAAGCCGCACTCCTTACGGAACCGGTATATCGTGAGATGTTGGATGAGATCTGGTATATTCATGTGCCACAGGAGATCCGGATGGAGCGACTGAGAAGTTCACGCGGATATTCAGATGAAAAAATGTATGCGGTGTTTGCAAATCAGCCGTCGGAAGAGACATTTACAGCGGTTTCGGATCTTGTGATCGAAAACGGCGGAACCTTTGAAGAAACGGAAAAACAGATAGACTTGGCACTGGGAAGAGGCTAAGAACAGGGAGAAGAAACAAGATGAGATTATGCAGCATTGCCAGTGGCAGCAGCGGAAACTGTATTTATGTGGGGAGCGATCGAACGCATCTGCTTGTAGATACAGGAATCAGCAAAAAACGAATTGAGGAAGGCTTAAAGGAACTTGAAATAAAAGGGAAAGAGCTGGATGGAATCCTGATCACCCATGAACATGCAGATCATATTCAGGGACTTGGTGTATTCAGCAGAAAATATGAGATCCCGATCTATGGAACACCGGGAACGATTCGGGGAATCCGTGATTATAAAAATCTCGGGAAAATGCCGGAAGGACTTTACCATGAAATCCAGGTAGACAAAGAATTTAAGCTGGGTGATATTGACGTGCATCCATTTGCTATTTCCCATGATGCAAATGAACCGAGCGGCTACCGCTTTGAGCAGGATGGAAAGAAGATCGCGGTAGCAACGGATCTTGGAAAATACGATGAATATACGGTAGAGAACCTGAAGGATTTAAATGCGGTCCTTCTGGAATCTAACCATGATATACATATGCTGGAAGTCGGTCCTTATCCGTATTACCTGAAGCAGAGAGTTCTTGGGGACAGAGGACATTTATCAAATGAATTGTCAGGACGGCTTCTTTGTGATATACTACACAATAACTTGCGGAGTGTATTGCTGGGGCATTTGAGCAAGGAGAATAATTACGAAGAACTTGCATATGAGACTGTCAAGCTGGAGGTCACTTTGGGGCAGAACCCGTATAAGGGGGATGATATACCGATCGCAGTTGCAAAAAGGGATCAGGTGTCTGCAGTGATCGAGGTTTAGAAAAAGAAAGTATGCAGAATTAGATTCAGGAGGACAGGCAGAATGAAGAAATGCATTATTACAGTAGTCGGTAAAGATTCGGTCGGAATTATTGCGAAAGTATGTACATACCTGGCAGAGACCAATATCAATATTTTAAATATTTCCCAGACGATCGTGGATGGGTATTTTAATATGATGGCGGTTGCAGATGTGGAAAATTCAAAAAAAGAACTGGATATCGTAGCGGTAGAACTTCGTGATATCGGCTTACAGATCGGTGTCAATATTCATTGTCAGAGAGAAGAGATTTTTGAAAAAATGCACAGAGTGTAAGGAGAACCGCTATGATTAATTTTTACGAAGTAGTAGAAACAAACCAGATGATCGAAGAAGAAAATCTGGATGTAAGAACAATCACATTGGGTATCAGTCTGATGGACTGTATTGACTCAGATCTGGACAGACTGAATGAAAAGATATATAAAAAAATCACAACACTTGCAAAGGATCTTGTATCGACAGGAGAGAAGATCGAAAGTGAATTTGGAATTCCGATCGTTAATAAGCGGATTTCCATTACACCGGTTGCACTTGTTGGCGGTTCAGCCTGCAAAAAGCCAGAGGATTTTGTGACGATCGCAGAGACACTGGATAAAGCAGCAAAGGAAGTCGGTGTAAACTTTATCGGAGGATACTCTGCAATCGTATCCAAGGGAATGACAAAGAGCGATGAACTCCTGATCCGTTCCATTCCGATGGCAATGGCAAAGACAGAGCGTGTATGCAGTTCGGTCAATGTAGGTTCGACAAAGACTGGTATTGATATGGATGCAGTTCGTCTTTGTGGCGAGATTGTAAAAGAAACAGCAGAGGCGACAAAGGACAAGGATTCGATTGGCTGTGCAAAATTTGTAGTTTTATGTAATGCACCGGATGATAACCCGTTTATGGCAGGGGCTTTTTTAGGTGTTACCGAAGGAGATGCCGTGATCAATGTCGGTGTCAGCGGACCTGGTGTTGTAAAAAGAGCGATTGAAAAATGTCGTGGCGAGGGCTTTCAGGAACTTTGTGATACGATCAAGAAGACCGCATTTAAGGTGACAAGGGTTGGTCAGCTTGTAGCCGGAGAAGCTTCCAAAAGGCTTGGTATTCCGTTCGGAATCATTGACCTGTCACTTGCACCGACACCGGCTGTTGGTGATTCAGTAGCGGAGATTCTGGAAGAAATCGGACTTGAGAGAGTTGGCGCACCAGGAACAACAGCAGCACTTGCTATGCTGAACGATCAGGTGAAAAAAGGTGGCGTTATGGCGTCTTCTTATGTAGGAGGTTTAAGCGGAGCTTTTATTCCGGTCAGTGAGGATAAAGGAATGATCGATGCAGTCAATGCCGGATCTCTTTGTATAGAAAAGCTGGAGGCGATGACTTGCGTCTGCTCGGTAGGACTTGATATGATCGCTATTCCGGGTAAGACGAAAGCTACTACGATTTCCGGGATCATTGCGGATGAGATGGCGATCGGAATGGTCAATCAGAAGACAACGGCGGTTCGTGTGATACCTGTAGTTGGAAAGGATGTTGGAGATATGGCAGAGTTTGGTGGTCTTTTGGGATATGCGCCGATCATGCCGGTCAATGAATTTGACTGCAGTGCATTTGTGAATCGAAAGGGAAGAATTCCTGCACCGATACATAGTTTTAAAAATTAGAAAGAGGTAAAGAGAGCATGGGGAAAGTTGCGATTGTAACAGATAGTAACAGTGGAATTACACAGGCAGAAGGAAAGAAGATGGGAATTTACGTACTTCCGATGCCATTCTATATCAATGAGGAGTTGTTTTACGAGGATATCACACTCACGCAGGAGGAGTTTTATGAAAAACTGGCAGGAGATGCAGATATTAAGACTTCCCAACCGGCTCCCGGAGATGTAATGGATATGTGGGACAAGGCGCTGGAGGAATATGATGAGGTTGTACATATTCCGATGTCAGCCGGTCTTAGCAGTTCATGTGAGACTGCAATCATGCTTTCCCAGGACTATGATGGAAAAGTACAGGTCGTAAATAATCACCGGATTTCTGTTACGCAGCGAAGATCGGTGGAAGAGGCGAAAAAGCTTGCAGATGCTGGAAAGAGCGCGGCAGAAATTAAAGAACTGTTAGAAGCGATCCAGTGGGACAGTGATATCTATATTACAGTAGATACTTTAAAATACCTGAAGAAAGGCGGCAGACTTACACCGGCAGCTGCAGCGATTGGAACGGTTCTGAACCTGAAGCCAGTTCTCCGTCTTAAAGGAGAAAAGCTGGATGCGTTTGCGAAGTCAAGAGGATGGAAGAGTGCAAAGAAGACGATGATCAAGACAATTAATGAGATTCGTACTTCAGAATTCGGAGATTGTGATGGAAAAAAAGATCTGTATCTGGATGCAGCTTACACAGGAGACCGCAAGGAGGCACAGGAATGGCTGGATGAGCTTCATGAAGCATTTCCGGAGTTTGAAATCCGGATGGATCCACTGTCGTTGAGTGTGGCATGCCATATCGGACCTGGAGCCAGGGCAGTGACTCTTACCAAAATTCTTCATGTGAACTAAATGAGAAAGAGACTTTTTGTACAAACATGCGTAGTGGTGGTGTGCAAAAAGTCTCTTTTTTGACAAAGGAGAAGGGTTAAATAATTTGCAACTGCTTCTGGTATTCATTTGTAAAAGGTGTGCCAAATTTTTCGGTAATTATGGATTCATACAGGTCTGATGCGAAAATGTCCAGGTTCAGGAGGACCTGGGTGGCGGAGGTGAGATCTCTGGCATCTGCAAGCTTTGTGATCAGAGGGATGGTGGCATACTCTTTGATCTCTTTAAGGATTTGAGTATCTTTTTTTTGAAAACCGAGTACGCGGGCATAAAGGGCGGATGTAGATGACCGCTCTTTTTTTGCTTTGCCGGAAATGTTGCCGGAATCTGCTGCAAAACAGAAAGGAGGCTCATGTCGAAAGGTGTCCTTTTCTATGCCGAGCAGGATGTGCAGCAGGGCGCGGCTGATCCGGGTGTAGGTAAGCTCTCTGGTTTTCAGAAGATCGCAGAAGGAACTCCAGGTAGCAAAATCATTTCTCTGATTGATGATCCGGTTGGCGAGGTCTTTGCTGACATCAAGGTAATCGGTCAGAGAGGAAGCACTCTCACAGAGCAGTCGATACTTTAGCAGGAGCGAAAAATCATCCTGGGTAACCGGAAGTGAGGACTGGTAATTCTTTCGCAGCAGATCTGAAGAAGCGGGCGGAAGTTGTCCTGCGACGGATGAAAAAACATCTTCTGGTAAAGATGGATTCAGAATTCGGTTGCGGATCGCAGTTGCGGAACTGAAGGTTTCGCAGAGGGCAGTATCGTGGTAGCCGGATCCCTCGCGGGGAATCGCGAAAGGCTGGATCGGACTTTTGAAATACCGGAGCGCTTTTAAGTATTCAATCCCAAGGGTATTGTTTGGTGAGGACAGGATTTCGGCAAGGGACGGATCCTTTGTATAGACACTTAGGGCAGTCTGGCGTGCCTGCGGAAACGGTCGGCCTTTTCGCAGCTCATCCTGCAGGAGCTGCCGGTAGACTTCTGGCTCTTCGGAAAGAATCCGGGCAAGCCGATTGAGTTTTTTGATATCGCCACACTCACTGCCAAAGCAGAGATAGGAAATACAACCAAGACTGTTAAAAATAGAAACGGCACCTCTTGCAAACAACTCTGCACTGCCACAGGAAAAAAGGACCGGGAGCTCCAGAATGAGTGATGCACCGCCAAGAAGGGCAGCTTTTGCCCGCAAATGCTTTGGTGCGATAGCAGGGGTGCCACGCTGGACGAAGTCACCACTCATAAGGACAACTGCCGCATCTGCCCCCGTTTTTTGAAGTGCCTGGTCTATATGATACTGATGTCCGTTGTGGAACGGATTATATTCTGCGATGATACCGACGATTTTCATACTTTTAACTAAAATCTCCTTTGTGTTGTTTGTGAAAAGATTATACTATAAAAAGAGTTTTTGTGCAAAAAACATTGTACTGGAAAATATTACGTGAAAAAAATAACATTACTTGTATACAATGTGTGCAAGGAGTATAATTAAGAATAGAGTGTGAGTTCTAATAAAGAAAATTCTAGTACCAGAAGGGAGAAACATCAATGAATGTATTAGTAATCAACTGCGGAAGTTCATCACTGAAGTTCCAGCTCATCAACTCAGAATCGGAGGCGGTTCTCGCAAAAGGTCTTTGCGAAAGAATCGGTATTGACGGAAGACTTACCTATCAGCCGGCAGGTGGAGAGAAGAATGTATCTGAAAAGGCTATGCCTACACATACAGAAGCAATCCAGTTCGTAATCGACGCGCTGACAGATGCAGATACAGGTGTTGTTAAGAGCCTTGACGAAATCGGAGCAGTCGGACATCGTGTTGTTCACGGCGGAGAAAAGTTTGCAAAATCTGTAGTTGTAACACCGGAAGTAAAAGCTGCGATCGCAGAGTGCAATGACCTTGCACCACTTCACAATCCGGCAAACTTAATCGGAATCGAAGCTTGTGAAAGTCTGATGCCGGGCACACCACAGGTTGTTGTATTTGATACTGCTTTTCATCAGACAATGCCTGAGAAAGCTTATATGTATGGACTTCCATATGAATATTATGAAAAATACAAAGTAAGACGTTACGGATTCCACGGAACAAGCCACAGCTTCGTATCTAAGAGAGTAGCTGAGATTGTTGGAAAACCATACAACGCAACAAAGACGATCGTATGCCATCTTGGTAATGGAGCATCTGTTTCAGCAGTGCTTAACGGAGAATCAGTAGATACCTCTATGGGACTTACTCCGTTGGAAGGTCTTGTAATGGGAACACGTTCCGGAGATATTGATCCGGCGATCATGGAATTCATTGCTAAGAAAGAAAACCTTGACATTGCAGGAATTATGAATGTCCTGAACAAGAAATCAGGTGTGGAAGGTGTATCCGGTGTATCCAGCGACTTCCGTGATCTTGAGGCAGCAGCAAAAGCAGGCAACAAGCGTGCAGAACTTGCAATCGACGTATTTGCATACAGAGTAGCAAAATATGTTGGTGCTTACACAGCAGCAATGAACGGTGTTGATAATATCGTATTTACAGCAGGTATCGGTGAGAACTGTGCACTTGTAAGAACAAAAGTCTGCAGCTATCTTGGATATCTTGGAATTACAATCGATGAAGAAGCAAATGGAAAACGTGGAGAAGAGATCGTAATCTCTACACCAGATTCCAAAGTGAAAGTTCTTGTAGTTCCGACAAACGAAGAACTTGCAATTGCAAGAGAGACAGTTGCACTTGTATAACAGAAGAAATTAGAAAAAACCTTAAAATCTGTAAATCATCCTTGACAAAAAGAATTTACATGGTATAATAGTTTAGGTGTGAACAGGAGAAAGAATTATGTTAATTGACCTGTCCGAAGTCTTATCTGAACCGCATAAGTCCATTGACGAAGTGGTCGGCACTGAGATGAAAGAAGTGAAGGTGAACGGAAGCAGATTTCCGGTAAGCCGGACACAGCCTGTGCATATTCATGTCGAGTATGCCGGCGAAAAAAAACTTCATATCAGTTGTGAGACAAGTCTTACGGTAATCATTCCGTGTGACAGATGTCTTACAGATGTACCGACAGATTTCACGCTTTCCTTTGAAAAGCAGGTGAATACAGCTCTGGCAGACGGAGAAGATGATGGTGAATCCGATGAAGCGAATTACATTGACGGATATCATCTTGATGTGGAGCAGCTGCTCTATAACGAGATTTTAGTAGGGTGGCCGATGAAAGTTCTATGTAGCGAAGACTGTAAAGGGATTTGCAGTGTATGTGGTCAGAACTTGAATGAGGGAAGCTGCGACTGCGAAGACACCAGTCTTGACCCTAGAATGTCAGTTATCCGCGATCTTTACAAGAATTTTAAGGAGGTGTAACCTATGTCAATTTGTCCAAAGAATAAATCTTCTAAAGCAAGAAGAGACAAGAGAAGAGCAAACTGGAAAATGAGCGCACCGAATCTGGTGAAATGCAGCAAATGTGGAGAACTTATGATGCCACACAGAGTTTGCAAAGCTTGTGGATCTTACAACAAGAGAGAAATCGTTACTGTAGAAAACTAATTAAAAAAGGCTATAGTACAGGAGTTAGGCGTATTGCTTAACTCCTTTTCTTTTTCCTAATTTTCCTAAATCTGCTAAATATTATTGATTTTTACGGTCATGTCTAGTAGAATTGGTTTAGTAATGCTGGGAGGTAACAGTATGAAAGAAATAACAAAAGTTGTTGTCGATGCAATGGGCGGAGACAACGCACCGCATGAGATCATCAAAGGTGCGGTCGAGGCGGTCGGGAAGTCAGATGCGATCCATGTGATCCTGGTCGGAAAAGAAGATGTCATCAATCAGGAACTTTCCGGGTACACATATAATAAAGAACAGATTTCGGTTGTTCATACATCGGAAGTAATTGAGACAGCAGAACCGCCGGTTATGGCGATCCGCAGAAAGAAAGACTCATCCATTGTGGTAGGTCTTAAGATGGTGAAGGATAAAGAAGCTGACGCTTTTGTTTCAGCAGGAAGTTCCGGTGCGGTTCTTGCCGGGGGACAGCTTCTGGTTGGACGTATCAAAGGGGTGGAAAGGCCACCGCTTGCACCACTGATCCCGACAGAAAAAGGATTCTCCATTTTGATCGACTGTGGGGCGAATGTAGATGCAAGACCTTCACATCTGGTGCAGTTTGCCAAGATGGGTTCGATCTATATGGAACATATTATGGGAGTCAAGAATCCGAAGGTTGCGATCGTCAATATCGGAGCTGAGGAAGAAAAGGGTAATGCCCTGGTCAAGGAGACTTTTCCTATGCTGAAAGAATGTAAGGATATTAACTTTATCGGAAGCATTGAAGCGAGAGAAATCCCTCACGGACAGGCAGATGTTATCGTCTGTGAAGCATTTACCGGCAACGTGATCCTGAAACTCTATGAAGGAGTAGCATCGGTTCTTGTAAGCAAGATTAAAGGTGGTATGAAGCAGAATCTCCGCGGCATGATCGGTGGACTTCTGGTTAAGCCGGTGCTGAAAAAGACTATGAAGGATTTTGACGCAAGTGAGTACGGTGGAGCACCACTGCTTGGACTCACCGGTCTGGTAGTAAAGACACACGGCAGTTCCAAGGCAAAAGAAGTCTGCAATTCAATTTTGCAGTGCGTAACCTTCAAAGAAGAAGGAATCAATGAAAAGATCAAAGAATGTATTCAGGCGGAAGAAAAATCCGCACAGGAATAAGCTCAGAAAGGATTAAGAATTATGGAATTTGAAAAACTGAAAGACATTATTGTTGATGTGATGGGATGTAACCCGGATGAAATTACGATGGACACTACATTTGTAGATGATCTGGGAGCTGATTCGCTTGATATTTTCCAGATTATTATGGGAATTGAAGATGCATTTGATATCGAAATTGAAAATGAAGATGCAGAAAAGATCGCAACAGTAGGTGATGCTGTAGAACAGATCAAGAACGCTGTTAACTAGGGAAAATGATTACAGGGGACATCCCCATTTTTGGGGAGTGTCCTTTTTTAAAATTGGAGGAGCAATCATGAGCAGAAATGTAAAGGAACTGGAAGAAAAAATCGGCTACAATTTCAAGGACAGCCATTTGCTCAGACATGCTGTGACACACAGCTCTTATGTGAATGAAAAGCATATGAAGAAGGCAGACTGTAATGAACGTCTGGAATTCCTTGGAGATGCTGTTCTGGAACTGATTTCAAGCGAATATCTTTTTTTCGAGAACCAGACAATGCCGGAAGGAGAACTGACTAAGTTAAGAGCAAGCATGGTATGCGAGAAGGCACTTGCATTTTGTGCGCGGGATCTGGAACTTGGAAGTTATCTGCTGCTTGGGAAAGGTGAGGACGCGACAGGTGGAAGATTCAGAGAGTCTATTACCTCGGATGCATTGGAAGCACTGATTGGTGCGATTTATCTGGATGGTGGTTTTGCTAATGCGAAAGAGTTTATTTTAAAATATATTTTAAACGACCTGGAAGGGAAACGGCTCTTTTATGATAGCAAGACTATCCTGCAGGAAATGGTACAGGGCGGTCAGGAAAAAGGAATTGTCTACCAGCTGGTAGGAGAAGAGGGACCGGACCACAATAAATCCTTCCGTGTGGAGGTTGTGATCGGCGGAGAAGCCTTTGGATGTGGTATTGGAAGGACCAAAAAGGCTGCCGAACAGGAAGCGGCTTATCAGGCAATCCTGAAGCTGAAAGAAGGAAAGGTACAGTAGGTGAGGCATGTATTTAAAAAGTATTGAAGTACAGGGATTCAAATCTTTTGCAAATAAGATTGTCTTTGAATTTCATAACGGGATCACCGGAATCGTCGGACCGAACGGAAGTGGGAAAAGTAACGTGGCGGATGCCGTCCGCTGGGTACTCGGAGAACAGAAGGTGAAGCAGCTCCGTGGAGGTACGATGCAGGATGTTATTTTTTCCGGTACGGAAAACCGGAAACCCCTCAGCTACGCATCGGTTGCGATTACACTGGATAATTCAGATCACAAACTCCCGGTGGAGTTTGAAGAGGTTAAAGTCACAAGAAAGTTGTACCGTTCGGGGGAAAGTGAATACCTGATCAACGGCAGTGTCTGCAGGCTCAAAGATATCAATGAGATGTTTTATGATACAGGTATCGGAAAAGAAGGATATTCGATCATCGGACAGGGACAGATTGACAAGATCCTGAGCGGTAAGCCGGAAGAGAGACGAGAGCTTTTTGATGAGGCGGCTGGGATTGTCAAATTTAAGCGCCGCAAGGCGTTATCTCTTCGCAAACTGGAAGAAGAGCAGAGCAATCTGGTCCGTGTCAATGATATTTTGGGAGAGTTGGAAAAGCAGTTTGGTCCGCTTCAGAAACAGTCGGAGACAGCGAAGGAATATCTGAAAAAGAGAGAAGAACTGAAGCATTATGACATCAATATGTTCCTGGTGGAGATGAAACGTCTGAAGGGGCAGATCCGGGAAAATGATGAGAAGCTGAAGATTGCGCAGGATGAACTCACTGAAGCCGGCAAAAAGCATGAAGATATGAAGGCACAGTATGAGAAGATTGAGCAGGAAGTAGATGAGATCGACGCCGGAATCGAGCATGCAAAAAGCCAGAGAAATGAGACAACACTTCTGAAGCAGCAGTTGGAAAACCAGATCGAGCTTTTAAAAGAGCAGATCAACAGTGTCCGTATGAATGATGAACACTATGAAAAACGCGCAAACGATATTCAGGCAGAGCTTGCAAACCGTGAAAGGCAGAAATCCGAACTGGAAGAAGAAAAAGCAGAGATCGACAGACATCTTGCAGCAGCATTTGAGAGACAAAAGCAGGCAGGAGAGGAGCTGACTGCCCTGCAGAGCCGGATTGCAGAGATGACAGTGGAGATTGAAAAGAATCAGAACGATATCCGTGAGCTTCTGAATAACCGTGCATCCACGAAGGCAAAGCTGCAGCATTATGAAACGACGCTTGAACAGATCAAGGTACGCCGGGCACTGCTTTACAAACGTCTGGTAGAAGCGGAGAGTGATGTACAGAGGCAACAGGAACTTGCCGCGCAGTATACGGAAGAACTGAAGGCAGTATCAGGGAAGATCACGGATTCTGTAGAACAGATCAAAAACTATGAAACAGAGATTGCCGGACTGCAAAAAGAGATCGGACAGGCAAATGAAAACCTGCGAAACAGGCAGAATGCTTATCACAGGGAGTACTCTCGTCTGGAGTCTCTGAGGAACCTTACGGAGCGTTACGATGGTTATGGGAACAGTATTCGTCGTGTGATGGAGCAGAAAAGCCGTGAGCCGAAAATCCTGGGGGTTGTGGCTGATCTGATCAAAGTAGATAAAAAATATGAGACTGCGGTGGAGATCGCACTTGGAGGCAGTATCCAGAATATTGTTACTGCAGACGAAGAGACTGCAAAAAAAATGATTGGTTATCTGAAGCAGAACCGGTATGGACGTGCAACTTTCCTTCCATTGACAGCGATTCATGGGGGACAGGGATTTGCCAGGGCAGAAGCCCTTCGCGAGCCGGGGGTGATCGGCACGGCGGACAAGCTGGTAACGGTAGAAGATAAATTTACATCTCTTGCAGAGCATCTTCTTGGAAGAACTCTTGTGGCAGACAACATTGATACCGGGATCCGTCTGGCAAGAAAGTATCGTCAGTCCCTGCGTATCGTTACGCTGGAAGGAGATCTGATCAATCCTGGCGGAGCAATGAGTGGTGGAGCATTTAAGAATTCCAGTAATCTGCTCAGCAGAAGACGTGAGATTGAAGAACTGGAAAAGACGGTTGCGCGTCTGAAAACAGAACTCCAGAAATCGGAAGCAGAAGTTGCGGCTGCAAAGGAGAAGCGGACGGCGCTGTATGCAAAGGTGGAAGAGATCCAGCAGGAATTGCAGAATGACTATGTGGTTCAAAATACTGCGAAGATGAATCTGGACCAGGTAAAAAGCCGTCAAAATGCGACCAGAGAAAATTCAGAAGGAATTTATGCGGAGCGCAAGAAACTGGAAGAACAGGTTCATGAGATCGAGGAAAACGAAGAATCAATCAAAATGGAACTGGAGACCAGCCAGCAACTGGAGGACGAGCTGACACGCCAGATGGAAAGCTCACAGAAGTGGCTGGAAAAAGAGCGTGAGACAGAAGCGGCAGAAGTGCGCAAAAATGAAAATATTCACCTCAGTTTTGCTGCATTGGAGCAGAAAAAAGATTTTATCGAGGAGAATTTTGTCCGTATCCGGGAAGAGATGGGAAAATTCCAAGAAGAGCTTGCCGCTTTAAATGCAAGTAAAGGAGAGAATCACGGTGAAATAGAGCAAAAGGAAGCACAGATTACCGAGATCCGGCAGACGATAGAGAATTCAAAGGAATTATTTGAGGAAATCAACAAAGAGATCGAAGAATCGCAGAAAAAGCGGGAAGAACTGAATCAGAAGCATAAGGCATTCCTGAAAAAGCGAGAAGATCTGGCAGCCAATATGGCAGAGCTTGATAAAGAATCCTTCCGGCTTACCAGCAAGAAAGAAGGCTACGAGGAAGCTTTGGAAAAGCAGATCAATTATATGTGGGAAGAGTACGAACTGACGTATAATCATGCACTGGAAATCCGGGATGAGAGTCTGACAGATCCTGCCGAGATGCGAAGGCGGATCCAGGAATTAAAGACGGAGATCCGGAAACTCGGATCGGTGAACGTCAATGCGATCGAAGATTTTAAAAATCTTTCCGAGCGGTATGAATTTATGAAAACGCAGCATGATGATCTGGTAGAGGCAGAAGCAACGCTCAAGAAGATCATTGAAGAACTGGACGAGGCGATGCGCAAGCAGTTTACTGAGCAGTTTGCAAAGATCAGCCAGGAGTTTAATCAGGTGTTTAAACAACTGTTCGGTGGTGGAAAAGGAACTCTGGAACTGATGGATGATGAGGATGTGCTGGAAGCCGGAATTCGGATTATTGCGCAGCCGCCGGGTAAAAAACTTCAGAATATGATGCAGCTTTCCGGTGGAGAAAAGGCGTTGACGGCGATTTCGCTGCTGTTTGCAATCCAGAATCTGAAACCTTCCCCGTTTTGTCTGTTGGATGAGATCGAGGCGGCACTGGATGATTCTAATGTCACGAGATTTGCACAGTATTTGCACAAGCTGACGAAAAATACACAGTTTATCGTCATTACACACCGTCGCGGTACGATGACAGCGGCAGACCGGCTGTATGGGATCACTATGCAGGAAAAAGGGGTATCAACGCTGGTATCTGTGGATCTTCTGGAAGATGAGCTTACAAAGTAGTGGATAGGAGGATATGATGGCAGAAGAAAAAATGGGATTTTTTAAACGTCTGGTAGCAGGACTTAACAAGACGCGCGATAATATCGTGTCTGGAATGGACAGTATTTTTCATGGATTTTCAAAGATAGATGAGGACTTTTATGAGGAACTGGAAGAGGTTCTGATCATGGGAGATCTGGGGGTAAAAGCAACTTACGCGATTCTTGATGATCTTCGTAAAAAAGTAAAAGAACAGCATATCAAAGAGCCGATTGAGTGCAGACAGCTCCTGATCGACAGTATCAAAGAGCAGATGGATGTAGGCGAGACAGCTTATGAATTTGAAAACCAGACTTCTGTTGTTCTGGTGATCGGAGTAAATGGAGTCGGAAAGACGACTACTATCGGAAAACTTGCCGGTAAGATGAGAGGTCAGGGCAAGAAAGTTGTGCTTGCTGCAGCAGATACTTTCCGTGCAGCTGCGGGCGATCAATTAAAGGAATGGGCACATCGTTCGGATGCAGATCTGATCGGCGGACAGGAAGGTGCAGATCCGGCAGCCATCGTTTATGATGCGGTAGCGGCTGCAAAAGCGAGAAAGGCAGATATCCTTCTGGTGGATACAGCCGGAAGACTTCACAATAAAAAGAACCTGATGGAGGAACTGAAGAAGATTAACCGTGTGCTGGAAAGAGAATATCCGGAAGCATACAGGGAAACTTTGGTCGTTCTGGATGCAACGACCGGACAGAATGCACTTTCACAGGCAAAGGAATTCAGTGATGTTGCGGATATTACAGGAATTATCCTGACTAAGATGGATGGAACGGCCAAAGGTGGAATTGCAGTTGCAATTCAGGCAGAGCTTGGAATTCCTGTTAAATATATAGGTGTCGGTGAGACAATCGATGATCTGCAGAAATTCGATTCCGACGAATTTGTACAGGCATTATTTACAACAGAAGAAAAGAAGGAAGAAGGAGAAGAATAATAATATGCTGACATTGGAAAAATTTGAAGAAGCAAGCGAGATCGTAAAACGTGTGACACGTCCGACAAAGCTTATCTACAGTGAGTATCTCAGTAGCCAGACCGGGGGGAAGGTCTATTTGAAACCGGAAAATATGCAGTACACAGGTGCATACAAATTAAGAGGAGCTTATTACAAGATCAGCACACTTTCTGAGGAAGATCGTGCAAAAGGTCTGATCACAGCTTCAGCAGGAAACCATGCGCAGGGTGTGGCATATGCGGCAAAAGCGTTTGGATGTAAGGCGACGATTGTTATGCCAACTGTCACTCCGCTGATCAAGGTAAACCGTACCAAGAGCTATGGCGCCGAGGTTGTTTTACACGGAGATGTCTATGACGATGCCTGTGCAAAGGCCTATGAGCTTGCAGAAGAGTACGGATATACTTTTGTACATCCGTTTGATGATCTGGATGTAGCTACCGGACAGGGAACGATTGCAATGGAAATTGTCCAGGAACTCCCGACCGTTGATTATATCCTTGCACCGATCGGGGGCGGCGGACTGATCACAGGTGTATCTACACTTGCGAAAATGCTGAATCCAAAGATCAAAGTGATCGGTGTGGAACCGGCAGAAGCAGCAAGTATGACTGCTGCAATCGAAGCAGGACATACCGTAACACTTCCAAGTGCCAACACGATCGCAGATGGTACAGCAGTAAAAAAAGTCGGGGAACAGAACCTCCCATACGTCATGGAAAATGTCGACCAGATCGTAACTGTAGAAGACGATGAACTGGTCGGAGCATTCCTTGATATGGTGGAAAACCATAAAATGGTAGTAGAAAACTCCGGTCTTCTTTCCGTTGCTGCTTTAAAACAGCTGGATCTGAAAGGTAAGAAAGTAGTATCTATCTTAAGCGGCGGGAACATGGATGTTATTACCATGTCTTCAGTTGTACAGCACGGACTGATTCAGAGAGACCGTATCTTCTCTGTATCGGTACTTCTTCCGGATAAACCGGGTGAACTGGTAAAAGTGGCACAGACGATTGCAGAAGAGCAGGGAAATGTGATCAAACTGGAACATAATCAGTTTGTAAGTATTAACCGGAATGCGGCTGTGGAGCTTCGTGTGACACTGGAAGCATTTGGAACCGATCATAAGAACCGGATCATTGCGGCATTGGAGGCAGCCGGGTTCAGACCGAAGCTGATCAGTGCGAAGTTATATTAGAATGTTTAAGAGGACAGTCTTATCCCCTGGTGAGGGATGAGGCTGTCTTTTTTTGAAAATAAGGTTGTTAGGCCGGGCGAGAAAAAGAATCTCTTCCAATCCAGGTTGTGCAAACCATTCCGATGAACCTCTGAAGGCGAAAATTATGTCAGCAGAGGCTTCCATAATTTTTGAGTTTCATCTCCATTGCACAAAATAGGATTGGAAGAGATTATTTTTCTCGCCCGGCCAATGAACGGCATTGGTTAAAAGGGCAGGACTGCTTCATAGTGAGGGAGAGGGGATAGAGACTGCAAATGTGATTGGGTGCTTGTTAAAGACGGGAGATATAGATGGAAAAATACGGAAATTTAGCCAATTAGCACTTTAATTGAATGAAATACTGGGTTAAAGTCACGAAATGAGGAAAATGGGGTTGACATCGAAGGTATAGTTGTATACAATAATACAAAAATACAGGTCAGGGAGTGACGGTTATGGAAAATAGGAAGGTTTATCTGGATAAGCATACAAATTTATTGCAACTTGAGGAGCATATGTACCCGCTGGTAGACGTGGACACACCGAATGTGTTCCGGAACCTGTTTCATTATGATGAGATTCCGAAGATTGCGTTTAATGATCGTATTGTACCGCACAGTATGCCGGATGAGATCTGGATCACGGATACGACATTCAGGGATGGACAGCAGTCGAGAGCACCCTATTCAACGGATCAGATTGTAACCATTTTCGATTATATGCACAGGCTTGGAGGTCCGCAGGGGAAGATTCGTCAGAGTGAATTTTTCTTATACAGCAAGAAAGACCGGGATGCTGTATATAAATGTATGGAAAGAGGTTATAAGTTCCCGGAGATCACAAGCTGGATCCGTGCAAATAAAAAGGATTTTGAACTGGTAAAAGATCTGGGAATGAAGGAAACCGGAATCCTGGTAAGCTGTTCGGATTATCATATTTTTTATAAACTGAAGATGACAAGACGAGAGGCGATGGAACATTATCTGTCAGTTGTACGTGAATGTCTGGAGACCGGTGTCAGTCCAAGATGTCATCTGGAAGATATTACCAGATCGGATATTTATGGATTTGTCATTCCATTCTGTCTGGAACTGATGCATCTGATGGAAGAATATCAGATTCCGGTGAAGATCCGTGTCTGTGATACAATGGGATACGGAGTCAACTATCCGGGGGCTGTGATTCCTCGTTCCATTCCGGGTATCATTTACGGACTCAGAGTACATGCAGGTGTACCGAGTGAACTGATCGAATTCCACGGACATAATGATTTTTACAAGGCAGTCAACAATTCAACAACGGCCTGGCTTTATGGAGCATGTGGTGTGAACTGTTCCTTGTTTGGAATCGGTGAACGTACCGGCAATACGCCGCTGGAAGCGATGATTTTTGAATATGCGCAGCTTCGTGGAACGCTGGATGGTATGGATACAACGGTGATTACTGAACTGGCAGAATATTATGAAAAAGAGATTGGATATCAGATTCCGCCGCGTACCCCGTTTGTCGGAAAGAATTTCAATGTAACCCGTGCGGGGATCCATGCAGACGGGCTGTTAAAGAACGAAGAAATCTACAATGTGTTTGATACCGGCAAGTTTCTGAACCGTCCACCGCTGGTTGCTGTGTCAAATACTTCCGGTCTTGCAGGTATTGCACACTGGATAAATACATATTATCACCTGAAAAATGAGAAACAGGTAGACAAGAATTCCATTTTAGTTGTAGAATTGAAGAAGTGGGTTGACGCGGAATATGAATCCGGCCGTGTGACCGTACTCACAGATCAGGAACTAATCCGGGAGATTGAGAGAATCTGTGACGAAAAGGGGATTACAATCTAACGAAATTCAGGAGAGAGATAAAATGGAAGAGTATTCATTGAGAAGTCAGGTTTTTCAGACCATCAGAGATGACATTCTGAAAGGTAAGTATGAAGAAAATGACGAACTCAGGGAAGCAACATTGGGGAAGGAACTTGGAGTTAGCCGTACACCGGTAAGAGAGGCACTTAGACAGCTGGAACTGGAGGGACTGGTGAACATCATCCCAAATAAAGGAGCTTATGTTACCGGTATTTCCGATAAGGATGTACATGATATTTATATGATTCGTTCCATGCTGGAAGGATTATGCGTCCGTTGGGCAACAGAACATATTACACAGGAGCAGCTGGAAGAACTGGATGAGATCATTCTTTTATCCGAGTATCATATGGATAAAGGACATTCCGATCAGCTGACAGAGCTGGATGGAAGATTCCATCAGATTCTGTATGAGGCATCACAGAGCAGGATTCTGGATCATGTGCTTTCAGATTTTCACAAATATGTACAGCTTGCAAGAAGGACTTCCGTTAAGACAGAAGAGCGTGCGATCAAGTCGATTGGTGAGCATAACGAGATCCTGAATGCCATCAAGGCGAAGGATGCGGAAAGAGCCGGCGATCTGGCAACGATCCATATTATGCATGTTATGGAGAACCTGCATATCGAAGAAGAATAGCCAAAAAGGAGACGAAGTTATGAGTAAAATTCAGATGACGACACCGATTGTTGAGATGGACGGAGATGAGATGACCAGAATTCTCTGGAGGATGATAAAAGATGATCTTCTTCTGCCGTATATCGATCTTAAGACAGATTATTATGATCTTGGATTGGAACACCGCAATGAGACAGATGACCAAGTTACAGTTGATTCGGCTAATGCAACAAAGAAGTACAAAGTAGCAGTCAAATGTGCGACCATTACACCGAATGCGGCAAGAGTAAAAGAATATGGACTCAAAGAGATGTGGAAGAGTCCGAACGGAACAATCCGTGCGATTCTGGATGGAACGGTATTTCGTGCTCCGATCGTGGTAAAAGGAATTGAACCATGTGTAAAGAACTGGAAGAAGCCGATCACGATTGCCCGTCATGCTTATGGGGATGTATATAAAGGAACCGAGATGAAGATTCCGGGACCTGGAAAGGCAGAGCTGGTCTACACGGCACCTGACGGAACAGAGACAAGAGAGCTGATCCATAATTTCGATGGAGCAGGTATTATCCAGGGAATGCACAATATCAATGCATCGATTGAAAGTTTTGCAAGAAGCTGTTTTAGTTATGCACTGGATACAAAGCAGGATCTTTGGTTTGCAACAAAAGATACCATTTCCAAAAAATATGACCATACTTTCAAAGATATCTTCCAGGAGATCTTTGATGCGGAGTATAAGAACCTTTTTGACGAAGCGAGAATTGAATATTTCTACACACTGATCGATGATGCGGTAGCCCGTGTAATGAAGTCAGAGGGTGGTTATATCTGGGCATGTAAGAATTATGACGGGGATGTGATGAGTGATATGGTTTCCTCAGCATTTGGTTCACTTGCCATGATGACATCTGTACTGGTATCACCGGAAGGCTTTTATGAATATGAAGCTGCACATGGAACAGTACAGCGTCATTATTATAAACACCTGAAAGGGGAAGAGACTTCAACAAACTCTGTTGCAACAATTTTTGCATGGACAGGAGCTTTGCGCAAGAGAGGAGAACTGGATGGGAACCAGGAACTGATGGATTTTGCAGACCGTTTGGAAAAAGCAACGATTGATACGATTGAAGAGGGTTATATGACAAAGGATCTGGCAATGATCACAACTCTTCCGGAGGTACATGTACTGAACAGTGAAGGGTTTATTAAAGCGATTGCAGAAAGATTATAAAAAGAGCAGGGAATGCATGAAGGGCGTATCTCTGACAGGAAAATGGGAAGAACTGGCTTATTCAGCCAGTTCTTCCCATTTTTCATAGAGTTCTTCGAGTTCTGCTTCGTTTGCTGCTTTTTCTTTTGCCAGTTCCTGGCATTTAACAGAATTCGTATAGACTTCTTCCTGCATCATCAGTTCATCGATTTTGCCATTACGTGTTTCCAGAACACCGATACGTTCTTCTGTTTTCTTCAGGTCGTTCTGCCTTTTACGGAGACGTGCCTGTTCTTCTTTCTGCTCCTGCCAGCTTAGTTTGGATTCGGAAACCTGCGCCGGTGCGTCTTCGGAAGCAGCTGTGGAAACAGCCGGAGTCAGAAGATCTTTTTTCTCCAGATAATAATCATAGTTGCCGATATAATTTACAAAGGTATTGCCGGTCAGTTCCAGAATACGGGTGGCAGTCTGGTTGATGAAATAACGGTCGTGGGATACATAAAGTATCGTACCGGTATAATCGTTCAGAGCCCGCTCAAGAATTTCCTTGGAAGTGATGTCCAGATGATTGGTCGGCTCATCGAGGATCAGAAAATTTGCATTGGAGAGCATCAGCTTTGCCAGAGATACACGTCCCCTTTCACCACCACTTAAATCACCGATCAGCTTGAAAACATCATCTCCGGTAAAAAGAAAAGCCGCAAGCATGTTCCGGATCTGTGTGTTGGTAAGTGTCGGATAATCATCGGAAATTTCTTCAAAGATCGTCTTATCCATATGAAGGACGTGGTGTTCCTGATCGTAGTAACCAATTTCCACATTGGCACCCAGTGTAAAGGAACCGCTGTCTGCCTGGATCACATTGTTCAGAATCTTGAGAAGCGTAGTTTTTCCGGTTCCGTTGTCGCCAATGATGGCTATATGTTCCCCACGCTTGATCTCGAAACTGATATCGGTGAAAAGTGTCTGTGGCGGAAAGGCTTTGCTTAATCCTTTGACAGAAAGGACATCATTGCCACTGACACGGGAAGGCTCCAGCTTCAGATGGATGTCAGTGTTGATCTCCATCGGTTTGTCTACAAGTGTCATCTTGTCCAACATTTTTTCCCGACTTTCGGCACGCTTGATGGATTTCTCACGGTTAAATGAACGGAGCTTTTCGATCACGGCTTCTTGATGTTTGATCTCACGCTGCTGATTCAAGTATTCTTTTAATCTGGCTTCTCTGAGCTGTTCTTTTTTGACAGCAAAATCAGAATAATTGCCCATATAAGTATGAAGCTGTCCCTGCTCGACTTCAATCACCTTTGTAACCACACGGTTCAGGAAATAGCGGTCGTGGGATACGATAAGAACAGCACCCGGATAATTCAGAAGATAGGTTTCCAGCCATGCGATGGAGTTCATATCCAGGTGGTTTGTTGGTTCATCCAGAAGCAGGACGTCAGGCTTGGTAAGAAGGAGTTTGCCAAGAGATACACGGGTCTTCTGACCACCGGATAAAGAATCTACGGGTTTAGTAAATTCTTCTTCTGTAAATCCGAGACCTTTTAGAACGCCGGTAAGCTCACTTTTATAGGCGTAACCGTCTGCGTGCTCAAATGCAGAAGTCAGTCTCTGATAAGTGGCAAGACGTGCTTCAAGAGCATCTCCGGAAAGAGACGGAAGCTCGATCTCGATTGTACGGATCTGCTTTTCCATCTCAATGACTTCGGCTTTTGCCGTGCGGACTTCTTCGTAAATGGTATTGCCGCTTTCCATCTCCTGATGCTGTGCAAGGTAGCCGAGAGTTTTGCCTTTGGTAAGAACAACCGTCCCTGCATCGGGAGAAAGCTGTCCTACGATCATCTTGAGGATCGTGGATTTGCCGGCTCCGTTAATACCTACAAGGGCAGCTTTTTCATGGTTCTCTATATGAAAGGATCCGTCTTTTACGATGACCTGATCCCCAAAACTTTTTGACAGATTATGACATGCCAGTATCATTTTTATATCCTCCTGTTAAAGTGGCAATTATGTTACTGCTCACAGTAACATAATTATAGCTGAAATACGACAAAAAACAACTATAAAATTTGACTTTTTCACTGGATTCTTATATAATTAAAAATAATGAGTCAAAAAATAGGAAGGTGGAAGTGAAAGTGGCATCAAGAGAAATATCTCAGGCAGTAATAAGGAGACTTCCGCGGTATTATCGTTATTTAGGGGAACTACTGGAGAGCGGAGTCGAACGGATATCATCCAATGAATTAAGTAAAAGAATGAAAGTAACTGCTTCACAGATCCGTCAGGATCTGAATAATTTTGGTGGATTTGGACAGCAGGGATATGGCTATAATGTAAAGTATCTTTATACAGAGATAGGTAAGATCCTTGGACTGAACGAGAAACATAAATTCGTTATCATTGGAGCAGGAAATCTTGGACAGGCACTGGCGAACTATGCAGCATTTGAAAATCGGGGATTTGTTTTAAAAGGGCTGTTTGACGTAAACCCAAGACTTGCCGGATTGACGATCCGTGGAGTTGAGATCCGTATGATGGATGAATTGAAGGATTTTGTGAAAGAAAACGATATTGAGATCGGGGTTCTTACGATTCCGAAGACAAAAGCAGTAGAGGTTGCCAATCTCCTGGTAGATAATGGAGTTAAGGCTATCTGGAATTTTGCGCATACAGATCTGAATCTGCCGGATAATATTATTGTGGAGAATGTTCATTTGTCTGAAAGTCTGATGAGATTATCTTATAATATCACCAGATACAATGAAGAACATGAAGGAAAGTAGGCAAAGCAGACCAGAAGGCAGAGGTGCAGGAAAGTTTTTTCCTGCACCTTTTTGAAAATTAAATGTATGGGAGACCGGATATGAAAGAAATACTGACAGCAGATCAGATGAGAAGATCGGATCAGAGAATGATACAGAAGATGCAAGTCCCGTCCCTTGTCCTGATGGAACGGGCGGCACTTCAGTGTGTGGCTGCGATGAAAGCAGAAGACATAGATTTGTCGAAAGCATTGGTCGTGTGTGGAAGTGGCAATAACGGTGGTGACGGATTCGCAATTGCAAGGATGCTCGTAGAAGAAGGAAATCATCCAGATGTAGTATTGGTCGGAAATTATGACCATCGTAGTGAAGAAACAAAAATCCAGATGAAAATTCTGGAAAATCTGGGAATATCTGTAGGAAACAGTTTGCCACAGAAAGAATATAGTGTTATTATAGATGCCGTATTCGGTATTGGTCTATCCCGTGAAATAAAAGGCAGATACGCAGAGGTGATTGATCAGATGAATCGGATGACTGCCTGTAAGGTGGCAGTCGACACTCCTTCAGGGATCCGTTCGGATGATGGAAAAGTGCTTGGAACGGCATTTAAAGCAGATCTTACAGTGACCTTTGCGTTTCAGAAGATGGGACAGATCCTATATCCGGGATGTGAGTATACAGGAAAGCTTGTTACAGCACCGATCGGAATTACCAGACCGGAGTTTTTTGCGGAAGAAGAAATCTGCATGGCACTTGAAAAATCCGATGTGCCGGCAATGCTGCCGCAAAGGAAACCGGATTCTAATAAAGGAACTTATGGAAAGGTTCTGATGATTACCGGAAGCAAAGGAATGTCCGGTGCAGCATATTTAAGTGCCAGGGCAGCATATCTTTCGGGAGCAGGTCTTGTCCGGATTTATACGGAGGAAAGTAACCGGGCAATCTTACAGGAACTTTTACCGGAGGCGGTAATGACGACCTATTCTCAGGATGAGACAGAATCATTTGAAGAACTTCCGGATTTGCTGGAATGGGCGGATGTGCTCTGTATTGGATGCGGACTCGGTATGGGACCGCATTCGGAGGAATTACTGAAAAAGGTGCTTGAGAATAATAAAACCCCGGCTGTTATTGATGCGGACGGACTGAACCTTCTGGCAAAGACCGATGAGTGGGGGATCGAACAGATTCGGATGAATCCTTCCGGATATGTACTTACTCCACATATGAAAGAAATGTCCAGACTGACCGGATACAGCGTACAGGAATTAAAAGACAACAGAAGAGAGCTATTAAGGAAATATACAGAAAAAGTCCATGCTGTCTGTGTACTGAAAGACAGCAGGACACTTGTGAAAGCGCCAGAGGGAAGGCTTATGATCAATACCACCGGTAATGCGGCAATGGCAAAGGCCGGATCGGGAGATGTGCTTGCAGGAATGATCACCGGACTTATGGCACAGCATATGAGACCGGATGATGCCGCTGTGCTTGGCGTTTATCTGCATGGTCTGTGCGGAGATCATGCCAGAAAAGAACTTGGCTCTTACAGTGTGCTTGCGGGTGATCTCTTGAAAATGCTCGGCAGAACACTTAAGGAATTGGAGGATATGACAGAATGAAGAAATACAGCAGACTGCGTGCGGTGATCGATCTGGATGCGGTGATGTATAACATGGAAATGATGCATGCAAATATAGAAAAAGAGACCAAGATGGTCGTGGTCATCAAGACAGATGGTTATGGTCATGGAGCGGTGCCGATTTCAAGAATGCTGGAAGATGTGGACTATGTCTGGGGCTATGCGGTCGCAACTCTGGATGAAGGTGTTGTACTCAGAAAAGCCGGCATTCAGAAGCCGATTCTTTGCCTGGGATGTATTTTCCCGGACCAGCTGGAAGAGATGATCCGTCATGAGATCCGCATGACAACCTACAGCTATGAGCTTGCGAAGCTTGCGGATGAGACCGCATACCGTATGGGGAAGAAGGCATATTTGCACATTAAGATCGATACAGGAATGTCAAGACTTGGCTTTCCGGTAGCGAAAGAAAGTGTAGAGGAGATCCTTAAGATCGGCAGACTTGTTTATACGGATTGCGAAGGAATGTTTACCCATTTTTCAAAGGCAGATGAGACGGATAAGACCACGACACTGGAACAGATCCGTGCTTTTCTGTGGATGAAAGAACATCTTGCAGCAGAAGGTATGGAATTTACTTATTATCACTGTGCAAACAGTGCAAGTATCATTGATATGCCAAAGCTTGGAATGAATCTGGAGAGAGCCGGGATTTCTACCTATGGACTGTATCCGTCAGATGAAGTCAATAAGGAGGCAGTTCCGCTCCGGCCGGCAATGGAGCTGATCGCGCATGTGACTTATGTGAAATGGATTGAAAAGGGTACGGAAGTCAGCTACGGAGGCACCTTTGTTGCCCCGAAAAGGATGCAGATCGCCACGATTCCGACGGGATATGGAGACGGATACCCACGAAGTCTTTCCAACAAAGGATATGTTCTGATCCATGGTCAGAAGGCACCGATCCTTGGCAGAGTCTGTATGGATCAGTTTATGGTAGATGTGACCGGAATTCCGGATGTGAAATTTGGTGACAGGGCAACACTGGTCGGCCACGATGGGGATGCTTATCTTTCAATAGATGAGCTTGCCGGTCTGAGCGGCAGATTTAACTATGAATTTATCTGTGATATCAATAAACGTGTTCCGAGGGAATATCTGCGTGACGGAAAAGTTGTAGAGCAGGTCGATTATTTCTAAAATGCGGGGATGCACTTCGAAAGAGATATGAATACAGCAGGAGAAAGCTGGCAATAATGAAAGTATCTTGATAAGCGGAGTGTGAAAGAAGTGCAGATCAGGCGTGGAGATATTTATTATGCGGATTTAAGTCCGGTAGTCGGTTCGGAGCAGGGCGGTGTGCGCCCGGTTCTTGTCATCCAGAATGATGTCGGGAACCGGCACAGTCCGACCGTTATCTGTGCCGCGATCACTTCAAGGATGAATAAAGCGAAGCTGCCGACACATGTGGAAATCGATGCAAAAAGGTACAGAATCGTCAAGGATTCTGTTGTCCTTCTGGAGCAGATTCGGACTATCGATAAACAGAGACTGAAGGATTACGTGTGCCGGGTAGACAAAGAGCTTATGAGAAAAGTCGATGAAGCGCTGTGCGTCAGCCTGATGCTTCATACATAAAAGAGGAGAAGTATGGAAAGCAATGGAAACGGAAGGTAATTTACTTCAGAAAATGAAAAATGTATTTTCTGACAATGAAGATAAAGAGAAAATTGCAGAAGAAATCATTGAAAAAGTACTGGAAGGCTATGAAAAAGGTGTTCTGACAAGACGTGAGATGAAGATGATCACCAACATTTTTGAATATATGGATTCGGATGCAAAAGATATCATGACGCACCGGAAAAATATCGTAGCACTGGATGGAGAAGAATCTCTGGAAAAAGCACTTACCTTTATGCTGGAGGAGAACAAATCCAGATTCCCGGTTTATGAAGAAGATATTGACAACATTGTGGGGATTCTTCATATCCGGGATGCTATGCAGAGCTACCTGGACGGTCCGGCAAGGAAAAAACCGGTGCACGATCTGAAGGATGCCATCCGTCCGGCAGGATTTATCCCGGAAACAAAGGCGATTGACAAACTGTTTCAACAGATGCAGCAGGACAAGAGCCATATGGTGATCGTGCTGGATGAGTATGGACAGACATCAGGGATCGTTACGATGGAAGATATTGTAGAAGAAATCGTTGGAAATATCCAGGATGAGTATGATGAGGAAGAAGAGCTGATCATCAAACAGGCAGATGGTACATATATCGTGGATGGTATGACACAGCTGGAGGATCTGGAAGAGCTTCTGGGAATCAGTTTCAACGAAGAAGATTACGATACGATCAATGGTTATCTGATCGACTGCCTGGACAGAATTCCTTCGGAAGATGAAGAATGTCAGGTGGAATTCGGAGGCTATCTGTTCCATGTATTGTCAGTTGATAATAATACAATACGCAAAGTCCTTGTCAGTAGGACAAAAAAGTGATAAAATAGTACAATTGAGAATAGTAAAAATACTGAAGAGAGGTAAAAAGTAATGTCAGGACATTCAAAATTTGCGAATATCAAGCATAAAAAAGAAAAAAACGACGCAGCAAAAGGAAAAGTATTCACGAAGATCGGTCGTGAAATCGCTGTAGCAGTCAAAGAAGGAGGCGGAGCTGATCCGGCTAACAACAGCAGACTCCGTGATGCGATTGCAAAGGCAAAAGCAAATAATATGCCAAATGACAATATTGACAGAAGTATCAAAAAAGCAGCCGGAGACGGAGATGCTAACAACTACGAACACATCGTATACGAAGGATACGGACCGAACGGAACTGCAATCATCGTTGATGCACTTACTGATAACCGTAACCGTACTGCTTCTAATGTAAGAAGCGCTTTCACAAAGGGAAAAGGAAATATCGGAACCAGTGGATGTGTTTCTTTCATGTTTGATCAGAAAGGACAGATCATTGTCGATAAAGAAGAATGTGAACTGGATGCAGATGATCTGATGATGCAGGCACTGGATGCAGGAGCAGAAGATTTTTCGGAAGAAGAGGACAGCTTTGAAATTCTTACAGATCCGAATGATTTCAGTGAGGTTCGTCTTGCTCTGGAAGAAGCGGGTATTCCGATGGCAAGCGCAGAAGTTACAATGATTCCACAGACATGGGTAACTTTGGACAACGAAGAAGATATCAAGAACATTCAGAAGACGCTTGATCTTCTTGAAGATGATGATGATGTACAGGAAGTATATCATAACTGGGAAGAAGCATAGGATCGATTCCGGGAGGAACCTGAATGAATCAGAGTATACAGAATGGACTGAATGATCTGTTTGACCAGATTATTCCGATTTCCGGAGATTTCAATAAAAAGACTTATGCGGATTCGTTTAAAAATGCATACGAGAAGTATAAGCCGCTTTTTACTGAGATTGCACAGGAATGCGAGAATTCGGAAGACAGACAGGAAGAGATTGAAGAGATTGCTGCTGTTCTGCCGGATAGAATGCGGAAAGTACTGGAGCAGGAAAGTTCAAAAAGAAAAAAAGAAAATGTACTTATGAAATATAATCTGGGCATGGTTACGTATGTGATCCCGATGTTCCGTTATGGCAGAATGGATGCTTGTGAAGAGATTGTAGACTGCATGATCGAACGCTGGAATGATCATGATTTGGAACTAAAGATCAGTAAATCGGAATTCGAGCAGATCCAGGGAGGCTTCAAATCACGTCTCTGCTATATTACTACAGCCGTATGTGCAAGCCTTGGCAAACCGGATGACTGTTACGAACTGAATCTGATGAGAAGATACAGAGATGAATATCTGGTGAATCAGAAAGGCGGCGAAGAAATTGTTGCCGAGTATTACGATATTGCTCCGACAATCGTAAACCGGATCAACCGGATGGAAAATTCAGAAGATGTATATGCAGATATCTGGAGCCGTTATCTTCACCCATGTGTTTCCATGATCGAATCCGATAATCTGGAGGCATGCCGCAAGATTTATACGGATATGGTATATAGCCTGCGCAGGAAATATTTATTTTCATAATGTTTAAATCAAAGAGAATGTGCCGAGTCGCATTCTCTTTTGCGTATACAGTGAATCAGGTACAGATTTGTGTCGGTACAAGAATCTGCGATTCATTTCTGTGGCGAAAATCCTGCATATTTTCATAAGCATTGTCCATACTAAGCTAAAAAGAACGGAGGAATGCGGCAATGAAAATACAGGAAGAAACGGATGTAAAAGAATACCAGATACGCAAGAAAAAGAGCAGGGAAAAGACTGTAGAAAATATGGAAAATAAAGAAAAGGCAGTCAGAGAGACAGAGCCGGAAACCACAAAGGAAGAAGATGAACATGTTAAAGAAATGGGAATGCTTTCGCTTGACCGACGTCGGAATCATCAGATCGAGCTACTCACGATCATCGGCGAAGTAGAAGGGCATGAGACGGTTTCCGGCAGTACAAAGGCAACCAAGTATGAGCACCTGCTTCCAAAGCTGGCACAGATTGAGAACAGTGTTCAGACTGATGGTGTGCTGATTCTCTTAAATACACTGGGCGGAGATGTGGAGGCGGGACTTGCGATTGCGGAAATGATTGCGTCCTTAAGCAAACCGACAGTATCTCTGGTACTTGGAGGGTGTCATTCTATCGGTGGTCCTCTTGCTGTGTCGGCAGATTATTCTTTTATTGTTCCAAGTGGGACGATGATCATTCACCCGGTGCGGACAAGCGGAATGTTCATCGGTGTGGCACAAAGCCTGCGGAATATTGAAAAGACACAGGACCGGATCACCGGATTCCTTGCAGAGCATTCCGGAATGTCACAGGAGCGGATTGAAGAACTGATGCTGGATTCCACACAGCTTGTCAAAGATGTGGGGACAATGCTGGAAGGAAAACGTGCAGTGGAGGAAGGACTCATTGACGAAGTTGGCGGAATAAGAGATGCATTAAATAAATTGCATGAAATGATTGATGAAAAAATGGAAAATACTGATAAAAATTATGAGATGACATAAGGCGAAGAGGATGCTATAATAAAATAGTATGTACAAGTATACACTTTTGATGACTGATTCCGGATACTATATCTGGGGAGAGAGGAGAAGGAATCGGTCATTTGATTACAAGATAAAGAGTATAAATACAAGGGGGAAGTTTGATGGCTTCAAAGACAACCGGAACAAAGAAAAATGCAAAGCAGAGCACGGCGAAAAAGCGGCAGCCTACGAAGAAGACAAGTGCAAAGTCTGCAAAATCTGCGAAGACAACCAGAAAGAATACCACATCAAAAGCTGTGCCGCAGGAAGAATCATTTCTTGCAACGGAGATTCTGATCTGGGTGACACTTGCGGTAGGGATTCTGCTCACAATCAGCAATTTCGGACTTGCAGGTGCATTTGGAAGAAAGATTGCAGCACTGCAGCAGGGAATGATGGGTTGGATGGCGTATGTATTTCCACTGCTTTTATTTTGTGGAGTCGCGTTTGTGGTTTCCAATAAAGGAAACAGGATCGCATATATTAAGACTGTTGCAGGCGTTGTATTACTGGTTCAGTGCTGTGTGCTCTTTGAACTGATTGATGAAAAAGGCGGATCTGTCGGAAAGGCAATTGCGGTCAGACTGGTGCCGGCAATCGGTAAAGTTGGTACATATGTTGTCGTGATCATTTTAATGGTGATCTGTGTAGTCCTTATCACAGAAAAGTCTATTCTAAAAGGAATGAAGATCGGCGGGGAAAAAGCGTATGACCGTGCCAGAGAGGACATGCAGAAGCGTAAAGAAGAGGCTGAGGAACGCAGGGCAAGACGGGAAGCTATGCGTGTTGATTATCAGGTAAGCGGCGTTTCCTTTAATTCGACAGTTGGAGGAAAAGAGAACGAGGCAGAAAAAGCAGAAGAAAAAGCCGGAAAAGAAGCAAAGGAAAGCACAGAAAAGAAAGCTACCAGACGCAGCCGGAAGGATATGAGCAGCGTGCTTGCCGGTGCAGAAGAAGCGGCTGCAAAGCACATTATGGAACAGACTGGGAAAATTGCACTGGATGATGTAGTGATCAATCGTGCGATGCCCCTTTCTGCTACAGAGCTGATCCCGGATCCGGAACCGGTTCCCCTTGAGCCGGTGAAAGAAAAACTCCCGAAGTTCTTAAAAGGAGCGATGCAGGAAGCAGAAAAAAAGACGGAGTCCGGTAAAGATATACAGACAGATGTGGCTGAAGAAAATTTATCAGCGGTGCAGACAGAAGACGGAATAAAAAGACAGGTCTCCGGAAATTCAAAAGTTAAGGCAGATATCCCAAAAGAGGTGGCTGCTGTTGCAGATACGATTGCAAAAAGTGAGAAACCGGTCAGGGAATACCGCTTTCCACCTCTTAGTCTGTTGAAGCATGGAAGTAAAACCTCCGGAGATTCGGATGCGCATCTGCGGGAGACAGCAGCAAAGCTCCAGAAGACACTTCGAACCTTCGGTGTGAATGTTACAATCACTAATATCAGCTGCGGACCTTCTGTCACACGCTATGAGTTACAGCCTGAGATGGGGGTGAAAGTCAGCAAGATCGTAGGACTTGCGGATGACATCAAGCTGAACCTGGCGGCGGCTGATATCCGTATTGAGGCACCGATCCCGGGAAAAGCAGCGGTCGGCATTGAAGTTCCGAATAAGGAAAATACTGCAGTTATGCTGCGTGATCTTCTGGAATCAGATGAATTTAAGAAAAGTAGATCACGGATCGCATTTGCGACAGGTCGTGACATTTCAGGTAAAGTGGTGGTATCAGATATCGCAAAGATGCCGCATCTGCTTGTCGCAGGAGCTACCGGATCCGGTAAATCTGTCTGTATCAATACGATCATTATGAGTATTATCTACAAAGCAAAACCGGAGGATGTGAAGCTGATCATGGTAGATCCAAAGGTGGTGGAATTAAGTGTATATAATGGAATTCCACATCTGATGATCCCGGTTGTAACGGATCCGAAGAAGGCAGCAGGAGCTTTGAACTGGGCGGTTGCGGAAATGAACAGACGTTATCAGCTTTTTGCCGAGTATAATGTCCGTGATCTGAAAGGTTACAATGATAAAGTCGAGAACATTAAAGATATTGATGATCCGAATAAAGCACAGAAACTTCCACAGATTGTAATCATCGTAGACGAACTTGCAGACCTGATGATGGTTGCACCTGGAGAAGTAGAAGAGGCAATCTGCCGTCTGGCACAGCTTGCGCGTGCGGCAGGACTTCATCTGGTTCTTGCAACGCAGAGACCATCGGTTAATGTCATTACCGGTCTGATTAAGGCGAATATGCCATCAAGAATAGCATTTTCTGTATCATCCGGTGTGGATTCCCGTACCATCATTGATATGAATGGCGCGGAGAAGCTGCTTGGAAAAGGCGATATGTTGTTCTATCCGGCTGGCTATCAGAAGCCGGTACGTGTTCAGGGGGCTTTTGTTTCTGATAAAGAAGTCCAGGCAGTGGTTGATTTCCTAAAAGAGAACAGCGGAGGCGCAGCCTACAGTGAAGAGATCCAGAAGCAGGTGAATAGTAATCAGAATGTATCTGCGGGAGGAGCATCTTCCGAGGACGACAAAGATGTCTACTTTGTAGATGCAGGAAAGTTTATCATTGAAAAAGACAAAGCATCGATCGGAATGCTCCAACGGGTGTTTAAGATCGGGTTTAACCGTGCGGCGCGGATTATGGATCAGCTTGCCGAGGCGGGAGTCGTAGGAGAAGAAGAAGGTACCAAACCAAGAAAAGTACTGATGTCTATGGAACAGTTTGAGCAATACATAGAAGAATCAGTTTAAGAAACGCAGAAGAAAAAAGGGAGGATATAATTATGAAGACAGACATTCAGATCGCACAGGAGGCAGAGATGCTCCATATTCGCGAGGTTGCAGCAAAGGTTGGAATTGAAGAGGAAGACCTTGAGTTTTACGGCAAGTATAAGGCAAAATTATCGGATGAACTGATGGAAAGAGTAAAAGACAGACCAGATGGAAAGCTGGTACTTGTTACTGCAATCAATCCGACTCCGGCGGGAGAGGGGAAGACGACGATTACCGTTGGACTTGGAGAGGCAATGGCAAAGCTCGGTAAAAAAGCTCTGATCGCTCTGCGCGAGCCATCGCTCGGACCTTGCTTTGGAATTAAAGGCGGTGCTGCCGGTGGCGGTTATGCACAGGTTGTACCGATGGAAGATCTGAATCTTCATTTTACCGGAGATTTTCATGCGATCACATCGGCAAATAACCTGCTTGCAGCTCTTCTTGACAACCATATCCAGCAGGGAAATGCTCTTGGAATCGATCCGAGACAGGTTGTGTGGAAACGGTGTGTAGATATGAATGACCGTGTACTGCGTAATGTAGTAGTTGGTCTTGGAAATAAAATGGACGGAATGGTAAGAGAGGATCATTTTGTGATCACGGTTGCGTCCGAAATTATGGCAATTTTATGTCTGGCAGACGATCTGGAAGATCTGAAAAAACGTCTTGGCAGAATCATTGTTGCCTATACATTTTCCGGAGAACCGGTTACAGCTGACCAGCTTCATGCAACTGGTGCAATGACAGCACTGTTAAAGGATGCGATCAAGCCGAATATTATCCAGACTCTGGAACATACACCGGCACTGGTACACGGTGGCCCGTTCGCAAATATTGCACATGGCTGCAACAGTGTACGTGCAACCAAGATGGCGCTTAAGCTGAGTGATATCACGATCACAGAAGCGGGATTCGGTGCGGATCTGGGTGCAGAGAAGTTTATGGATATCAAGTGCCGTATGGCGGGACTGAAACCGGACGCAGTAGTTCTGGTTGCAACGGTACGTGCATTAAAATACAATGGTGGCGTGCCAAAAGACGAACTGAACAAAGAAAATCTGGATGCTCTTGCAAAAGGAATTGTAAATCTTGAAAAGCATATTGAGAACCTGCAGAAATTCGGCGTTCCGGTTGTGGTTACCTTGAATTCATTTGTCAGTGATACTGAAGCAGAATACGAATTTATTCGTAAGTTCTGCGAAGACAGAGGCTGCGAATTTGCCCTTGCAGAAGTATGGGGTAAAGGCGGAGACGGCGGAAAAGAGCTGGCAGAGAAAGTATTACAGACTCTGGAGACAAAAGAAAGCCATTATCATCCGATTTACAGTGATGAGTTATCAATTGCAGAGAAGATCGAGACAATCTGCAAAGAGATTTACGGAGCAAAGAGTGTTGTATATGAACCTGCTGCAAAGAAACAGCTTGCACGAATTGAATCAATGGGCTTTGGCAAGTTCCCGGTATGTATGGCAAAGAACCAGTATTCTCTGTCCGATGATGCGAAGCTTCTTGGACGTCCGGAGAACTTTGATATCCATATCCGTGAAGTCTATGTAAATGCAGGAGCAGGATTTGTTGTTGCTCTTACCGGAGCAATCATGACCATGCCGGGTCTTCCGAAAGTACCTGCAGCAAATGGAATTGATGTAGAAGACGGTAAAATTACCGGATTGTTCTAAAAGAAGTATGATACCAGAAGGAGACGAAAGACAATGAAATGTATGCACTGTGGAGCAGATTTGCCTGAAGATCAGTTGATCTGTCCTAGATGCGGCAGGGAAATACAGATTGTGCCTGATTATAACCCACTTGATGATATGCTGACTGCTCAGTTAAAAGGAGGCATTACACAGACAATGTCGCTTCATCTGGGTGAGCAGGAAAAGCAAGATGTCAGCTATTCTGGTGCGGCAAATCCGGTATATGAAAGACGGGAAAGTGTTGGAGGAGAGACCAGGTGTGTGGGAAATTCGGGAAGTGTTGGTCGTCGCCAGCAGGAAACTGTGACCAGGCGTGGAAGAGATGCGGTGGTCAGACGCAGTGATGTCAGACCGGCTACCGGACGTGTGGGTCAAAGAGAAGATGCGCGGGAACAGACGAGAAGAGCGTATGAAGAAGAACGCAGATTGCGGCGTATGCGGGCAGAAAAGAGAAAAGAGCGCGCCAGAAAAAAACGCCGGAAAATGCTGCTTATGCTACTGGCGGGGTGTATTGTTCTGGCAGGACTCATTTTCTTGTTTTATCAAAATTCATATACCGGAAAAGTAAAGAAAGGATACCGGCTTCTGGCAGCTTCCGAATATGAGAACGCACTCACTGTATTTGAAAAAGCAGCTTCTGGAAGTCCGAAGAAAGCAGAAGCTTATACAGGGATTTCAAAGGTTTATATTGCCAAGGATGATCTGGATCAGGCAGAAGAAGTTTTTACAGACGAGATTGCAAAGCAGTCCGGAAATGCAGAAATTTATCGTGCAGCGGTAGAATTTTATATTGATACCAAACAGGAAGAAAAGGTATCACCGCTTCTGAATGCATGTACCAGTGATACGGTTCTTGAAGCACTGAAGGATTATGTGTCAGGTGAACCGGAGTTTAGTCTGGATGAGACAGAGACATATGATGAAGTGCAGGCACTGGAACTGACCGGAAAAGGAAAAGCGATCTACTATACGACAGACGGTTCAGAGCCGACAACTTCAAGTACGAAATATACGGAACCGATCAAGATCGGTGAAGGTGAGACAACGGTGAAAGCAATTTCTGTTAATAAGAAAGGAATTCCAAGCCTGACAGAAAGTAAAACTTATAAAGTTGAGTTCCCGATTGCAGATGCGCCGGCGGTGACTCCATCGACCGGGCAGTATAACCATGTCCAATCAATCAGTGTAGTTGTACCGGATAAGTATACGGCATATTACACGACGGATGGATCAGATCCGGATCCGGAGAATAATTCTGCGACGCAGGAGTATACCGGGCCGATCGTAATGCCGGCGGGAAGTACGATTTTCAGCTTTGTTCTGCAGGATCAAAAAGGCAGATTAAGTGATGTCACAAGAAGAAATTATGAACTGAATACAGATTAAAACCCGATTTTAAGAAGAGAGTATGCCGAGTCGTCTGCTTGTCAGAGCAGACTGGTAAAGCGTACTCTTTTTCGATTACTTTCATTTGTGGATAACTTGCGTAAATATGTGAAATATATCACAAATCAAATATTTTATGAATAGAGTGTGGATAATATGGCTTATTAAAAATGTATAATTGTATGGAAACAAATACAATTTATTTGTGATAAAATATTGCAAAAAGGATAGAATTGAGATACAATGTGATTGTCAAAAAGATAACATACTTTAAGGGCGAAGGAGTGTTTGAAATGAGCAGATTTACATTACCAAGAGATATCTACCATGGAAAAGGATGTCTTGAAGAACTGAAGAACCTGAAAGGAAAAAAAGCAATCCTGGTTGTCGGAGGAGGTTCCATGAAGCGTCAGGGATTCCTCGACAGAGTTGAGAACTATCTGAAAGAAGCAGGAATGGAAGTAAAGCTTTTTGAAGGTGTTGAGCCAGATCCATCTGTTGAGACTGTTATGAAAGGTGCAGCAGTTATGCAGGAGTTCCAGCCGGACTGGATCGTAGCTATGGGTGGCGGATCACCGATTGATGCTGCAAAAGCAATGTGGGCATTCTATGAATATCCGGATGTTACATTTGAAGATCTCTGTATTCCGTTCAACTTCCCGGAATTAAGAACAAAAGCAAAATTTGCTGCAATTCCGTCAACATCAGGAACAGCAACAGAAGTAACAGCATTCTCCGTTATTACCAACTATCAGACCGGAGTAAAATACCCACTTGCCGATTTTAATATTACACCGGACGTTGCAATTGTAGATCCGGATCTTGTCATGGGTCTCCCGGTAAAGCAGGTTGCTTACACAGGTATGGATGCACTGACACATGCGATCGAAGCTTATGTATCTACCTTGAACTGTCCATTTACAGATCCGCTTGCACTGCAGGCAATCGAGATGGTTCTGGATTACCTTCCGGCATCTTACAAATGTGATGTGATAGCAAGAGAGCAGATGCATTATGCACAGTGTCTTGCAGGAATGGCATTCTCCAATGCACTTCTTGGAATCGTACATTCTATGGCACATAAGACAGGTGCGGCATTTTCAACCGGACACATTCCGCACGGATGCGCAAATGCAATTTATCTTCCATATGTAATTAAGTATAATGCAAAAGATCCGGTCGCTGCAAAACGTTATGCAGAAATCGCACGCAGAATGGGACTTCCGGGTACATCTGAGAAAGCGCTGATCAACAGCCTGTGTGCAAAGATCGATGCATTTAATGTAGAACTGAATATTCCGAAGACACTGAAAGATTTCGGTATTGACGAAGCAGAATTCAAAGAAAAAATTGCAAAGATTTCAGAACTTGCAGTTGGTGATGCATGTACAGGATCCAACCCACGTCCGATCGATCCGGCAGCTATGGAAAAACTTTTCAACTGTACATATTATGGAACAGAAGTAGATTTTTAAAAAAGAGAATACAGTTCTTACAGAGACAGACGGACTCAATATTGACCGTCTGTCTCATTTTTATATCCGGTCAGCAGGTAAAAATTCGTGTCGGCACAAGATTTTATGTAGTTGAAAATTTTGATAACCGGAAGAATTTTGGCAGATTTATAGAAGAAATATTGGTACTTATAGATAAAAAAGATAGTTATATTTATGACATAAATAATTTTTTAACAAATTAAAAAGAAATACTTGCTATTTACTTTGCAATAATTTATCATAAAGAGAGTAAATATTTTAGGAGGCAATGCAATGTACAAGATAAGAAAAGCTGAAAAACTGGCTGATAAGATTTATCTTATGGATGTAGAAGCACCACGTGTGGCAAAGCACTGTGAGCCAGGACAGTTCGTAATTGTCAAGATGGATGACAAGGGGGAAAGAATTCCGCTGACAATCTGCGATTATGACAGAGAAGAAGGAACAATTACCATCGTATTCCAGACAGTAGGAGCATCTACTGAGAAGATGGCACAATTAAAAGCAGGAGACTCTTTCAGAGATTTCACAGGACCGCTCGGATGCCCATCTGAATTGATTTCAGAGGATATTGAGAGTCTGAAGAATAAAAAGATCTTATTTGTAGCCGGTGGTGTTGGTGCAGCCCCTGTATACCCGCAGGTTAAATGGATGCACGCACATGGGATCGATGTAGATGTTATCGTTGGTTCTAAGACAAAAGATATGCTGATTCTCGAAAAAGAGATGGAAGCAGTTGCAGGAAATTATTACCCATGTACAGATGACGGTACATACGGACATGCAGGTATGGTAACAACAAAGATCGAAGCACTTGTTGCAGAAGGTAACAAGTATGATGTCTGTGTTGCAATCGGTCCGATGATCATGATGAAATTCGTATGTCTGCTCACAAAGAAACTCGAAATCCCGACTATCGTCAGCATGAACCCGATCATGGTAGACGGAACAGGTATGTGTGGTGCATGCCGTCTCCACGTAGGCGATGAAATCAAATTTGCATGTGTAGACGGACCGGAATTTGACGGACATCTCGTTAACTTTGATGAAGCAATGAAGAGACAGCAGATGTATAAGACTCAGGAAGGCAGAGCTATGCTGAAATTACAGGAAGGTGACACACATCACGGTGGATGCGGTCATTGCGGAGGTGACGAATAATGGCAGACGTATTAAAGAAAGTACCTGTAAGAGAACAGGATCCGAAGGTACGTGCAACAAATTTTGAAGAAGTATGTTATGGATATAATCAGGAAGAGGCAATGGAAGAAGCAAGCCGTTGTATCAACTGTAAGAATGCTAAATGTATTCAGGGATGTCCTGTAGGAATCAATATTCCTGCATTCGTTCATGAAGTAAAAGAAGGCAATATCGAAGAAGCATATAAGATTATCGGACAGTCTTCTGCACTTCCTGCTGTTTGTGGACGTGTATGTCCGCAGGAATCACAGTGCGAAGGAAAATGTATCCGTGGTATCAAAGGAGAATCTATTTCTATCGGTAAGCTGGAAAGATTCGTTGCTGATTACGCTCTGGAGCATGACATCAAACCGGTTGGAGCTGACAAGAAGAACGGACACAAAGTTGCTGTTATCGGTTCTGGTCCGGCAGGACTTACCTGTGCAGGCGACCTTGCAAAGCTTGGCTATGATGTAACTGTATTTGAAGCACTTCATGAACTCGGTGGAGTACTTGTATATGGTATTCCGGAATTCCGTCTTCCAAAACAGAAAGTCGTTGCAAAAGAGATCGCAAAAGTAAAAGAGCTTGGTGTTCACTTTGAGACAAACGTTGTAATCGGTAAATCTACTACAATCGATATGCTGATTGAAGACGAAGGATTCGAAGCAGTATTTATCGGATCAGGAGCAGGACTTCCAAAATTCATGGGAATCCCGGGGGAAAATGCCAACGGTGTATTTTCTGCAAATGAATACCTGACAAGAAGTAATCTTATGAAAGCATTTGATGATTCTTATGATACACCGATCGCAGCTGGTAAGAAAGTTGCAGTTGTTGGTGGTGGTAACGTAGCAATGGATGCTGCAAGAACAGCACTTCGTCTTGGAGCAGAAGTTCATATCGTATATCGTCGTAGCGAAGAAGAGCTTCCGGCCCGTGTAGAAGAAGTTCATCACGCAAAAGAAGAAGGTGTACAGTTCGACCTACTGACAAACCCGGTAGAAATCCTCGAAGAAGATGGATGGGTAAAAGGAATCAAATGTGTTCGTATGGAACTTGGTGAACCGGACGCATCAGGAAGAAGACGTCCTGTACCGGTTGAAGGTTCTGAATTCGTGATCGATGTTGATACAGTTATCATGTCACTCGGAACATCACCGAACCCGCTGATTTCTTCTACAACAGAAGGACTGGAAGTTAACAAGTGGAAATGTATCGTTGCAGACGAAGAACACGGAAAGACTTCTAAAGAAGGCGTATACGCAGGTGGAGATGCCGTAACAGGTGCAGCTACAGTAATCCTTGCTATGGGAGCCGGAAAAGCTGGTGCAAGAGGTATCGACGAGTATCTTTCAAATAAATAAGGGTTATGACCGCAGTTCCTTTTGATAGGGACTGCGGTTTTTGTATAGGTTGTGTAGATCACTTTGAAAAAATAATCGTTCCAATTCAAGTTGTGCAAAGGGGAGAAAACTGGCGGTTATAAAGGGCGGAGAAACGGACGCTGGTTTGTATGTTTTGGCTGATTTTAAAGGAGGTTTGGAGATTAGGGTTTCTGGACAAGAAGAGTCAAAAATGGTACAATAAAAAAAGTATTATTTTGTGAAAGAGGGTTATTATGAAGTATAAATATATCTTATTTGACTTGGATGGGACGATTACGGAATCGGGACCGGGGATCATGAATTCGGTGGAGTATGCGCTGAATAAAATGAACCGGGAGGTTGGTGATCGGGATACTTTAAAGAAATTTATCGGACCGCCGTTGACGGAATCAATGGAGAAATATTATGGGATGTCTGAGGAAGAGGCACTGCTTGGAGTAAAGTATTACCGGGAATATTATGCGGTGAAAGGCATTTTTGAGAATTCGGTGTATGAAGGGCTTGCGGAGACGCTGGAATCCTTGAAAAATGAAGGATATATACTTGCAGTGGCGACTTCCAAACCGGAAGAGTATGCAAAAAGGATTGCGGACAAATTTGACTTTACAAAATATTTTGCAGGGATTTACGGGGCTACGATGGATGGCTCTCTGATCCGGAAGGCGGATGTGATCCGGTATGCGTTGGATAACCTGGGCGTGGAAAGGGAGAATTACGATCAGGTCGTTATGGTCGGTGACAGAAATAATGATATCTACGGTGCAAAGGAGAATGGGATCCAGGTGATCGGTGTCCTGTATGGATACGGAGATCTTGCGGAGCTTCAAAGTGCCGGTGCAGATTACATTGCAAAGATGCCGGAAGAGATTGCACAAATCATCGGAAGATGTAATCATGAGAGGGTTTGAATATGAGTAATAACGACGCAATGAACAGTGAGATTCGGTTTCTGGAAGAGGTTGAAGAGAAACTGAAGACACGCATTACCGAGATCAACGCATTGTTTCTTGAAGGAGAAAAACAGATTGAGAGCATGCATGATTATTATTGGGAAAACTATACGGAGATGGATGAGTATGGTTATGAAAATTATGATAATCAGCAGGCACTTCTCGGAGAAGTTAATGCGAACAATGAACGTCTGATGAAAAAACAGCGCCTTAAGAAAATGATCGACTCCCCATATTTCGGAAGAGTGGATTTTCTCTTTGAGGGGGAAGAAGAAAGCGAAAGTTTTTACATCGGAATCGGCAATTTTGCGCCTAAGGCAGGAATGACGCCACTGATCTACGACTGGAGGGCGCCAGTGAGCGGTCTTTTTTATGATTATGACAGAGGACAGGCTTCTTATGAAGCACCGGGAGGAACCATTGAAGGGGAGATTACTTCCAAATGGCAGTATAAGATCAAGAAAGGGAAGATGGTTTATGCATTTGAAAGTGACACCAAGATTGATGATGAGATCCTGAAACAGGAGCTTGGAAGTAACGGGGATGTACAACTGAAGAATATTGTCCGTACTATCCAGAAAGAACAGAATGAGATCATTCGGAATGTAAAGGACAAAGTTCTGGTCATTCAGGGAGCCGCAGGAAGTGGGAAAACCTCCGTTGCACTGCACCGGATTGCATATCTTTTGTATCACGACAGGAAAAATTTAAAAGCATCGGATATCCTGATTCTTTCACCGAACAGCGTATTTGCGGATTATATTTCCCACATTCTGCCAGAGCTTGGAGAAGAAAATATCCAGGAAATGAGTTTTGATCTGTTTGCGTACAGAGAATTGAAAGGAATCGTATCGGACTGTGAGGACCGTTATGATTATCTGGAGAAGCTGATCCATTTTCCAAAGATGGGAATCCGGGAGAGCTATTTGAAGAAGCAGTCTGCCGGATTTGTCGGAGAGATGGAAGGCTTTCTGGCAGTTCTGGAAGATCAGCTGATGGATTTTAAGCCGGTTAAGATCCGTACTCTGGAAAAAACCGAAGAGGAGCTAATCCATCTGTTCTATTTCAAATTTCAGGATATTCCGATCCTTGCAAGAATGGATGCGGTGATGGAATATCTGGTGGATGAATACGAGACATTGTATAACCGGAATCTTCCGGAAGATGAGGTAGAAGAGATCCGGGAGAAATTCAACCGGATGTATGTCACCCGTGATATTTACAAAATATATAACTGGTTTTTGGAGGACAGTGGATATGAGACACTGGCAAAAATTCCGTATGAGAACAGAAAACTCCAGTATGAAGACGTATTTCCGGTACTTTATCTCAAATACCGGATGCTTGGAGGAACCAGACATAAGCATATCAAGCATCTGGTGATCGACGAGATGCAGGATTATTCATATTTGCAGTACGTGGTACTGTCCCGGCTGTTTTCCTGCCGGATGACGATCCTTGGCGACCGGGCGCAGACACTGGACAGTCAGATGCAGGATGTACTGACATTCCTGCCGAAGATTTTCGGACGTACGATCCGCAAGATCATCATGAATAAAAGTTACCGGAATACCATTGAAATCGCAGAGTATGCAGCGAAATTTACCGGGGAGAAAGATCTGGAATATCTGGAGCGTCATGGCAAACCAGTGACCGAAAAGACATTTGATTCGGATGAGAAACTGTTAAATGAACTTATCCGGGAGGCAGATGCCGGAATGGATAAATATGAGACCGCCGCAGTTCTGACGGAGACGATGGACGAGGCGTATACAATGACCAGGATGCTTTCAAACCGTGGACTTCCGGTAAACTGTATTGACCGGGACAGCAGTACCTTTGAAAAAGGCGTGACAGTAACGACTTTCTATATGGCAAAGGGACTGGAATTTGATCAGGTATTCGGCGTGTTCCCGAAGAAGGAAAATCCGATGACCGGGCAGGCAAAATACATCTGTGCAACAAGAGCACTGCATGAGCTTTATATGTATGAAAGGGCATAACTGTACAGACTGATACAGCGAAAGAGAGGAAAGAACAGGATGAAGATAACCGTACTGACGGTTGGAAAAATAAAAGAAAAGTATCTGCGGGATGCGATCGCGGAATATACGAAGAGACTGAGCCGCTACTGCAAGCTGGAGATCATTGAGGTGGCGGATGAAAAGACACCGGACAATGCCAGCGAAAATGCAGAGGAAATGATCCGGCAAAAAGAGGCCGAACGTCTTTTGAAATATATCCGTGAGGATGCATATCTTATTACACTGGAGATAGGCGGAAAGCAGCTGACCTCCGAAGAATTTTCAGAGAAAATTGAAAAACTTGGCATTCAGGGAACCAGTCACATTATTTTTGTGATTGGCGGATCCATAGGGATCGGGAAGGCAGTTCTGGAAAAATCGGATTATGCACTTAGTTTTTCAAAAATGACATTTCCGCACCAGCTGATGCGTGTAATCCTGCTAGAGCAAATTTACCGTGGATACCGGATCATGTCGGGAGAACCCTATCACAAATAGAAAAGAGGTTATTCATATGAAGATGGTAGTATTAGTAGAAAACAGTTCCAGATGCAGACTTTGTGCAGAACATGGACTGTCGGTTTATATCGAATATGAGGGAAAGACGTACCTTCTGGATACTGGCGCAACAGCGCTCTTTGCAGAAAATGCAAAGAAGCTGGGGATTGATCTTTCGAAAGTAGATACGGCGTTTTTATCCCATGCACATTATGACCACAGTGGCGGTTTTGAGGAGTTTTTTAAGGAGAATGACAAAGCAGCGGTCTATATGCAGGAGACGTCTGCTGAAAACTGCTTTTACCGGACAGAAGGAAAAGATAAATATATTGGAATTCCGCAGCATCTTCTGGAAAATTATAAAGAGCGGTTCCGTCCGTTAAATGCAGTCTGTGAAGTTGAAAAAGGCGTCTGGGTCGTACCGCATTTTACCGGCGGTTTGGATGAGATGGGACGCAGGGCACACATGTACCGGAAAATCGGTGAAGAGTTTATTGCAGATGATTTTGCACATGAGCAGAGTGTGGTTTTTGAGACGGGAAAAGGACTGGTGATATTTAATAGCTGTTCCCATGGGGGAATTGTCAATATTGTGCGAGAAGTGCAGATGGCACTCGGCGGGCAAAAGGTCTATGCGGTTGTCGGTGGATTCCATATGATGAAGCTTTCGGGCATGGATACACTTGCCATACCAGAGGAAGAGGTTGTGGAAACTGCGCAGGAATTGAAAGGGCTTGGCGTAGAGGAAATCTATACCGGTCACTGTACCGGAAATATTGCATTCAGGATTCTGAAAAAAGAACTTGGCGAAATGGTACATGCACTTGGAACAGGGGAAACGGTGGTATTTTAAATGAAGGAAGCCCCAGGATTTATCATGGGTAATGAGTTGATAGATTCTGGGGCTTTTGTCTTGTTACATTGCTTCTTTTATGAGTATGATTTCAGGTTCGGTCATTGCATAAGCATCTAGAATTTCATCCAGCTCGTCTGCCTTGATCAGATTTTCTTCCAGAACTAGCTTATAGTGAGGGTGATAAAACAGAAGTTGAATTCTGAAAATAATTGTTAAATATGGCTATTGAATGGAATTGTGTATATAATAACTAAAAAACATTGTCGTTGACTAACCAATATGAAAGCGAGTATACTGTAGTAAAATCAAAGGAGAAAAAAAGAAGGTGTAAAAATGCAGGCATTATCAACAGCTGTTCCGGGGAAATGGTACACGATCAAATGGATGTTCGGAGTACCGGAGGTGCTGGAAAAATTAAAGGAATTCAAAATCAAAGAGGGCAGCGAAATCCATGTGATCCAGAATGATGCCAGTGGTATGATGATTATAGCATCTGACCAGAAGCGGTTCGCTATCAGCCAGGATGCCGCCGCGAGAATTCAAGTATAACAAAGAAATGAAAAATCGATCTTACAATCACAGGAAAAGTAGGATCGATTTTTTTGTATATCCGGATCATGAAGGAGCCAGTCTGTTCGATTTTATAAAGTTTTCACAGAATAACGGATTGTTTTCAGCTGCGATTGAAGATATAATACATTTATGTAACAAAATAGAAGCGCGAAAGAGGGAAAACAAATGTTAGAAATTATTTGTCTTATATGGCTTTGGCGTGTGAATGGAAAGCACGCGATAGAAAGAGGACAGAATCCAAAAAAATATCGTGCATTGACACTGGGATTGTGGTTTGGCCTTGAATTTACCGGTACTTTTGTCGGAGCCTGGCTGATGCAGCTTTTGAATGCAGGTGATAATGCATTTTACGGGGCATATGTTTTTGGAATTATCGGAGCTGCAATTGGTGGTTTCACTTCTTACTGGGTTGCAAAAAAAGCACCGATGGGAAATTACAGACCAGAAGACCAGCCAAATGGATGGAATAATCAGTCAGGTGGATGGAATCAGAGCCAGAACGGTTGGGATAATCAGCCAAATGGGTGGAATCAGAGCCAGAACAGCTGGGATAATCAGCAAAATGGATGGAACCAGAATCAGAACGGCTGGAATAATCAGCAAAATGGATGGAACCAGAATCAGAACGATTGGGATAATCAACAGAATGTCTGGGGACAGCCACAGCAGGAACCGGATTGCCTTTTTACTCCGGCAACGATCCGTATTATCGAAGAAGAGGGCGGTTATACCGGCGGGCAGGATGCATTTTTCTTAAATGGCAGACCCATCTGTTCTCTGCGGCCGGGCAGTGAATATACCTTTACAACTTACGCAAAGAAGAATGTACTTACGATTGGAAGACCGACACCGGAATCGTCAGATGAGACAACGGTATTAAAGTTTATTGCCGGAGAAAAAGGTCGGATCGAAATTCATGCATGTGCGGGAAGATTGCTCCCGGGAAAATTCAGCAATTATACAGCATAGGAATATTATGTGGTTCTGAAGCATACACTGTCAACAAAACGGTATATGCGGCAATATGAGACAGAGATCCGAACAAGAAGACGGGACACGAAGGTATCGCATGGCAGATGCAGCAAATTTGCCGAAGGATGTGGTGCTGGGTGTCCCGATTCTGACTCTTACAGGGCATTATGAAGTGAATATAGAGAATTACCGTGGAATTCTGGAATATACCGAACAGCTGATCCGTATAAATGTACGTAGCGGGCAGATTCGCATCACAGGGAAATCACTTGAGATCAACTACTATACAACAACCGATATGAAGATTACCGGAAAGGTAGAGAAAATTGAGTATTCTTAGGAAGGGATGACGAAGATGCTGCGATATATTCTGAATAATCTTGCCGGATACCTACGCATCAGAGTCGAAGGATATTCACCGGAACGTTTTTTAAATCTTTGCTGTTATCATGGGATTTTTCTCTGGAATCTGAGACCGGCAAAAGGGGCATATGAGATGAATATCCGCGTCCGGGATTTCCGCAGACTGCGACCAATGGTCAGGAAGAGCAGGGCAAAGGTACGGATCACCCAGAAAAGAGGAGTCCCGTTTTTTATACATAAATACCGTGGACGGAAGCTTTTTTTTACAGGATCGGTCATCGCAATCTGTCTGATCTTTCTGCTTTCTTCTTTTATATGGAGGATTCAGATTGATGGAAACCTTGCAAGGACAGATGAGGTTTTGCTTTCTTTTCTGACAGAAAAGGGAATTGCCTGTGGAATGGCAAAAAAGAATGTAGACTGTGACCGGATTGAAAAAGATATTCGTATGGAATACGACGATATTATCTGGGTTTCAGCCTATGTTCATGGGAGTTGTCTGAAGATTAAAGTCAGGGAGAATCCTGACCGGAAGGAGCTGCAGACAGAAGCTGAGGCGGAAGCACCGATGGATATTGTGGCAGAAGCGGATGGGATCATTCAGAAGATCATTACACGAAAAGGGAATCCGCTTGTCCGGGAAGGCAGTGAGGTGAAAAAAGGAGAGATCCTTGTGAGTGGAAGTGTGGAAGTAAAGAATGATTCAGATGAGGTGACAGGATACCAGTACCGGGTATCGGATGCAGACATAATAGCACAGACAACGGTTGCGTATACAGATATTCTTAACAGGCTGCATCCGGTATGGAAAGATACCGGCAAGAAGAGCTGGAGGTTCTGGATAGAAACACCGGGAAGGCTGTATCTTTTTGGTAGGCGGGAGCTACCTTACCAGGAATATAATGCGCTGACCTGCAGATATATCCTGTATTTGGAGAGACATTTTCCATTTCCGGTCTCGGTAAGAGTTGAACGGAGCAAAGAGAGCAGAAAAGAGGAGATTTCTTATACAGACAGGGAAGCAAGAGAAATTCTGTCCTATAATTTTGAGAAGTTTTGCGCCCGATTAGAGAAAAAAGGGGTTCAAATTTCAGAGAATGATGTTAAAATATACAGGGAGACGAATCGGTATTCGGCAAAGGGAAAACTGGTTTTATCCGGACCGTTCGGAATTGTACAAAAAGGAACGGTACATGAACTGCCGAAGGCAGATGCAGAAAATATACAGCAGGAAGGAAACTGATTTATGGGAATTCTTGAGACCATGATAGACATACCGGCTGAACATGAAAAAAATGTGTTTGGTCAGTTCGATATATTTGCAAAAAAAATTGAGAGAGCTTTACATGTTACACTGATCGCGCGAAATGGAAAGGTGAAAGTCCTTGGAGAAGAAAAGAATGTAGAGAGGGCGCAGCAGGTATTGTTGCAGCTTACCGAGCTTTCCAGGCGCGGGAACACGATCCAGGAGCAGAATGTAGACTATGCCCTGTCCCTTACGATGGAAGACAGCACGGAAGATATTCTGACAATTGATAAAGACCTGATCTGTCATACACTTCAGGGAAAGCCAATCAAACCAAAGACGCTCGGACAGAAGAAATATGTGGATGCGATCCGGGAAAAGATGATCACCTTTGGCCTTGGCCCTGCCGGAACCGGTAAAACTTATCTGGCGATGGCAATGGCAATCACGGCGTTCAAACGCAATGAAGTGGGGCGTATCATTCTGACACGTCCGGCAATTGAAGCAGGAGAAAAGCTTGGCTTTTTGCCGGGAGATCTGCAGAGCAAGATCGATCCATATTTAAGGCCACTTTATGATGCACTCTATCAGATCATGGGAGCAGAAAGCTTTATCAAGAATTCAGAAAAAGGGCTGATCGAGGTTGCGCCTCTTGCCTATATGCGAGGCAGAACCCTTGACAACGCTTTTATTATTCTGGATGAGGCACAGAATACCACACCGGCGCAGATGAAGATGTTCCTGACACGTATTGGTTTTGGATCCAAAGTCGTGATCACCGGAGACTCTACACAGAAAGACCTTCCGGCAGGACAGACATCCGGACTTGATGTGGCAGTGAGTGTAGTCAAGAATCTGGAAGATATATCGATTTGCCGTCTGACCAGCCGGGATGTTGTCAGACATCCGCTGGTGCAGCGAATTGTTAAAGCGTACGAGGAATACGAGCAAAAGCAGGAACAGAAAAAATCCCACACTAGAGACAGAAAGAAACGAGGAACAAGATGAGACTATTTTTAGAGGATGAGGGAGCATTGGATTTAAAGCTGCCTTATGAAGAACTGGCGACAAAAGTTGCAGATGCAGTCCTGGATTATGAGAAGTGTCCATACGAGGCGCAGGTAGAACTTCTTCTTACGATGAATGAGGAGATCCGACAGATGAACCTGGAATTTCGCGGAATCGACCGTGCAACCGATGTCCTGTCATTTCCGATGACGGAATTCCCGTCACCGGCTGATTATGCATATCTGGATACAGATGACAGTTCATTTGATCCGGAGACCGGAGAACTGATGCTCGGCAATATTGTGATTTCCAAAGAGCGCGCAAAGGAACAGGCAGAAGAATATGGCCATTCGGTAGAACGTGAATTTGCTTTCCTTATTGCGCACAGTATGTTGCACTTGTTAGGTTATGACCATATGGAAGATGAAGAACGGCTCGTGATGGAAAAGAAACAGCGGGAAGTTCTGGAGATGCTGGGAATTACAAGATAGATAAAAGTATGAGGTTTTAACGTATGGGTAAAAAGAAAAAATCAAAGGGCGGCAGTTTTCTGATGCAGGGAAGCATCCTTGCGGCAGCCGGTATTATCACAAAGATCATCGGGGCAGTATACCGGATCCCGATGCTCAATATTATGGGGCTTAAAGGACAGGGCTATTATGATATGGCATTTCAGGTGTATTCTATTGCTCTGATTATTTCGTCTTACAGTCTGCCGGTTGCGGTATCAAAGCTGGTGTCATTCAAAATGGCGGCAGGAGAACGGAAAAATGCATTCAGAGTATTGAAGGCATCGCTGATCATAGCTACGCTATCTGGTGTCACAATCATGGTGATCGTATTTTTTGGAGCAGAGGCGATCGCAGAATATCTGATGGGAGCCAAAATGAGCTGCTATTCTTTGAAGGTGCTTGCTCCCGGACTCCTGATTTGTGCGATTATGGCAGTTTTTCGTGGCTATTTCCAGGGGATGGGAACGATGATCCCGACTGCAATTTCGCAGATCATTGAACAGCTTCTCAATGCGATTGTCAGTGTTGTAGGTGCAGCCGTTCTTCTGGAAAATGGAAAACAGATGGCTAAGGTGCAGGGAAATAACCTTTTAGGACCAGCCTATTCCGCAGCAGGAGGGACACTTGGTACAGTAGCCGGTGCGCTGCTCGGTCTGCTGTTCTTACTGTTCTGCTATGTGGCATTCCGCAAGCCGATGATGCGGCAGATGAAGCGGGACACCTCGAAAGAACTGGATGATTACCGTGCGATTTTCAAACTCCTGATTCTGACGATCGCACCGATCATTTTAAGTACAACAATTTATAACAGTGCAAATGTTATTGACAGTGCAATGTTCAATAAGATCATGGGTGCACAGGGAACTAGTGAGGCGGTCTGTGCAGAGCTTCTTGGTAAATTAGGACAGTATTATACCCTGTTTAACGTACCGCTTGCCGTTGCGAGTGCATTGGGATCATCTGTGATCCCGGGGCTTGTAAGCGCGGCAGAGAATCATGACAGAAGACTGTTGCATAACCGGATTTATACAGTTATCCGTTACACGATGCTGATCGCGATTCCAAGCGCATTTGGATTCTTTGCACTTGGTCAACCGATCATGGATTTCCTGTGGCCGAATGTAGATAATGTAACACAGGGAATTATGCTGAAGATCGGAGCAGTTTCTCTGGTATTTTATTCACTTTCAACCGTTACGAATACAGTGCTTCAGGGTCTGGACCGTATGATGGAACCGGTAAAAAATGCAATGGTATCCCTGATACTACATATTGTATCTCTGTTTATTATGCTTGTTATGTTCAAATGGGGCATTTATGCACTGATTGGAAGTAAGATTGTGTTCTCTTTATGCATGTGTATCATGAATGCACATGATATCCGTGAAGCATGTGGATATCTTCAGGAGAGCCGTAAGACTTTTGTCATTCCGTCTATCGCCGGAGCTGTTATGGCAATTTTGGCATGGGCAGTGCATTTCGTACTTGACACCTTCATCGGAGGAAGAATCGCAACCCTGATCGCCCTCATCGTGGCAGTAGCGGTATACGCAGTCGTTCTCCTTAAAATGGGTGGCATGTCCGAAAAAGAACTCCTCGGTCTCCCAAAAGGTCACCAAATTGTAATAGTCTGCAAAAAATGCCATTTATTAAAAGAACGCAGATATTACTAAGCTGTAGATGATTTGATATCACAACCTAAAAATTCCCCCATAATGAATAAAATCCTCCAAGCAGACCAATACTTGTAGAAAAAGGAGTGTTCCTTATGGAAACAAGATATCATATTGGTCTTTTAACGGGGACTCTTCTGATTCTTGCGATCTTATCTTATGCATATTATGCAGATTATAATTACAGGAAAGAAATTGCAAGGACAGAACAGACGGAGCAGCAGGAAACAGAACAGACAGTCAGCACTCAGGGTGGCGCACACAAAGAAGGGGTGTATTATCTGAAAAACCGCAACGGATATGTGATTGTTTATCTGGACGACCAGACAAGTATTTATGAATATACGAATATCCGTGTCGAAGAGCTTCCGGAAGAACTGCAGAATGAGATCCGGGAGGGAAAGCGGTTAGAGGGAAAAGACAAGCTTTATGGGTTCCTGGAAAATTATTCCAGCTGATTAAAAAGATAACATTATTATATAGGAAAACAAAGAAGGGACAAAAGAAAAATGGAGACAGCAAAAATTGAACGCATTAATGAATTATATAGAAAATCAAAAGCAGAAGGACTGACAGAGGAAGAGAAAAAAGAACAGCAGATTCTCAGACGGGAATATGTAGATGCATTCAAAAGAAATCTTCGTGGACAGCTTAATAACATTTCAATCAAGGAGAAGGATGGATCCATTACAAATCTGGGTGAGAAATATGGACAGAAAAAAGGAAATTAGGGCAAAATTTCTGAAAATGAGACAGGCACTTCCAAAAGAAGAGGTTCGGGAGAAGAGCCTGCGGATCATGAGACGCATTGAAGAGACAGAGACATTTAAAAATGCAGACAACCTTCTTGCGTATATTGATTTTCGTGGAGAGGTGGCAACCGGAACACTGATCGAGAAGGCATGGGAGCTTGGAAAAAAGGTCTATGTGCCACGGGTAGCGGGAAAAGAGATGGAGTTTTATCGGATACATTCTTTTGAGGATCTGGAAAAGGGGGCTTATGGCATCCTGGAGCCGAAAAAAGAATGCCCTGTTTATAAAGCCGGAGAAGGGCAGACTACACTGGCAATCCTGCCGGGAAGTGTTTTTGATGAAAAAAAGAACCGTGTCGGTTATGGCGGTGGATTTTATGATCGTTATTTTGAAAAACGGAAAGATATCTGCCGGATCGCAGCTGCTTATGAAATGCAGATCGTAGAAGAAATTGAGACCGAAGAATTTGATCTTCCGGCAGATTATGTTACAACGGAAGAGAGGTTCTGGTAGAAATTCCGGAAGTGTATCATAGAGAGTTTTGATTGAAAACAGGAATGGGAGCAAACATACAGGAACATTTGAAGAAAATCAATGGATAGTATGTTTGGCTCCCATTTTCAGGTTCATATAGTAAGGCTTATTCAGGATAAACCAGCTGTTTTTCTGTAATATTTTCCAGAACCTCAGTCAGATATCTTTTTGCCATATAATTTGCCATCGGAAGGTTCATGTCCAGATAGTTTCCGCAGTCTTTTGCAGCAGCTCCCGGTACGTCCCCATTGAAGTCTGCGATAAAAGCAAACATTTCTTTCATCAATGGAACGATATCTTTTGATTCATAATCACCTACAAGAAGAAGGTAGAAGCCGGTACGGCATCCCATTGGTCCAAAGTAAAGTGTTTTTGATGCGTAGTCCCTGTGGTTACGAAGGAAGGTTGCACCAAGATGTTCGATGGTGTGAACCTCTGCAGTATTCATAACCGGTTCTTCATTCGGATTGGTCATGCGGATATCAAAGGTTGTAATGACCTGTTCGCCGGCACAATCCTTACGTGAGACGTAAAACCCAGGAACAAGCTTCAAATGGTCTATTGTGAAACTGGTAATTTTCTCCATAATCAAGTATCTCCTTTTTTGTACTACGTTTATTATAAGATACCAGGGTAAAAAGGTCAGAAAGCCGATGCAAGCTTGCTTGCAAGAGGTTTTTTGACATCTTGACCCGCCAAAAACATGAGTAAGTAGCCATTTTTCAAAGAAAAATGAGCGGATTACGAATGTTTTTGAGGATTGCGAGAGTGCAAAGCACGTAGCAATCTGGTATCAAAGGGGTCAAAATATCTTTTGACCCCAACATCATTATAACTGTCATAAAGTTTAATAACAAGCCTTTTGGTGGAAGAAAGGTGAAAAATGTGCTATAATCGTTACTGTTAACTCCCGTGCCAATCGCTATGCTGACTGGCACGGAGGATGCGTGTGTTTTTAATGATAGCAGGAGGAAGCTAAGAGATGAAAATATATATGATCCGTCATGGAGAGACGGACTGGAATAAAAAAAGAAAATTACAGGGACAGGTGGATATTCCGCTGAATGAATTTGGAAAACTACTTGCAAAAGAGACGGCTCCGGCACTCGCAGATGTTCCATTTGCGGTCTGTTACACAAGCCCGCTGAAAAGGGCGGCAGAGACGGCACGGCTCGTCCTGGGGGACAGGGAGGTTCCGATTGTTCCGGATAAGCGGATCCAGGAGATGAGCTTTGGAGAATTTGAGGGACTTTGCTGCAGAGAAGAGGGATGGAATATTCCGGATCCGGGATTTCGCAACTTTTTTAATGCACCGGAAGTGTATCAGCCGCCAAAAGGAGGGGAATCCTTTGAAGAAGTGCGGGCACGTCTGAAAAATTTTCTGGAAGAGCTTTATCAGAAAGAAGAGCTTCAGGATAAAAATGTACTTTTATCCACACATGGTGCAGCACTTTGCGGGATTCTGAGCCTGATGAAAGGTCTGCCGATTTCCGGGTACTGGCAGCAGGGGGTACATAAGAACTGTGCGGTATCAATTGCGGAAGTGAAAGATGGGAAAATAGAAATTTTACAGGAAAATGTGACTTATTATAAAGAGTCAGTGCAGGACTGGTAAAAAGTTATTTGATGTCCTAAAGGCTTTCTGATGAATTGTTTAATAAAAAACTCCCATCCGGAGAAATGTGAGCTAATTATAACTCATTTCTTCTCCGGATGGGAGCTTTTTGATGTTAGATAAAATTCATTGGTATATTTAGACAGATATGAGCTATTTTTCAATCGCTTTACACGAATTTCGGACAATCAGCTTACACGGCAGTTTGATCTTAAGTGCAGGTCCCGGATGCTCCCTCAGGAGATGCTGCAGAATAGAAGCTCCGTACATTCCCATATGATAAGCTGGCGCACTGACCGTTGTCAGCGGTGGAGCAGAAAACTGTGCCATATTGATATCATCAAAGCCTACGATGGAAATATCCTCCGGAACACGGATCCCGTGTTCGGTAAAGGCTTTGATCGCACCAAAAGCGATCGGATCACTTGCTGCAAAGATCGCCGTCGGCAGCTTGCCGCCGTTAATCAGATTGCATGCCATCTCATAACCGGAAGAAATCCGGAAGACACCCTCCTGGATATAAGGCTCATAAATTAGATCGTGTGCATCACAGTAATCAATAAAGACTTTTTTCCGGTAATCCGGATAGAGATGATTTTCGCCGATATATTCTTTTCCGGTAAAAAAACCGATCTCCCGATGCCCGATCCCGGTCAGATAATCCAGAGCCTCTGTAACTGCTTCACCGAAATCCGGAATAATTGTGGAAATCCGGTCATCGTTTACCGGCATATCCAGGAACAGGATGCACGAATTCATCTCATACAGATAAGAAATTTCCTCCTGACTGAATTTGCCGATACAGATCAGACAGTCTACATCCTTCAGAACGTCCATGTAATTGATGTCGCTTTTGTAGGTACGCACGATCTGGATATTGTGTGAGAGGCAGTAATCTTCAATTCCCTGACGGATCAGAAGATAATAATTATCCTCCAGTTCCTGCTGGGAAGAGAACCACTGAATGATCCCAAGGGTAAAAAGTGATTTGACAGAAGGACGTCCGCGCTTTACATAATGCAGCTCTCTTGCAGTATCCAGTACTTTCTGTCGGGTTTCCGGTGAGACATTGAGCGTCTCATCATTATTCAGTATACGTGAAACTGCTGCGGCAGAAACACCGGCAGCAGAAGCAATATCTTTGATTGTTGCCATAAGCGGCCCCCTTGTTAAAAAATTTCTGATTCTTCTATTATAACAGAGGAGTAAAAAAATGGAAAGTGAAAGAATTATGTAGAACTGTACAAAAATTCACTAGTAAATTTATTAAAATATTTAGTAAATATATATTGCAAATTTACTAAATATATTTTATAATACAATTATCAAAGCAGAATCGAAAATGTATTTGGAGGAAATGAAGATGAAACAGCTTACAAAACTTATGGAAGAAATGAAACAGGGCGTGTACCGTGATACATTAAAAGATATTTATATTGATGAAAGTGTGATTGCACATCAGGAAGAACGCTATGTAAAAGCGATGGCAGAGTATCAGAAATTGTATGGGGACAGAGAAGTAGAAGTATACAGCGCACCGGGACGAAGTGAAGTTGGTGGAAATCATACAGATCATCAACACGGAATGGTGCTTGCAACCTCTATTAATCTGGATGCGATCGCAATTGTAAATAAAAATGAAGATATGACCGTCCGTGTGGTATCTGAAGGATATGATATGATCGTTATCGATGCGAATGATGTAGAAAAGGTTGACAAAGAAGAAGGGACATCTATCGGACTGATCCGTGGCGTACTTGCAGGACTGAAAGAACGCGGATACAAGATTGGTGGATTCAATGCTTATGTGACAAGTGATGTGCTGATCGGAGCAGGACTTTCCTCGTCTGCTGCATTTGAAACAATCATTGGAACCATTGTTTCCGGACTTTACAACGATATGCAGATCAGCATGGTAGAGATTGCACAGATTGGTCAGTATTCTGAAAATGTTTACTTTGGAAAGCCAAGTGGTCTGATGGACCAGACAGCCTGCGCGGTTGGTGGACTGATCCACATTGATTTCAAAGATCCAAAGGCTCCGGTTGTAGAAAAAGTAGATGTAGATTTTGAAAATCATGCATGCAGTCTGTGCATCGTAGATACCAAAGGTTCTCATCAGGATCTGACACCGGATTATGCACAGATTCCGGCGGATATGAAAGCTATTGCAACATATTTTGGAAAAGAAGTTCTCCGTGACGTAGATGAAAAAGAATTTTTTGCAGCGATCCCGGCACTCCGCGAGAAGCTTGGAGACCGTCCGGTGCTTCGGGCTATGCATTTCTTCGGTGATAATGCGAGAGTTGCAGCACAGGTTGCATCCCTTCGCGAAGGAAGATTTGAAGATTTCCTTAATATGATAAAAGCATCTGGAGATTCCTCTTTCAAATATCTTCAGAATGTATATACTAACCGTGACGTGCAGAACCAGGCAGTATCCATTGCCCTTGCAGTCAGCGAAAATGTACTCGGAAACCATGGAGTATGCCGTGTGCATGGAGGCGGATTTGCCGGAACCATTCAGGCATTTGTGAAGAATGATTTTGTAGAAGAGTACAGAAAAGCATTGGATGCAGTATTTGGAGAAGGATCCTGCCACGTATTAAAGGTTCGTAAATATGGCGGAATGAAAGTAATCGCGTAAACGAAAATATGCTAGCTGTCAAGGTTAGACATAAATACAGATTTTAGTTTGCTATCTGAATAAATAAAGGATTCGGTGTAAAAATGTGCCGCATTGAAAACGGATGGATATAAGACGAGCAAAAAGATTTGGAGGAAGAAAAATGATCGATCAGGCAATTACAGAACTGGTACAGTATGGATTAGATACGGGGCTTGTAGCACCGGAAGATAAAATATTTGTTACCAATCAGATTTTAGAGGCACTTGGGCTGGAGTCTTACGAGGAGACACTAGGAAGCAGAGGTGCAGAGGAGTTGGAACAGATTCTGAAGGAGATTACAGATTATGCAGTGGAAAAAGAACTGATTGCAGATTCAATCGTGTACCGGGATCTGTTTGATACAAAAATCATGGGAAAACTGGTACCGCTGCCGAGCATGGTAAGCCATAAATTCTATGAACTGTATCAGGAAGGACCGAAAAAGGCGACCGATTATTTTTACAAGCTTAGTCAGGACAGCGATTATATCCGAAGATACCGGATTAAAAAGGATCAGAAATGGATCACAGAGACACCATATGGGGAGATGGAGATCACCATCAATCTGTCCAAACCGGAAAAAGATCCGAAAGCGATCGCGGCAGCAAAAAATGCCGCGCAGAGCGGTTATCCGAAATGCCAGCTGTGTAAGGAAAATGAAGGCTACGCCGGTCGCGTCAATCATCCGGCAAGACAGAATCACCGGATCATTCCGATCAGGATCGATGGAAAAGACTGGGGATTCCAGTATTCACCGTATGTGTATTACAATGAACACTGCATCGTTTTCAACGGAGAGCATGTGCCGATGAAAATTGAGCGTGCAACCTTTGCAAAGCTGTTGGATTTTGTCAGCCAGTTTCCACACTATTTTGTTGGTTCCAATGCAGATCTTCCGATCGTAGGAGGATCGATCCTAAGCCATGATCATTTCCAGGGTGGAAATCATGAATTTGCAATGGCAAAAGCTCCGGTTATTAAAGAATATGTGATTCCGGGGTATGAAGATGTGCGCGCCGGAATGGTAAAATGGCCAATGTCTGTTATCCGTCTGCAGTGCAAAGACAAAGAACGTCTGATCAGCGCAGCTGACCATATTTTAATGTGTTGGAGATCTTATACAGACGAAGCAGCATTTATCTTTGCCGAGACGAACGGAGAACCGCACAACACGATCACTCCGATCGCCAGAATCAGGGATGGGTATTTTGAGCTGGATCTTGTTCTCAGAAATAATATTACGACAGAAGAACATCCGCTTGGCGTTTACCATCCGCATGCAAAATTACATCACATCAAGAAAGAGAATATTGGTCTGATCGAGGTGATGGGACTTGCAGTGCTGCCGTCAAGACTGAAAAGTGAGATGGAACAGCTTGCAGATGCAATCCTTGAAGGAAAGGACATCCGCAGCAATGAAGTGCTTGAAAAGCATGCAGACTGGGTAGAAGAATTCCTTCCAAAATATACAGACATTACGAAAGAAAATATTATGGACATTCTCCATGAGGAAATCGGACAGGTGTTTAACCAGGTGCTGGAAGATGCTGGTGTTTATAAGCAGACAGAAGAAGGCAGGGCAGCATTTGAGCGGTTTGTTGGAAGCCTGTAATATAGAGCAAAAAAAGAATATAAAAAGATAAAAAAGGACTAAAACTTGGGTGTCGGACCGAACTTCAATTGTTCGGGGGGACTACCTGAGTTTTAGTCCTGATTTATTATACATCAGCACAAATGTACCGACAAGATAAATTCTTAGTCATCCTGTTCTTCTGTATTCAGATCCAGGATTGCCTGTCTCTTAGAAGCTCCAATATTATTTTTCAAATATTCATCGTAAGTTGTCATCTTATCGATCATTGAACCATCCGGAAGGATTTCCATAATACGGTTTGCTGTCGTTTCAACGATCTGGTGGTCTCTTGAAGAGAACAGAAGTACGCCAGGGAACTTCTTCATTCCATTGTTGAGTGCAGTGATGGATTCCATATCCAGGTGGTCAGTAGGCTCGTCGAGGATCAGTACGTTGGCACCGGAGATCATCATCTTGGATAACAGACAGCGTACCTTTTCCCCACCGGAAAGAACTTTAACCTTCTTTACACCGTCGTCGCCGGCGAAAAGCATTCTTCCAAGGAAACCTCGTACATAGGTAACATCCTTTTCTTCCGAATACTGAGTCAGCCATTCTACGATGGTATCGTCATTGTCAAATTCTTTTCCACTGTCTTTCGGAAAATATGCCTGTGTAGTGGTGATTCCCCATTTATAAGTACCTTCATCCGGCTCCATTTCTCCGATCAGGATCTGGAAGAGAACAGTTTTGGCAAATTCATTTCCACCGACAAATGCAACTTTGTCGTCCCGGTTCAGTGTGAAGGAAAGATTGTCCAGGATTTTTTCCCCGTTGATGGTTTTGGATAAGCCTTCGACCATCAGAACTTCATTACCGATCTCGCGGTTCGGTTTGAAATCGATGTAAGGGTATTTACGGCTGGATGGGCGGATCTCATCAAGCTGGATCTTTTCCAGGGCGCGCTTACGGGAAGTTGCCTGACGGGACTTGGACGCATTGGCGCTGAACCGGGAAATAAAGTCCTGTAACTCCTTGATCTTTTCTTCTTTTTTCTTGTTGGCTTCTTTCATCTGACGGATCAGCAGCTGGCTGGATTCGTACCAGAAGTCGTAATTACCGGCGTAGAGCTGGATCTTACCGTAATCGATATCGGCAATCTGTGTGCAGACCTTATTCAGGAAATAACGGTCATGGGAAACAACAATAACGGTATTGTCAAAGTTGATCAGGAATTCTTCCAGCCATGCGATCGCATCCAGATCCAGGTGGTTGGTAGGCTCATCCAGAAGAAGAATATCCGGATTACCAAAAAGTGCCTGTGCAAGAAGGACTTTGACCTTCTGTGCACCGGTCAGCTCGCTCATCATATTGTAGTGAAGTTCTGTCTCGATTCCAAGTCCGTTCAGAAGAGATGCGGCATCAGATTCTGCTTCCCATCCGTTCAGGGTTGCAAATTCTGCTTCCAGTTCACTTGCCTTGATCCCGTCCTCGTCTGTGAAATCTTCTTTGGCATAGATCACTTCTTTTTCCTTCATGATCTCGTAAAGACGGGCATTTCCCATGATTACGGTATCGAGAACCGGATACTGGTCGTATTTGAAGTGGTCCTGCTGCAAGAAAGAAAGACGCTCACCTGGTGTGAGGATGACTTCTCCGCTGGTCGGTTCAAGCTGCCCGGAAAGGATCTTAAGAAATGTAGATTTTCCGGCTCCGTTCGCTCCGATCAGACCGTAGCAGTTGCCTTCTGTAAATTTGATATTTACATCTTCAAACAAGGCTTTCTTCCCTACGCGGAGGGTGATATTACTTGTACTAATCATAAAAATTCTCCTTATTCAAATAGAATTATCGTTTCAATTTTTGCATTACGTTCATTATGGTAACATGACTGCACAATTTTCGCAAGAGAATAAGCATTAACATAAGGAAGAATTTGTGGTATACTTATAAATCATACACGAAATATACAGCATGGTAGGACGAAAGGAGCGAGTGTTTTGACAGAAGCAGGACTGGTGTTGGAAGGCGGTGCAACAAGAGGTGTATTTACTTCCGGCGCATTGGATTATTTGATGGAAAAAGATCTGTATTTTTCATACGTGGTCGGTGTATCGGCAGGTTCCTGTAACGCAGTCGATTATGTCTCAAAGCAGATCGGCCGGACAAGGGACTGTATGATCCACAGAGGAAAGGAATACAGCTATTATTACGGACTTAAAGATTTCGTAAAAGAAAGAAGTCTTCTGGATATGGATATGATATTCAATAAATATCCGAATGAACTCTTTCCGTTTGATTTTGATACTTATTTTTCAAATGGAATGACCTGTGAGATCGTGACAACCAATTGTCTTACGGGAAATGCCGAATATATGACCGAAGAGAACGACAGTGACCGGCTGATGAAGATTTGCCGCGCCAGCAGCAGTATGCCACTTGTATGTCCAATCGTAAATATAGACGGGATTCCGTATCTGGATGGTGGACTTGCCGATTCCATTCCGGTAAAGCATGTGCAGGAAAAGGGATTGAAAAAAATAGTTCTCATTTTGACGAGACCGGAAGGCTACCGTAAAAAACCAACTTCCAAAGCGGTCGGTAAGTTATACCGGAAGATGTACAGCAAATATCCGGCACTTGTCCGCACCTGTATCCGAAGACCGGTGATGTATAACCGGACAGAAGAATACATAGAAAAGCTGGAAAAAGAAGGAAATATCTTCGTCCTTCGCCCGGAAATGAAGCCGGTATCCAGACTGGAAAAAGATTATGATAAGCTGATGGCTTTCTACGATCATGGCTATGAAATGATGAAAAAAGAGCTTCCGAGACTCGAAGCTTATCTGGAAAAATAAGGAGGTGTGCATATGCATCTGTACGAACATCAGATTGCGACAAACGCATCGCAGCAAATGACAAAGGTAACAGAAATGGTAAGGGAAGACATCGAAAGAAGCGGTGTAAGAGAAGGAATTGCTGTGATCTTCTCACCACATACGACAGCCGGATTTACGATCAATGAGAATGCAGATCCGGATGTGGTGCATGATATGTTGTGTGGCTTTGAAAAAGTATTTCCGGCAGAACAGTTCTTCTACCAGCATGCAGAAGGAAATTCGCATGCACATATGAAGACGACGGTGGTCGGACCGTCACAGACGCTGATCATCCATGATGGAGAGATCGTCTTTGGCATCTGGCAAGATCTGTATTTCTGCGAGTTTGACGGACCAAGAAACCGTACCTTTTATGTGAAGATCATCGAAGGATAGATTAACGGAGTTGTACATCCGTCAGGGTGAATGCATGCGAAGGACAGGCAGGAGCTGCTGATTCTACACCAGCGAGAGTCAGCGTAGTTCCGTCTGTCTTTTTTTCTTTTCCAGCTGTGAGAATGGTACCGGCAAGAAGCTGCGGCATATGCCGGAGAAAACTATTTGCAGTCAGCTGAATCTGTATCAGTTGGTTTTCGCGGTTAATTTTGATCGTTTCTACAGTGCGCACTGTACTTTTTCTGGTACGTCCGTTTGAAAATGCGGCAAAGTCATGCGTACCGGTAAGAAGCTGCGCTGCCTGCTGCATGGATTCCAGGTCAAGAGACTCGGTTACAACACAGGTGTACGGACGGGAAAATAATGCTGCGGCAGGATCTGTGGCAATCCGGCAGGTATAGGTACAGCTTTTTACCGCGAGAGAAGCCACAAAACGTTCATCTGCGATTTCCAGCGAGGTGACTGCAATATCCGCCGGAAGAGCTGCGTTTAATTTCATTTTTAACAGTTCTGTATTGTCTGAAAAAGATTCTTTTTCTAATTGAAAACTTACAATCTGGTGTGTTGCGTGAACACCCGGTTCCGTCTTTACGGCAGCAAAAAGCTGTGTGGACTGTCCGGTTACATCTCTGATCGCCAGTGTAAGCTTTGATTCGATACTGGTGCTTTTTTTCTTTGTGGAAAAGCCCGGATAGCGGCTTCCGTCGTATTCTATGGTAAGTTTGATCGTTGTCATAAGCGCCTCCTGAAGTGCATTTCTGCCGTTCATTATAGCATTGATTGTCGGGCAAGGCAATTTTTATTGCCTTCCGGATCTTGGTGGCTGTTTTCCTGCCTGTATTGTCCGGATCATCTGCACCATCTGGTCGATCTGTGCCTGCTCCTGTTTGCTTTTCCCTTCTTTGATCGCTGAAAGAATCAGCGAAATCTCATCAGGGGTAAACCGGATTCCCCGTTTATTCGCACCGGTGATCAGTGACATCATCACCGGGACCAGTGCTTTCCCGTTTTTGCCTCCGGCTTTCAACGCTGCTGTCCGGATCAGCTCCTGTTTCAGCGGATCCAGATTCGCAAGATCCGGATGCTCCATCCATTCGTTCATTTTCATCCATCCTTTCTGCCTGAAATCCACTCATCATATCCGTCATATCCTGTGCTGCCTGAAATCCATTCATCATATCTGCCATATTTGCAGGATCTCCAAAGTCCATCTCTTTCATCATTTCCATCATTTGCCATATTCCGGAAAAGGAATCGAACATTTCTCTTTTTTCAGGAGAAAGATAGGGTACAACTGCTTCAAACATGCTGCCCGGATCTTTCTCCTGCTTTCGTAGCCGCCCTCTGCGATTATGATAATAAGGAGGTTGGAAACAGTAAAAGGCATTCATAAGTTCCGTAAGTTTCACATAAATGCCAGCTATACGCTGAACGTGATCGGGCAGATAGGGAAGAATGATTTTGACAAGTTGTAGAAAATCATTCGTGAGAGACTCGTCAAATGGCGTCATGACAAGGGGCGGTTTCTTTTCCATATGTCCTCCACGGTTCAGCGTTATAAATATATATGTAAAGAAGACGGAAAATATGAGATCCACATATAATAAAGCAAAGGAAGAACTAATGGAAGGATTTTGTTAAATGAGCAGCCGGATTATTATTGATGGGAATGCGATCTACGAAGTGGATGAAGAATGTTTGCGAAAGAAAAAGGAAAAGGAGCCGGAAGAGGAACACGAAAAGCAACAGGAGAAGCGCAAAAACAAAACATAAAAAAGGCGGGGATATAATTTGCCCCGCCTCTGGTCTGTCTGAACGAATAAGATCTGAGTTTCGTAACTAGCAGCCACATCCGCCGTTGCCACAGCCGTTTCCACATCCGCATCCATTACCGCATCCGTTGCCGAATCCGTTACCGAATCCGCCACAGCAGCAGAGAAGAAGGATGATCCACAGGCAGCTGTCATTTCCACATCCACATCCGTCGCCATTGCGTCCCCATCCACCACAGCAGCAGAGGAGAAGAATGATCCATACGCAGGAAGACATTCCGCAGCCACATCCACAGTTATCCATAGAATTTCCACATCCGCAGTTTGTTGCACTTAATTCACTCATATTTGATAGCCTCCAGTAAGGTTTCTTTACACTTCATCATATGTAAGGAGGCATGTCAGTGTTTCAAAAAAGTTCTGAAGAAATTGGCATCTGATTTCGGAAAGAATATTCTAATAGAAAAAGGATATTTTAAATATGAAAGATTTGAAACGGAAAATCCACTACTGGTGTTCGGATACAATGCGTAACAAAATCACTGGAAAGGGCGTCGTTTGTGCCGTTCTGGATACAGGGATCACACAGCACCCGGATCTTGCCGGCCGCATCGTGGGATGGAAGGACTGTGTACAGGGGAAGAAAACCATATATGATGACAACGGACACGGAACCCATGTGGCAGGAATTCTTGCCGGAAATGGAAAAAGCGGAAGAGGCCTGTACAGCGGAATGGCACCGGAGGCGCAGATCTTTGCTGTCAAGGTGCTGAATCAGAGAGGTGGTGGAAAAATCCGGGATGTGATAAACGGGATCCGGTACGTGTTGTTAAAACAAAAGGAAATGAAGATCCGGATCGTCAATATTTCGATTGGAACTCTTCCTCATAAGAAGGATCCGGAAGATGAATTGTTCCTGTTCTGGGTAGAACGGCTCTGGGATGCCGGTCTGGTAGTCGTAACGGCGGCAGGAAACAAAGGACCCAAGGAAGGGAGCGTCACGATACCGGGAAACAGCCGGAAGGTGATCACAGTTGGGGCGGATGAAGAACTGGGAAAGAAATATTCCGGCTGTGGGCCGACCGGAGATTGTATTAAAAAACCGGATCTTGCCGTGCCGGGGAATCGGATCTATTCCTGCAATTACCTGTATCCGGTGCGGAGCCCTTATGCCTATATTCCGAAAACCGGGACTTCTATGGCAACTCCGGTAGTGTCCGGGGCAGCGGCTCTGGTTTTGCAGAAATACCCGGATATGTGTAATCTGGAACTTAAATACAGACTGTGGAATTCCTGTGAAAAGGGCAGGTATTATGACCAGAGACAGGGACATGGGAACCTGCATGTAGAAAAACTTCTTGAATGTCAAGAAAAAATACTTGACACCAATGAAAATCTGTTATATGATAGCACAGGTGATAAGTGATGGACGAGATTTTAAAGCAGACATTATTATATGATTTTTATGGTGAGCTTTTGACAAAACATCAGAAAGAGATTTATGAACAGGCAGTTCTTGAAGATTATTCGCTCAGCGAGATTGCAAGAGATGCGGGGATCAGCAGACAGGGTGTTCATGATATGATCCGGCGCTGTAACAAGAGTCTAGAGGATTATGAAGCGAAGCTGCATTTGGTGGAGAAGTTCATGTCTGTGAAAAAAAAAGTCCATGAGATCGATCTGCTTCTTGAGAATTATGAAGAGCAGGACGAAAAAGAATTGATAAAGAAAGTGAAAAAGCTTTCGGGAGAGATCATAGAGGAGTTATAACATGGCATTTGACAGTTTGACAGAAAAACTTCAGAACGTATTCAAGAATTTAAGAAGCAAGGGACGACTTACAGAAGATGATGTAAAAGCGGCTCTGCGTGAAGTTAAGATGGCTCTTCTGGAGGCAGATGTTAACTTCAAAGTTGTCAAAAATTTTGTAAAAAGTGTGCAGGAGCGTGCAGTCGGACAGGATGTGATGAGCGGACTGAATCCGGGACAGATGGTGATCAAGATCGTGAATGACGAGCTGGTGAATCTGATGGGCTCTGAGACAACGGAGATTAAATTCCAGCCGGGAAGCCAGAAGACGGTCATTATGATGATGGGTCTTCAGGGAGCAGGTAAAACAACGACCACAGCAAAGCTTGCAGGAAAGTTCAAGCTGAAAGGTAAGAAGCCTCTTCTGGTAGCATGTGATGTCTACAGACCTGCAGCTATTAAACAGTTGCAGATCAACGGAGAGAAGCAAGGTGTGGAAGTGTTCTCCATGGGAGATAACCAGAAACCGGCAAATATCGCTAAAGCAGCACTGGAGCATGCTGAAAAGAATGGCAACAATGTGATTATTCTGGATACTGCAGGACGTCTTCATATTGATGAAGAGATGATGGAAGAACTGCAGGAGATTAAGAACACGGTCGAGGTTCATCAGAGTATTCTCGTTGTCGATGCAATGACCGGTCAGGACGCCGTGAATGTTGCAGAGAACTTTAATGAGAAGATTGGTATAGATGGAGTAATCGTCACAAAGCTTGACGGCGATACCAGAGGTGGTGCGGCACTTTCAATCAAGGCAGTCACCGGATGCCCGATCCTTTATGTGGGTATGGGTGAGAAATTATCAGATCTGGAGCAGTTTTATCCGGATCGTATGGCTTCCAGAATCCTTGGTATGGGGGATGTACTCAGCCTGATCGAGAAAGCCGGCGAAGAGATCGACGAAGAACAGGCACGTAAGATGACAGAAAAACTCAAAAAGTCGCAGTTTGATTTTGAGGACTATCTGGAAAGTATGAAACAGATGCGCAAGATGGGCGGTCTTGGAAGTATCATGAATATGCTTCCCGGACTTGGCGGCATGGGTGGTCTTGGTAAAGGCAAGATGCCCGATATTGATGCGGATGATGCGGAACAGAAGATGGCAAGAGTCGAAGCAATCATTTATTCCATGACGATCAAGGAACGTCAGAATCCGGACATTATCACTCCGCAGAGAAAGCGAAGAATCGCAGCAGGAGCCGGAGTTGACATTTCGGAAGTCAACAAGATGATGAAGCAGTTCGAGCAGATGCGCAAGATGATGAAGTCTTTCCCGGGAATGATGGGCGGGAAAGGTAAAAAAGGCAAGTTCAAGATGCCTTTCTAAAGGAGATATATTCCGCAGACCATGCGTGATATATAGATAAACTATTATAAATACAAATTGTTTTATGGAGGAAAGTAAAATGGCAGTAAAAATCAGATTAAGAAGAATGGGACAGAAGAAAGCTCCTTTCTATAGAATCGTTGTTTCTGATTCTAGATCACCAAGAGACGGAAAATTCATCGAAGAAATCGGAACATACGATCCAACTCAGGATCCTAGCGTATTCAAAGTAGATGAAGAAGCAGCTAAGAAATGGTTAAACAACGGTGCTCAGCCTACAGAAGTAGTTGGAAAAATCTTTAAGGCAGCAGGTATTGAAAAATAGGTTGCTTCGCGGAGGTGCGAGTGATGAAAAATTTAGTAGAAGTAATTACGAAAGCACTTGTGGACAATCCTGAAGGCGTCGTGGTTACGGAAAAACAGGAAGGCAAGACTACCGTGATCGAAGTACATGTCGCAGATAATGATATGGGAAAGGTGATCGGTAAGCAAGGCCGAATTGCGAAAGCAATCCGTTCCGTTGTAAAGGCAGCCGCGGCCAAAGAAGACAAAAAAGTCGTGGTTGAAATTATGCAATAGCATAAAAATAAAACGCAGGTAAATTTATTTTTATCTGCGTTTTTTATCATGCCTTAGTATGCAAGTGAAGCTGCCAATGACAGATTCACTGTATCTGGGGATGGAGAAAAAGTCGCTTCAAAAGACTAAAACAGAATTTTTCGGTGTAAAGTTTATCTTATGCTAAGAAAGGACAAAGTATGCAACAAAATGATTACCTGCAAGTTGGCGTGATCACATCTACCCACGGAATCAAAGGTGAAGTTAAAGTATTTCCGACAACGGATGATCCAAACCGCTTCCGTGCTCTGAAAGATGTGGTTCTTGATACAGGAAAAGAACAGATTCCCCTTGAAATTGAAGGTGTAAAATTCTTTAAACAGTATGTGATTCTGAAGTTCAAAGGGATCGATAACATAAATGATATTGAAAAATACAGAAAGATGCCGCTTCTTGTATCTCGTGAGAATGCCGTGGAACTGGAAGAGGATGAGTATTACATGGCAGATATCATTGGCATGGATGTCTACACTGAGGACGGTGAAAAATTCGGTGTCCTGGAAGATATTATGGAAACCGGTGCGAATGATGTCTATGTGGTATCGACAGAGGCGCACACAGAGGTGCTTCTTCCGGCAATCCATGACTGTATTCTGGATGTAGATACTGAGAATAGGAAAATGACTGTTCATCTGATGGACGGACTGATTTAAGCGACAGAATAGTAGGAGAACAATATGAGATTTGATATCATGACGCTTTTTCCGGAGATGGTGATGAACGGTCTGGAAACCAGTATTATCGGAAGAGCCGTGAAGAATAAAATTCTTGAGATTGAAGCCTGGAATATCCGGGACTACGCATTTAACAAGCACAGCAGTGTGGATGATTATCCGTATGGCGGCGGCGCAGGAATGCTGATGCAGGCAGAGCCGGTTTACCAGACCTATCTTGCCATTCAGGAAAAAGCAGCCCTCCCGGAAGGAAAGAGACCACGTGTGATTTATCTTTCCCCGCAGGGGAAGCCGTTTAACCAGAAGATGGCAGAAGATTTTGCGAAAGAAGACGAACTGGTGCTTTTGTGCGGACATTACGAAGGAATCGATGAACGTGTGCTGGAGGAGATCGTAACGGATTATGTGTCAGCCGGCGATTATGTACTGACAGGCGGTGAACTTCCGGCAATGATGATCGTGGATGCGGTATCCCGCCTGATCCCGGGTGTTCTGCATAATGATGTATCTGCCGAATTTGAGAGTTTTCAGGACAATCTCCTGGAATATCCGCAGTATTCCAGACCGGAGATCTGGCACGACAGGCAGGTTCCACCAATCCTTTTATCCGGTCATCATGCCAATGTCGAGAAATGGCGCAGAGAGCAGTCAGTGATCCGTACTGCAAAATGGCGTCCGGACCTTCTGGAAGACGCAGAGCTTACCATGAAAGAAAGAGAACTTGCAGAAGAGATTATAGAAAATCGAGAAAAAGACTTGAAAAATGAAGAATAATGTGTTAATATATAGCACGTTGTGATGAAAACAGAGATGGTCCTCTGATACGATAGAAAAGCGTATTAAGAACGTCAAAATATGAAGGAGGTTCACACATGAACGAAATTATTAAGAACATTGAAGCAGCTCAGTTAAAAGAAAATGCTCCGGAATTCCACGTAGGAGATACTGTAAAAGTTTATGGTAAGATCAAAGAAGGAAACCGTGAGAGAATTCAGGTATTCGAAGGTACTGTATTAAAGAGACAGGGCGGCGGAGCAAGAGAAACATTTACAGTAAGAAAGAGCTCTAACGGAATCGGCGTTGAGAAGACATGGCCGCTTCACTCACCAAACGTTGAAAAAGTAGAAGTTGTTCGTAAAGGTAAAGTAAGACGTGCAAAACTGAACTACTTAAGAGATCGTGTAGGTAAGAGAGCAAAAGTTAAAGAATTAGTAAAATAGTAAATGCTTAAAGAGGGACAAATACGACAGGTACTTGTCCCTTTTGCTAATATAGGATATGATAACAGATGAGACATAGAAAAAGAAAAGAACTCAGATTTGACAGAAAGCATAGAAAACATATCAATTTGAAATGGATTCCCGAAGTATTTGGATGGGTATTCCAAATTGTGCTCGTCTGCCTGTGCGCATTTGTGTTTGTGTGGTATTTCGGGCATCAGATCAGTAATATCGGAGAGTCCATGAACCCGGTGATTCGGAATGGGGATGTGGTTTTGGTAAACCGGATCGTATATGATGCCAGTACACCGAAGCGTGGAGACATTATCGTGTTCAAACCAAAGGGGAATGAGAACCTTCATTCCTATATTAAAAGGATTATCGGACTTCCGGGCGAAAGTGTTGAGATCAGGGATGGAGAGATTTATATCAACAACAGAAAGCTGAATGAAAAGTATGAGACTACTGCAATTGCAGATACAGGTATTGCCAGTGAGAAGATCGTTCTCGGTGGAGATGAGTATTTTGTCCTTGGCGACAACCGGGAGAGCAGTGAAGACAGCCGGATGGCTGATATTGGAAATGTAAAGCGTTCCGAGATTGAAGGGAAAGTATGGTTTATCCTTTCCCCGAAAGACCGTTTCGGACTGCTTGGTAAATAGAAGGAGGAAACTGGATGAATTTTCAATGGTATCCGGGGCATATGACAAAGGCCAAAAGGATGATGCAGGAGAATATCAAACTGATCGATCTTGTGATCGAACTGGTTGATGCAAGAGTTCCGATGAGCAGCCGGAATCCGGACATCGATGAACTTGGAAAGAATAAAGCAAGACTGATCCTGCTCAATAAGGCAGATCTTGCAGATGAGAAGCAGACAGAAGAGTGGATCGGCTATTTCCGCGGAAAAGGATATTCGGCAGTTAAGGTTAATTCCCGTAAAGGCGGTGGGATTAAGTCTATTCAGGGAGTAATCCAGGAAGCATGTAAAGAAAAGACAGAGCGTGACCGTAAGAGAGGGATTCTGAACCGTCCGGTCCGTGCGATGGTAGTCGGAATCCCGAATGTCGGAAAGTCTACTTTTATCAATGCACTTGCCGGAAAAGCCTGTGCAAAGACCGGTAACAAACCGGGTGTGACCAAAGGAAAGCAATGGATCCGTCTAAACAAGAACGTAGAGCTTCTCGATACACCGGGAATTCTCTGGCCGAAGTTTGAGGACCAGCAGGTGGGACTGCGCCTTGCATTTATCGGGTCGATCAAGGATGAGATCATGAATCTGGAAGAGCTTGCGGCGGAGCTGATCAGCTTTATGCAGGATGCTTATCCGGGTGTTCTTGCTGAGAAATATACGATCAACGAAAAGCAGAACAGCTACAGTGTATTGGAAGCAATTGCTGAGAGCCGCCATTGTCTGGTGCGTGGAAATGAATTAGATACCGCAAAAGCAGCTGGTATGCTGTTGGATGATTTCCGAAATGGAAGACTCGGAAGGATCACACTTGAATTTGTAAAGGAGTATACAAATGAGTAAGGAAGACAACAAGGAAGAAGCCCCGGAGCAGGAGCAGAGTATATGGAGATCACTGGGAGGAACTCTTCTGTATCTTCTGGTCATTGTTCTGCTGACATGGGTGATCGTCACCTTTGTCGGACAGCGCACAAAAGTAGACGGTCATTCAATGGAGCCGACACTTTCAGACGGAGATAACCTGATCGTGGATAAGCTCAGCTACCGCCTCCGCGATCCGGAAAGATATGATATTATTGTATTCCCTTACCAGCATGCAGAGAATACCTATTATATCAAACGTATCATTGGACTGCCCGGTGAGACTGTGCAGGTGATCGATGGATATATGTATATTAATGGCAAAAAGCTGGATGAACATTATGGTGCAGAGGTGATGGAAGATCCGGGAATTGCAGCAGAGCCGATTAAACTGGGAGATGATGAATATTTTGTCCTGGGAGATAACCGGAATCACAGCTCGGATAGTCGTGTAGCAAGTGTGGGTGTACTTACCCGTGATATGCTGATCGGGCGTGCCTGGGTAAGAATTTATCCGTTCAACAAAATCGGAGTGATAAAGCATGAGTAAAGAAAGTATCAAAGAGATCGACAGCCGTTTAAAAATGGCAGAGGATGCCGAAAGGGAGCAGCTGATGAAGGTCTATGCGCCGGATGACAGAGCTGGTGTGCAAAAGCTTCTGGAAAAGTACAGAAAGCAGAAGGAAAAGCTGCTTGCCGAAAAAGAGCGCCTTGCGAAAATGCGTCAGTACGAAGAAAAATATGCTGACTATGCGTTTATCTGTGGAATTGACGAGGTGGGAAGGGGACCACTTGCGGGTCCGGTGGTTGCAGGAGCCGTGATCCTGCCCAAAGAGTGCGAGATCCTTTATATAAATGATTCCAAGAAGCTTTCCGCAGCAAAAAGAGATGAGCTTTATGATGAGATCATGGACAAAGCAGTTGCGGTAGGTCTCGGGATGGCTTCCCCTGCAAGGATTGACGAGATCAATATTCTGCAGGCAACTTACGAAGCCATGCGTCAGGCGATTGGCAATTTGAAAGTCAAGCCGGATCTGCTTTTAAATGATGCAGTTACCATTCCGGAGGTTGTGATTCCACAGGTTCCAATCATCAAGGGAGATGCGAAAAGCGTATCAATCGCTGCAGCAAGTATTGTGGCAAAGGTAACAAGAGATCGTCTGATGGAAGAGTATGATAAGGTACTTCCGGGATATGGATTCGCGTCCAACAAAGGTTATGGATCAGCAGAACATATCAAAGCGCTTCAGACGCTTGGACCGACACCGATCCACAGAAGAAGTTTTATCGGACACTTCGTATAAAAATCCGTCAGAACAGGTAGAAGATCAGATCCAAAAGGCGATTGGAGAATGAAAAAAACCGGCGAAGGACCGGTACAAAATATGAAAAAATAGCAGGTGAATTTCTGGAAAAGCAAGGATATCGGATACTGGAGTATAATTTCCGCTGCCGTTATGCGGAGATTGACATTGTTGCAAAAGACGGAGAATATCTGGTCTTTTGTGAGGTGAAATTTCGCAAAACAGGAGGGCTTTCGGCTGCTCTGGAGGCGGTATCTGTGCCCAAACAGATGCGCCTGTCCGGAGCGGCCGTTTATTATCTGATGAAGAACGGCTGCACAGAGATACCATGCCGCTTCGATGTAATAGGAATCGCGGGGAATAAGATTTCTTTGCGGAAAAATGCATTTGAGTACTGCGGAGATTTTGGAATTGTATGAGTTATGATACCGGGGAAAGGCAAATGGCTGCCTGCAGATATCACAATACGGGAGAGTACAGATGAAAATAGGATTAAAATATAAAAACGAGGAGCATATCTTTGACGAATGCATAAGTGCTGGTGTACCATTTCTCAAATATCCGATCCTTGAAAAGGAAGGGCTTGTAGAACATGGAATTTCGACCAGACTTGGAGGAGTGAGTGAAGGTTTCCTGGGAAGCATGAACCTGAGCTATACCAGAGGGGATGATCCCGCGCATGTGGACGAGAATTACAGAAGAATAGCAGCTGCAATCGGCGTGAAGCCGGAGCATATGGTCTGCACGCATCAGACCCATACGACGAACGTACGGATTGTGACAAGAGAAGATGCTGGCAAAGGTGTTACAAGAGAAAAAGATTACACAGATGTAGATGGACTGATCACAAATATACCGGGGATCTGTCTGGTGACATTTTACGCGGACTGTGTACCGCTTCTGTTTCTGGATCCGGTGAAAAAGGTGGTAGCATCCAGCCATTCCGGCTGGAGAGGCACCGTGAACCGGATGGGACAGGTGACGGTTGAAAAGATGCAGAAAGAATTCAATTGTGATCCAAAGAATATCCTTGCCTGTGTGGGACCGTCCATCTGTCAGGAATGCTATGAAGTCAGTGAAGATGTGATCGATATGTTCCGCGCAAATTTCAGAGAGTCTGAATATGACCGTCTGTTCTATGCCAAGGAGAATGGAAAGTTCCAGCTGGATCTCTGGAAGGCAAATGAACTGGTTCTCACAGATGCAGGGATCAGACCGGAACATATGGCGGTTACTAATGTGTGTACCTGTTGCAACCCGGAGCTTTTATTTTCCCATCGCGCATCCAAAGGAAAGAGGGGGAATCTTGCAGCATTTATTGCACTGAAGGAGGGATAAAACATGCTTTTGACACAGACAGCCGCAGGAAGTGAGGTAGAGGCGACCGTGCAGGATACGGTGGATACAATCACCGGATTTAACAAATTCATTCAGGAGAAAGGTCCGGACCTGATTGCGTTTGGAATCCGGATTCTGATGGCGCTGCTCATATTCATCATCTGCCATAAGGTGATCAACTGGATCCGCAAGATTACGCGGGCATCCATGGAACGCGCCAATTCGGATACCGGTGCAAGACAGTTTGTGGATTCTCTGTTGAAATACGGACTTCATATTCTGCTGTTTCTGGCAATTATCAATTCGCTCGGTGTAGAATCTGCATCGATTGCAGCAACGGTTGCATCGGCAGGCGTGGCAGTTGGTCTTGCCCTGCAGGGAAGTCTTTCCAACCTTGCCGGTGGGATGCTGATTTTATTTTTGAAGCCTTTTGTTGTCGGGGATTATATTATAGAAGACAGCCATGGCAATGAAGGAACGGTCAAAGAGATCCAGATCTTCTACACTAAGCTTGCCACCATTGACAACAAGACGATCATTGTGCCGAATGGAACACTTGCCAACACAAGCCTTACCAATGTGACGGACAAAGATTACCGTCAGCTGGATCTGAAGGTGGATATTGCATATGAAGCGGATCTGCGCCTTGCCAAGAAACTGCTGCAGGGACTTGTAAAAAATGATCCGTCCGTCATCCAGAGTATGGAACATAATGTCTTTGTAAATGAGCTTGGGAGCAGTTCAGTGGTGCTTGGTGTCCGTGCATGGGTAAAAAGTGAAGAGTATTGGCCGACAAGATGGCGGATGCTGGAAAATATCAAGTTGACACTGGATGAAAATCATATTGATATTCCATATCAGCAGATCACTGTCCATCAGGCACATATGGAGTTGGAAAAGTAGAGCTTTGTATCTGAAAAAAGACAGATATAAAAAATGTATCTGGTAAAATACAAGCGGGGAAATTGACAAAATAATCACAAATAAGTATAATATGTTGTCAGGGTTAAAAGACAAAACACCCTATGTTTTGAAATGATGGAGTAGTTTCTGACATCATAAATCAGGAGAACGATAAGATGAGAGTCATAGCAGGGAAAGCCAGAAGAATACCACTTGTGACGGTAAAAGGAATGGAGACACGTCCGACAACCGACAGAACCAAAGAAACCTTATTCAATATGATCGCACACGGACTCTGCGACTGTACATTTCTGGATCTTTTTTCCGGAAGCGGGGCAATCGGGATTGAGGCGATCAGCCGAGGTGTAAAAAAGGCGGTTTTTGTGGAAAACAATCCGAATGCAATCCAGTGCATTATGGAGAATCTGAAAAAGACACAGCTTGCAGACCAGGCGGAAGTAATCCGGGAGGATGTGTTTTCGGCACTTCGCAGGCTGGATGGAAGAGAAAAATTCGATTATGTGTTTATGGATCCACCATACAACCATATGCTGGAAAAAGAGGTGCTTACTTATCTTGCAAAATCAGACTTGCTGGAAAAGGATGCACTGATCATCGTGGAAGCATCTTTGGCGACTGATTTTTCTTATTTGGAGGAACTTGGTTTTTTAATGATCAAACAAAAGAAATACAAGACCAATATGCATGTATTTATATCTGTGGAGGAGTAGACTCATGATAAGAGCGATTTATCCGGGAAGCTTTGACCCGGTAACTTTCGGACATCTGGATATTATTACCCGGAGTAGTAAAATTGTAGACGAACTTATAATCGGAGTATTGATGAATAAAGCAAAAACCCCGTTGTTTTCTGTAGAAGAACGTGTTAAAATGTTAAAGGAAGTGACAAAAGATCTCGACAACGTGAAAGTAGTGCCTTTCGACGGGCTGCTTGTAGAATTTGCAAGACAGCAAAAGGCACGTCTTGTGATTCGCGGACTGCGTGCGATCACAGATTTTGAATATGAGATCCAGATGTCACAGACGAATCATAAGCTTGAACCGGAAGTAGAAACCATGTTCCTTACAACCAATCTCAAGTATTCTTACCTTAGCTCTACAATCGTAAGAGAAGTCGCAGCTTTCGGAGGGGATATTTCCCAGTTCGTGCCGGAGACTGTCGCCAAAAGTATAAAAGAAAAGATGTCACAGTAGGTCTGTGACAAGAAGGAGAGTGCAAAATTATGAGCAGCCGTATTGAGCAGATTATTGAAGAAATTGAAGAGTACATTGACAGCTGTAAGTTTCAGCCATTATCAACTACAAAGATTATCGTGAATAAAGACCAGATCGATGAACTTCTCCGTGAACTTCGTATGAAGACACCTGATGAGATCAAGCGTTATCAGAAGATCATTGCGAACAAGGATGCGATCCTTGCGGATGCACAACAGAAAGCAGAAAGCATGATTGAAGAAGCACATGCACAGACAAGTGAACTGGTAAGCGAGCATGAGATCATGCAGCAGGCATACGCACAGGCAAACGAGATCGTTATGGCAGCAACAGACCAGGCACAGCAGATTCTGGATAATGCGACTAATGATGCCAACGATATCCGTATCGGGGCAGTGCAGTATACAGATGATCTTCTTGCCAATGCTGAAAGCATCATCGGTCATACACTGAACAGTTACACAAGCAAGTATGACAGTCTGGTAACATCCCTTCAGGAATGTTATGATGTTGTCCGTAACAACCGTGCAGAACTGGAAGTTCCGGATAAGTCCTCACGCGGACTGGAAGCAGAATTCGGCGGAGAAGCCGGACAGACGGATCAGGGACAGAGGGAATAAGTTCTTTATCCGAACAATTTCATATAGCAAAAAGCGAACAGGCTGGTTACCATTGCGGTAATCAGCTTTTCTGCTATATAGCGAGGAAAAGACCAGTTCTGGGATCGGATCATGCATTTTGTCTGGAAAAGCGCGCAGACTCCTCCAAAAGAACAGTGCGCCATAACGAGAAGAAACCGCAGTTCAGAAGTAAGGTCCAGCTGACAGAGCATGCGGATTCCCCCGGTCAGTTCCACTCCGGGAAGAAGCAACAATTTCCAGAAGAAATTCTGAAAGGAAAGTTTTGCCATAAAAGAAATGAGCACTGAAAAAACGATCATATATCCGCCGATTTTCGTGATGGAATCACATGCTGACAGAATACTTTCGTCAAGAGCCTCGGAAAAAGGAAGAAATTGTCTGGGATCAGCCTGTTCTTCTACGACCGCAAAAGGATTCCGTGGCAGATACCATCTGCGGAACAAAAAGGAGCAGCACAGTGCGGCAAGGATAGGAAAAAGCAGACAGATCTGCGCCATTTCAGGCTGCTTGAGGCTCTGTACTGCCACATACCCGGTCAGAAACGCAGGACTGACATTGTTACAGAAGGAAAGCAGATATTCTCCTTCAGCAGAAGAAATTTCCCCTTTATCAGTCAGGTCAGAGCAGGATTTTGCCCCTACTGGAAAGCCACAGAGAAATCCACAGACCACCGAAAAAGAAGCATTTTCAGAAATGCCAAGAAAAGGCTTCAGAATCGGAGAAAGGGTATGGTTGATCAGGGAAATGCTCTCTGTGCGGATCATAAGACCGGTTATAAGAAGAAAAGGAAAGAGCACCGGAAGCACCTGCCTATACCAGAGCAGCAGTCCGTTTGCGGCACCTGTGGCAACGGTTTCCGGGGAAAAAAGCATCAGAAGGAAAAGTCCGATCAGAAAAAACACAGACAGTTTTTTTGTTTTCATCGTGTATACCTGTCGTATTCTTTTGCAATAGTTTATGAAAAAACGCAGACAGATATACCGGGGCACATGTGCATAGAAGAGATTCAGTGTGAATAGAATAAAAGAAAAATGGAGAAATCTTGAAAAAAAGACTGGAACGCAGATCGCTTCTGCTCCTTTTTTTATTGCTGATTTTTTGCGTGGCAGCAAGCATACAGATCAACGAGAAAGCTAAAAAAAACCGGTTGAACCTAAAAACAGGAAGCACAGAAGAATTCAGAAAGCTTGGGATGAAGGAGGCGTTTTTTCAGGTTCTTGCGAAGACAGATCATGAAAAAAGAGGAAGACTTTATGCCATTTATTTTCTGGAAAACAGCCTGTTTCCACAGGATAACGAAAAAGAGCTGTTTGAAAAATGGTCGGAAAAAGAAGAGTGGAAATCTTTTGAAAAGATCTGTACAGCTCTTTGGAATGATATCCGCTATTTTCCTGTTCCGGAATCACCGAAACATCCACAGTATCAGGTATCTTTTGTGGACAGCTGGATGGGAGAGCGCACCTACGGAGGGAAAAGGGGACATGAAGGCTGTGATCTGATGGCATCGAAAGATATCCCCGGTCTCTATCCGGTTGTGAGTATGACAGATGGGGTAGTATCGGTAAGAGGCTGGCTGGAAAAGGGAGGATACAGGATCGGGATTACCGCACCGTCCGGTGCATATTTCTATTATGCACATCTGGACTCTTATGGAAGTTATCAGGAGGGGGACGAGGTGAAGGCAGGGGATATCATTGGATTTATGGGAAATACAGGATATGGTCCGGAGGGGACGAAAGGGATGTTTGCCACGCATCTGCATCTGGGGATTTATCTGTATCCGGACGGCAAAGAAACCAGTTACAATCCCTATTGGATTTTAAGACTTGCCGGGGAGAAAAAACTTTCCTGTTCTTTCTAACTATGCTATACTTAAATGATATGGAGGACGAAAGAATGATAAATTTACCAAATGAATTTGAAGAGAAGATGAAGGCACTCCTCGGAGATGAATTTGAGGATTATATAAAATGTTATGACGAGCCGAGATATTACGGACTTCGTGTGAATACGGAGAAGATTTCTGTGGAGGATTTTGTGAAGATCTGTCCGTTTGAGATCACACCGATCCCGTGGATCGACAACGGTTTTTATTATGATGGAGAAAAGATATCTCCTGCGAAGCATCCGTATTATTTTGCAGGACTTTACTACCTGCAGGAGCCGAGTGCGATGACACCGGCGAACCGTCTTCCGGTAGAACCGGGGGACCGGGTACTGGATGTCTGTGCCGCACCCGGTGGAAAGGCAACCGAGCTTGGAGCGAAGCTTCAGAACGAAGGTGTTCTGGTCGCAAATGATATCAGCAGCTCCAGAGCAAGAGGACTCTTAAAGAATCTGGAAGTTTTCGGGATCGGCAATATGCTGGTCATGAGTGAAGAACCTGGGCGACTGGAACGCTATTTCAGCGGTTATTTTGACAAGATCCTGATCGATGCGCCGTGTTCGGGGGAAGGGATGTTCCGTAAGGATAAGAAGATGGTACGCGCCTGGGAAGAACATGGACCGGAATTTTTCTCGAAGCTGCAGAGAAGCATTATCACCCAGGCGGCAAGAATGTTAAAGCCGGGTGGCATGATGCTGTATTCAACCTGTACGTTTGATCCACTGGAGAATGAGGGGACGATCGAATATCTGCTCGGTGAATATCCGGAATTCGAGATTCAGGAAATCGCAGGATATGAAGGATTTGCACCGGGCAGGCCGGAAGTAACCAAGTCAAAGGATCCGGATTTTGCTAAGACTGTCCGTATTTTTCCACATCATATGAAAGGGGAGGGACATTACCTCGCACTGCTGAAAAAGAGTGAGGATGCAATCTGCCCGTCTTCCCCGGTCGCAGAGCAGAAAGCGAAGAAAATCCCGGCAGAGCTGGAGGAATTCTTCCGTGATGTAAAGTGGGATCTAAAGCCGTGGAGACTGGATATCCATGGAGAGCGCGTGTACTATATGCCGGAGAATCTTCCGGAACTGAAAGGCGCAAGATTTTTAAGAAGCGGACTTCTCCTTGGTGAACTGAAGAAAAAGCGTTTTGAACCGAGCCAGGCACTGGCGATGAACCTGAAAATGGAAGAGTACGCGCATACTTTGAACCTGTCTTCTGATGATGACCGACTGATGCGTTATCTGAAAGGTGAGACTATCGATGTGGAGGATCTGATTCCGGCTAAGGCAAAAGGCTGGCATCTGGTCTGTACAGACGGTTTCCCGCTTGGATGGGGAAAAGTCACGAACGGAACTTTGAAGAACAAATATCTGCCTGGATGGAGGAATCAGTCTGCATGATGCGCATAGACAAATATCTTGCCGAGATGGGGCAGGGAACCAGAAGTGAAATCAAAAAGCTGATCCGCAGCGGACGTGTTATGGTTGATGGAGAGACGGTGAAAAAACCGGAACTTAAAATCGATGAGACCACACAGAAAGTAAGTCTTGACGGAAAACAGATTGGATACGCTAAAAAAGAGTATTATATGCTCCATAAACCTGCAGGTGTTATTTCCGCAACAAAAGATGACCGGGACAAGACAGTTCTGGATCTGATCACAGATAAAAAAAGAAATGATCTGTTCCCGGTAGGACGTCTGGATAAGGACACGGAAGGACTTCTTCTGATCACCAATGACGGAGAACTGGCACACCGCCTGCTTTCCCCAAAAAAGCATGTGGATAAGGTGTATTATGCGAAAGTACAGGGAAAGGTAGATGAATCTGATGTGAAAGCATTTGCAGATGGAGTGGATATCGGAGACGATACGCCGACTAAAAGCGCAGATCTTCGAATCCTAAAAAGTGAGGAAGAGTCGGAAATCGAGCTTACGATCACTGAAGGACGTTTCCATCAGGTGAAGCGGATGTTTCATGCAGTCGGCAAAGAGGTAATCTATCTGAAGCGGCTTTCTATGGGAAGCCTTGCTCTGGATAAGACACTTACAAAGGGAGAATACCGGTCACTGACCGAAGAGGAGATAAAAAAATTATGTTAGAGCATACTAAAGCTGTCATTTTTGATCTGGATGGGACTCTGGTAGATTCCATGTGGGTGTGGACAGCGATAGATGAAGATTATATCAGAAAATATCATCTGAATCCGCCGGAAGATTTTCATGAGGCAATGGAAGGGATGAGCTATACCGAGACAGCGCAGTACTTTTTGAAGATTTTTCCGGAGCTTCCGCATACTGTGGAGGAGATCAAAAAAGAATGGTATGATATGTCTGTGGATAAATATACAAAAGAGGTCACACTAAAGCCAGGGGTAAAGGAATTTCTGGAGATGCTGAAAGAGAAAGGGATCCGGACAGGAATCGCAACCAGCAATGACCGGAAACTGGTGGAAGAATTTTTAAAGGCAAGGCAGATCACCCATCTTTTCGATACGATCTGTACAAGCTGCGAAGTGAATAAAGGGAAACCGGCACCGGATGTTTATCTGAAGGCGGCTGGGCAGCTGGGTGCAGAGCCTTCTGCCTGCCTGGTATTTGAAGATGTTCCGATGGGAATCCTCGCCGGGAAAAATGCAGGAATGCGTGTGTGCGCGGTGGACGACTGGTTTTCACGCCCACAGGATGCGAAAAAGCGGGAACTTGCCGACTATTTTATTCACAGCTATGAAGACATTACCAATCAGACATACGAGGTATTATAATGAATCATGGATTTTTACCGATCAGCAGGAAAGAGATGGAAGAACGGGGGTGGAATCAGGTAGACTTTGTCTATGTAAGCGGAGATGCCTATGTAGACCACCCGTCTTTTGGACATGCGATCATCACCCGCCTTTTAGAGGCACATGGCTTCCGCGTGGGGATCATTGCACAGCCTGACTGGAAGGATAAAGAAAGTATTACAGAATTTGGAGAGCCGCGGCTTGGATTTATGGTGTCGGCGGGAAATATGGATTCCATGGTCAACCATTATTCTGTATCAAAGAAAAGACGGCAGCAGGATTCTTATACACCGGGCGGAGTGATGGGAAAGAGACCGGATTATGCAGCAGTTGTGTACGGCAATCTGATCCGTCAGACATATAAGAAGACACCAATCATTCTGGGTGGTATCGAGGCGAGTCTTAGAAGACTTGCACATTATGATTACTGGTCCAACCAGCTTAAGCGTTCCATTCTTCTGGATTCGGGTGCAGACCTGGTTTCCTATGGAATGGGCGAACGCTCGATCATTGAGATTGCAGAGGCACTGGATGCCGGACTGGATATCAAGGACATTACCTATATCGATGGAACGGTCTGCAAGGTCAAGAATCTGGACAGTGTGTATGATGCAGAGATTCTGGAACCGTATGAAGAGATGAAAAAAGATAAGCTTCTGTACGCCAAAAGCTTTTACAGACAGTACTGCAACACAGATCCATTTTCTGGAAAGCGGCTGGTTGAGCCCTATTCGGATCATCTGTATGTGGTACAGAACCCTCCGGCAAAACCGCTGACCCAGCAGGAGATGGATGATGTCTACGCACTTCCTTACATGCGGACCTATCATCCATCTTATGAGACGGCAGGTGGAGTTCCGGCAATCCGGGAGATCAAATTCAGTCTGATCAGCAACAGGGGATGTTTTGGAGGCTGCAGTTTTTGTGCACTGACATTCCATCAGGGAAGGATCATTCAGACACGAAGTAAGGAATCACTGATCGCTGAAGCAAAGACATTTCCGGAAGATCCGGAATTCAAAGGATATATTCATGATGTAGGCGGACCGACCGCGAACTTCCGTGCACCGGCATGTAAGAAACAGTTAAAATACGGGGCCTGTACGAACAAACAGTGTCTTTTTCCAAAGCCGTGTAAAAATCTGATCGCAGATCATAAAGAATACTTAAGCATTCTCAGGGATCTCAGAAAGATACCTGGAGTCAAAAAAGTATTTATCCGTTCCGGTATCCGGTTTGACTATCTGCTGGCGGATCCGGATGACACGTTTTTCAAAGAACTGTGTCAATATCATGTCAGCGGTCAGCTGAAAGTTGCACCGGAGCATGTAGCAGACCCGGTTCTTCAGATGATGGGCAAGCCGGAAAATGCAGTTTATGAACGTTTTACCCACAAATACGAAGAGATCAATAAAAGGCTTGGACTTAAACAGTACCTGGTTCCATATCTGATGTCGTCCCATCCGGGTTCTACTATGAAAGAAGCGGTAAAGCTTGCCGAATACCTGCGGGATCTCGGTTATATGCCGGAGCAGGTACAGGATTTCTACCCGACACCGTCTACGATTTCCACTTGTATGTATTATACCGGTGTAGATCCGCGGACGATGAAGCCGGTGTATGTGCCGAAGAATCCGCATGAAAAAGCAATGCAGAGAGCACTGATCCAGTACCGGAATCCGAAGAATTATGATCTGGTCATGGAGGCACTGCGAATCGCAGACCGTATGGATCTGGTAGGATTCGATGAAAAATGTCTGATCCGTCCGAGAAAACTGCATTCTGAAAAAATGCAGGAGAAGAATGGATACAGCGGAAGAAACCATGGCGGAACTCATGGCGGCACGGACCGAAAGAGCAAAAACCCGAATGGAAATAACAAAAATCCAGGAAAGACAAACGGAAATTATAAAAATTCAAATGCAGGGCATAAGAATACAAAACCTGCATTTACAGGAAACGGCAGAGGTGAGTCCTCGTTAAGACCGCAGAAAAAGAAATCCATCCGTAATGTACACAAACGGAAGTAGTCACAGGAGAAAGGAGAACCGCTTATGAAGATTGCGATTGTTACCGGGGCATCCTCCGGCATGGGAAAAGAATTTGTCAGACAGATTGAACGTTTTTACAGGGAACTGGATGAAATCTGGGTGATCGCCCGCAGTGAAAAGAAGCTGGAAGAGATTAAGAAAAGCCACAAGATCTATATCCGGATCTTTGCAGGGGACATGGAAGAGGATCTGGTATACAAGCAGGTGAAAAACCGGCTGGAGAATCAGAATCCTGATATCCGTATGCTGGTCAATGCAGCAGGATTCGGAAAGACCGGGACAGTAGAGGAGATTGCAAAGGAAGACAAGAAACTTCAGCTCCGCATGATCGACCTGAACTGCCGGGGACTGACCGAAATGACCTGTACCTGTCTGCCCTGGATGCATAAAGGAACCAGGATCATCAACCTGGCAAGCGCAGCAGCTTTTTGCCCGCAGGCAAAATTCGCAGTTTATGCAGCGACAAAGTCGTATGTACTGAGCTTTTCAAGAAGCCTTGCAGCTGAACTTAAGGAAAAAGGAATCTTCGTCACAGCGGTCTGCCCGGGACCTGTGGACACCCCGTTTTTTGAAGTGTCAGGGAAGTTGCCCGGTGGCATGAAAGAGGCTGTGATGGCAGATCCGGTACAGGTTGTAAAGCAGGCGCTCATTGATGCCAAATACAAAAAAGAGGTTTCTGTATATGGCACGGCAATGAAAGGGGCAGAAGCTGCAACCAAAGTACTTCCGCATGGAATGATCTTAAAAGCCATGTCAATGATGGAGAAAATAACGAAGGAGTAAGCGAAAGACAAGATGAAGATACAAAAAGGAGATGCAGGTTATCTGCGCAGAAGAAAACGATTATTGATACTGGAAGCTGTTGTCTCTTTTGGACTGGTTGCTGCACTGGTGATCGCCGGTTATGTGACAACAAAGACAAAGCTCAATCTGCTCACTGTAGTAGCGGTACTCGGATGTCTTCCGGCAAGCCGGATCCTGGTCAATCTGATCATGGTCATGCCGCATGATTCCATTGATGAGGCAACTGAGCTTGAAATCTCGGCTGTCACCGAAGAACTTACCGTTGCATACGATCTTGTGATCACCAGTGAGAAAAAGGCAATGCCGATAGCAGCTGTTGCAATTTACAACAATACGATCTGCGGCTATGTGCCGGTGAAAAAAGTGGATGTGGACTATGCCGCAAAGCATATCAAATCCATTATGAAGCAGAACCAGTTCGACAAGGTGGTGGTCAAGCTTTTCCATGATTATAAAGCATTTCTGACCCGCGCCGAGGGAATGAACAACATTGCTTCTGTAGAACAGCAGGATACAAGAAAACACGAAGAGATGATCAAAGGACTCCTTCTGGACATTTCACTGTAGAAGGCAGGAGGAATTAAAAGCATGCAGAAAATAACCGTTTCGTCAAATGAAGCAGGACAGCGTCTGGACAAGCTTCTTGGAAAATATTTAAGTAATGCGCCGATGAGCTTTGTTTACAAGATGCTGCGGAAAAAGAACATCAAGTTAAACGGGAAAAAAGCGCAGGGAAATGAAAAACTGACAAAAGGAGACCAGGTTGAAGTATTTCTCTCAGATGATACCTGGCAGAAATTCGCAGGGGCACCGGGAGCAGAAAAGCAGCTTCCGGCAGATCTTGCACGGGCAATGGAAAGCAGCATCCGGCTGTCGGTAATCTATGAGGATCCGGATATTTTGATCCTGAACAAACCATCAGGCATGCTTTCCCAGAAAGCAGCACCGTCTGACCTTTCCCTGAATGAATATATGATCGCTTATCTGCTGAAAAAAGGCGATCTGAAACCAGCTGAGCTTGCTACTTTCCGCCCATCTGTCTGTAACCGCCTGGATCGGAATACCAGTGGTCTTGTAACCGCAGGGAAAAGCCTTGCGGGATTACAGCAGCTCAGCGAGATTTTAAGAGACAGGACCGTGAAAAAATATTATCTCACGATCGTGGATGGGGTGATAAAAGACCGTCAGAAGATCGAAGGATATCTTCTGAAAAATGAGATGACCAATCAGGTGAAAATTCTGAAAGAAGCAAAAGGCGAGGCAAAGCCGATAGCCACAGAGTATATTCCGCTTGCGGATAATGGTCAGCAGACGATTCTGAAGGTGCATCTGATCACGGGACGGACCCATCAGATCCGTGCACATCTGTCTTCGACCGGTCATCCGATCATCGGGGATAGCAAGTATGGTAATCCAAAGGTTAATTCTATTTTCAGGAAAAAATATGCGTTAAAATATCAACTTTTACATGCATGGAAAATGCAGTTCCCGAAAAGAGAGGATGCGCTTGCAAAGGTATCGGAAAAGGAGGTTACCGCGCCTCTTCCGGAAGGATTTACAACCATCATAAAAGGAGAAGGATTAGAATGGGAACCTGGAATTCAAGAGGGCTAAGAGGTTCAACCCTGGAGGATTTTATTAACCGGACGAATGAACGCTATCAGCAGCAGGGACTGGCGCTCATTCAGAAAATCCCGACACCGATCACTCCGGTACGAATGGACAAAGATCACCGCCAGATCACGCTGGCCTATTTTGACCAGCGCAGTACGGTCGATTATATTGGAGCAGTACAGGGAATTCCCGTATGTTTTGACGCAAAAGAGTGCAGTATGGATACCTTTCCACTACACAATATCCATGAACACCAGATGAACTTTATGCGGGATTTTGAAAAACAGGATGGAATTTCCTTTTTTCTTATCTATTACAGTACAAAAAACCTGCTTTATTACATGCGTTTTGAAGAAATAGAAGTGTTTTGGGAGCGGATGAAGCAGGGCGGACGGAAAAGCGTACGCTTTGAAGAACTGGATGAGGAATATTTTATGCAGCTAAGGCAGGGCGTATTCGTTCCGTATCTGGAGATGCTCCAGAAGGATCTGGATCACCGGGAAGAAAGATAAGAAGCATGGAAAAGAGATTAGCAGGATAGAACTTCTGAGTATGCAGGCTTGACAAGCCGCGTCAAAGTTCGTATAATACAACAAGGTCACATTTTAATATGGTAACATGCTAAAGTGACAAATAAACAAAAAAGAGGAGTTACAATCTATGGAGCAGTTATTACATACACCCGAAGGGGTCCGAGACATTTATCACGAAGAATGCGCCAAAAAGCTGGCACTTCAGAACCGACTTCATAAGACTCTGCATTTGTACGGATATCATGATATCCAGACTCCTATGTATGAATATTTTGATGTATTCAGAAAAGAGATCGGAACCATTCCTTCAAGGGAATTATATAAATTTTTTGACAGAGACGGCAACACACTGGTGTTAAGACCGGATATCACTCCGCAGATCGCACGTGCGACGGCAACTTTATTTAAGGATGATGAGCTCCCGGCAAGGCTTTGTTATATGGGGAATACATTTATCAATCATTCCAGTTATCAGGGACGATTAAAGGAAAGTACCCAGATGGGCGCGGAGATGATCGGACTGGATGCGGCGGATGCTGATGCGGAGATGCTGGCACTTGTCATTGACTGCCTGAAGAATGCCGGACTGGAAGAATTTCAGATCAGTATAGGAAATGTAGACTTTTTCCAGAGTCTGATCGAGGAATCCGAGATTGATGATGAGACAGAAGAACGTCTGCGTGAGTTGATTAACAACCGGAACTTTTTCGGTGCAGATGAACTTTTAGAAGAGGCTGATGCAAAACCGGTGTCAAGAAAAGCATTTTCTGCACTTTCAGAGATGGTCGGTGGTGTGGAGATCCTGGAGGAGGCGAAAAAGGTAGCGCCAAGCAAAAAAGCGATGAAAGCAATCCGGCGTCTCGAAAAAATCTACGCGATCTTATCTGTCTACAAAATGGAACAGTATATTACGTTTGATCTGAGCATGAGCGGAATTTACGGATATTATACCGGTATTATCTTCCGGGGATACACTTTTGGGACCGGGGATGCCATTGTAAAAGGCGGACGTTATGACCACCTGGTTGAAAAGTTTGGAAAAGAAGAGCCGGCGATCGGTTTTGCGATCGTAGTAGATGAACTGATGAGCGCACTTTCCCGCCAGAAGATCCAGATCTCAAGTGGCGAGAAGAGTTCCCTGATTTTATATGATAAAGAACGGTTGAAGGATGCAATCCAGCTTGCCATGGAATTCAGAGGGAAGGACAAAAATACCCAGATCCTTCAGAAAGCATCGGATAAGTCGCTGGAATTCTATGTGGATTATGGAAAACGCAATCTTGCAGGAAGCATGCTGTATCTTCGCAGCAAAGGAGATGTGCAGATGGTGAACCTGATGACCGGCGAAGAGAAAATTGTAGGGTAGGGGTGAGACGATGAAAGACACAAGATATTTGACATTTGCGCTCTGTAAGGGGCGGCTCGCAAAACAGACACTGGAGCTTCTGGAAGAACTGGGGATCACCTGTGAGGAAATGAAAGATAAAAATTCCAGAAAGCTGATTTTTGTGAATGAAGAATTAAAACTCAAATTTTTCTTATCGAAGGGACCGGATGTACCGACCTATGTAGAATATGGTGCGGCGGACATCGGCGTGGTCGGAAAAGACACGATTCTGGAAGCGGGAAAGAAAGTACATGAGGTACTGGATCTTGGTTTTGGTAAATGCAGGATGTGCGTATGCGGACCGGCAGATGCGAAAAAATATCTGGAGAATCACGAACTGATCCGTGTGGCAACAAAATATCCGAATATTGCAAAGGATTATTTTTATAATACCAGACACCAGACGGTAGAGATTATCAAATTGAACGGTTCGATTGAACTTGCACCGATCGTTGGCCTTTCAGAGGTGATCGTGGATATCGTGGAAACCGGATCCACCCTGAAGGAGAACGGACTTGTAGTTCTCGATGAGGTTTGCCCGTTATCAGCGCGTATGATCGTAAACCCGGTCAGCATGCGTCTGGAAAATGACAGGATCAAGGAACTTCTTTATAAACTCAGAAGTATATTAAAAAGGGAGGCTTAATGCACATGAGAATACAAAAGCTGAACAGCGATACAAAGAAAAATCTGCTGGAAGATCTGCTGAAAAGAAGTCCGAACAATTATGGACAGTATGAGGCAAGCGTAAAAGAAATTTTAGATAAAGTAAAAGAAGAAAAAGATGCGGCAGTTTTTGCATACACTGCCAAATTTGATGGGGCAGAGCTTACTGCAGATACGATTGAAGTCACAGATGCAGAAATTGAAGAAGCATATGCGCAGGTTGATGATACACTTCTTACAGTCATCCGCAAAGCAAAAGACAATATCGAAAGTTATCATGCAAAACAGCGTCAGAACAGCTGGTTTGACAGTAAACCGGACGGAACCATTCTTGGGCAGAAGATCACTCCGCTTCACAGAGTCGGCGTGTATGTGCCGGGAGGAAAGGCAGTTTATCCGTCTTCGGTACTGATGAATGTGATGCCGGCAAAGGTTGCCGGTGTGGATGAGATCATCATGGTAACGCCTCCTGGAAAAAATGGAAAAGTAAGTCCGAATACACTGGTTGCAGCCAAAGAAGCCGGTGTGGATAAGATCTACAAGGTCGGCGGTGCACAGGCAATTGCAGCCCTTGCTTACGGAACAGAGAGTATCCCGAAGGTTGACAAGATCGTAGGACCTGGAAATATCTATGTAGCACTTGCAAAGAAAGCAGTTTACGGTCATGTCAGCATTGATTCCATTGCAGGACCAAGTGAAATCCTGGTTGTGGCAGATGAGACAGCTAATCCGAGATATGTTGCGGCAGACCTGCTTTCCCAGGCAGAGCATGATGAACTTGCTTCCGCAATTCTTGTTACGACAAGTGAAAAGCTGGCACATGAGGTATCCGATCAGGTAGATGGTTTCTTAAAAGAACTTTCAAGAGCAGAGATCATTTCCAAATCTCTGGATAATTACGGATATATTCTGCTTGCCGATACGATGGAAGATGTGATCGACGTGGCAAATGAGATCGCATCCGAGCATTTGGAAATCCAGACAAAAAATCCATTTGAAGTGATGACCAAGATCCGCAATGCAGGAGCTATCTTTATCGGAGAATATGCAAGCGAGCCACTGGGCGATTATTTCGCCGGACCAAACCATATCCTTCCGACCAACGGAACCGCTAAATTCTTTTCCCCGCTTTCTGTAGACGATTTCATTAAGAAATCCAGTATCATCTCTTATTCAAGAGAAGCACTGCAGAAGGTACATAAGGATATCGAAAGCTTTGCAAAAGCGGAACAGCTGACTGCGCATGCCAATTCGATCCATGTACGTTTTGAAGAGGAGGACTAAAAGATGGAGAGCAGAGTTGCATCCTGCAGTCGTGTGACAAAAGAGACACAGATCGAAATGACACTGAATCTGGACGGAACAGGAAAGACTGACATTTCTACTGGTATCGGCTTCTTTGACCATATGCTTTCCGGCTTTGCAAGACATGGACTTTTTGATCTGACTGTCAAAGTTACCGGAGACCTGGAGGTAGACAGCCACCACACGATCGAGGATACCGGAATCGTGCTGGGGCAGACCATTGCAAAAGCACTGGGAGATAAAAAAGGAATCAAGCGGTATGGACATTTTATGCTTCCGATGGATGAGGTGCTGGTGCTTTCGGCAATCGACCTTTCCGGAAGACCATATCTGAATTTTGACGCCACATTTACCTGTGACAAATTAGGAGAACTGGACACGGAGATGGTAAAAGAATTTTTCTATGCTGTTTCCTACAGCGGTGCAATGAACCTGCACCTGAAAGTCCTGGATGGCGGCAACAACCATCATATGGCAGAGGCGTTATTTAAAGCATTTGGAAAAGCGCTTGATATGGCTGTATCCGAAGAACCACGGATGAAAGAAGTGTGGTCTACAAAAGGCAGTCTGTAAAAAGATAAAAGGAGTTTCTCGTATGAGTTATAAAAGATTGATTCCCTGCATTTTTATCCTTGGAGGGAAGGCGGTAAAATGGTTTGATGACCCGACAGTTGTATCTGAAGATGTGATCGCGCTGGCAAAAGAGTACAGCGATAACGGGGCGGATGAACTTCTGGTATTTGACCTGTCAAATACGGACCAGGATCATGATGAGTCCATTGAACTGATGAAAAAGATCAACCGCGTGATTCGGATTCCGATGGTTGCCGGAGGAAATGTAAAGCGGCAGGAGGATGTCAAGAAAATCCTCTACACCGGTGCAAAGCGTGCCATGCTGAATTTTTCAAAGCCGGATTCACAGAAACTGATCGAAGAGGTGGCAAAGCGGTTTGGAAAAGAGAAGATCGCGGTGTCACTGAATGACTTTGATGCATTATTTAAGCAGCAGCATCTGATCCAGACTTATAGTAGCCAGATTGTATTTATGCACCGTCTGGATCTGAATTCCGTTGTAAATATTACGGATATTCCGTGTGTGGTTGTGACCGATACACTGGAAAAGGAAGAGCTTTTTAAGATCCTGGAATGCCCGGGTGTGAAAGGACTTTCTGGAATGTATGTGAGTCAGAGAGAAATCAATTGTGCTGATTTCAAAGAAGAGTGCAGCCAGAAAGGAATTCGTATGACATCCTTTGAGAGTCTGATGGATTTTTCCGAATTTAAATTAAATTCCGATGGATTACTTCCGGTTGTCACACAGCATTATAAGACGTCCGAAGTGCTGATGGTGGCATACATGAATCAGGAGGCATTTGAAAAAACAGTGAAAACCGGACGGATGACCTATTTCAGCCGGAGCAGACAGAGTCTCTGGACAAAAGGCGAGACATCCGGACATTTTCAGTATGTCAAATCCCTGACCATCGACTGTGACAAAGATACCCTGCTTGCAAAAGTCGATCAGGTAGGAGCGGCATGTCATACCGGCAATCCGACCTGCTTCTTCCAGCCAATCGTAGGGGATCAGTATGAAGAAATCAATACGCAGCAGGTATTTGAGAGCGTGTATCATACGATCATGGATCGCAAAGAGCATCCAAAGGAAGGATCTTACACGAACTATCTGTTTGAAAAAGGTATTGATAAAATTCTGAAGAAGGTTGGAGAAGAGGCTGCCGAGATCATCATTGCAGCGAAGAATCCGAACCCGGAAGAACTCAAATATGAGATGTGCGACTTCCTGTATCATATGATGGTGTTGATGGCAGAACGCGGGATCACCTGTGATGACATCATGGAAGAGATGGCAAAACGGTAAAAATAGCATATTTGAAAAAAAGAGGGACATATACTGAGGTAGAGGTATATGTCCTTTTTGTTTGCCTGAAATTGGGAAAGAACTTTCTGGTAAATGAAAAGAACTACCTGCCAAAGATGCGCACTCGCGCAAAGAAGAATGTTGCAAGTAACTGCGTTCGGCGTAGAATGCACCGAGGCACATTCATTTTAATTGGATGCTTTAGCAGAAGGGAGAGATTGGAATGAACGAATCACAGGAACGCCGCGAGGAGTTGCTTAGGATGTCACGTCAAAAATGGAGAAAAGGCAGTATCCCGGCGGTGCATCCAAGGTATCAGCATGTATACAGGGGATTATATGGAGAACATTCTTCAGAAGAAAATGGCGGAAGCAGTTTCTTTGCGCGGATGTTTATCAGTTTCCTTATCTTTGGGATGTTTGTGGCGGCAGATTATACAGGAGAGAAAATCTGGAAATATACGCCCTCACAGATCGTGTCACAGATTGAGTACCAACCGGATATTATGACTGGGAACTGGTAAGAGAAGATAGAAAAGCAGTTCTATGGAGGAGACGGACTCATAGAAAAAGGTGTAGAAAATAAATTCCGCAATATCGGAGAGCTTGCAAAGAAGGGAATGCGTGAAACGGATAAGACGATCATCCAGATCATAACAAGGTAACATATTGACAAAGTAATATGAACTGGAACCATAAATGTAGAAATTGTGTATTTTTACTAAAAAAACACCACATATGGTTAAATTTGTGCTATAATTAAAAATAATCAAACAAAAGATGAATGGAACTCCTAAATTTAATGTTTTATACATTTTATTAATGCAATTGTTAATGCGAAGAAGAATTTTTTGAAAACTTCAAAAATTAACATACAACTTATAGCCTATTTACGAGAGGAGGATCAATTATTGAAGTTTAGGAACAAATTTATAGCAAAAAGGATCGGGACAAAGACACTGGCAAGTCTTCTGGCATTTGGAATGGCTCTTGGTTCGCCAATGGCGGTATTTGCCGATGATGGAGAAACGGCCGTTGTGGCAGAGAATACAGTGCAGGCAAAAAAGACAGATGGATCAGAAGTATTTGTGAGTGTATCTGATTATGTACGGGGAATGATGGAAAGAGGAGCAGTCAGGCTGAATGATGAAACCGGCTATCTGGAAGATACCTCGACTGGTCAGAAAGTGGATCCGGAGACAGGAGAACGCCTGACAGAGACACCGGATGTTCCGGAGACACCAGTCATACCGGACACCCCTGGAAATCAAGAAAATCCAGAGTTACCGGGAACCCCGGAGAATCCAGAAAACCCAGAGGTTCCGGAAAAACCGGACACTCCGGAAACTCCAGAGACACCGGAAAAACCAGAAACTCCAGAAAAGCCGGACACTCCGGAAACTCCAGGGACACCGGAAAAACCAGAAACTCCAGAAAAGCCGGATACTCCGGGAACTCCAGAGACACCGGAAAAACCAGGCACTCCGGAAAATCCGGATAGCCCGGATTCCGGCAAATCCGATTCCAAAGATCCGATTCAGACACCGAATACTGATAAGGCAGATTCTTCCGAAGATCGGAAAGATACAAAGACCGACCCAATTCCGGGAAGTGAGATTGACCATACACAGGAGATCAGCAAAGCAGAAGAAGCAGCCGATCAGAACGAATCAAAAACTGCAGTCAGTAATTCTGAACTGATCAGCCGTCAGCAGATTGTGAAGCAGCCAGAGATGGTAGAGGATTTCCGTTTCTGGACTGTGGCAAGAAAATATGCATTTGCCAGAACAGCGATTAATGTACGAGAGGAAATTCCGGAAGCTGCAGATGGCAGGGCAGATACTTCCGAGGAAGCCAAAGAAGCAGAGCTTGAAGCGGCAAAAAAAGATGCAAAAGAGCTGAGAGCCGGATTTGATATAGAGAATCAAAAATACAACACGAAAAAAGTGAAACGTACAAAAACGGCAAAAGGTGTAAAAAAATCTACACAGATCAAACTGACCGGACTCAACATTTTTTCATCAGCGAAATTAAAAACAGAGGCGCCGAATCAGACCAATCTGAAAGCTGGAAAAAGAGCTGAAGCAGCAAGACAGGCTGAGAAGGATCTGCAGAAGCAGAAAGAAGAACAGGCGGCAAAAGTGACTGCTGACCTGGCAGCACAGCAGATGGAAGAAAAGGTCCGTTCGGTCGGAACGATTTCGCAGGACGGGCTTCTTTATATTTTGAAAGAAGAAGACAATGGCTGGTTGTATGTGGAATCCGGTAATGTCAGGGGATTTGTAAAGGCGTCTGAAATTTATACGGAAGATGCGGCACAGGAACTTCTGGATGTCTATCAGACACAGGCCAGGTTAAAAGCTTCCAAAGAAAACAAAGACTATACCGGAATCGAGGGAACCGCAAAGACGGCACAGGCACTGGTAGAGGCTAAAGATAATCAGGCATATACCTATCTCCGTGCGACGGTGAACCAGACGGTTGCAGATAAAGAACCGGCACTGGTAAGCGATCAGCTAGATACCGATAAAAAAGGAATCCTGAATATTCAGGAGGAGAAGAATGCGGATTCCAGAGTTGTCGGAACAATGACAGCAGGAGAGCTCTGCTACATTCTTGCAGATGAAGATTCAGACTGGGTTTATGTAGAATCCGGAGATGTCAGAGGCTTTGCGGAAAAGAAGTATTTGAAATCAGATGCTGAAACCAAAGCACAGGTGACAGAAAGAGGAGCTGATTCCTATTCGGTAGCAGATGAAAACATGGATCCGGAAGATAATAAGGCTCTTTATTATACGCTGACTTCTACAAAAGAAGGAACGCCGAGTGGTGAGATCCGCCAGTCGATGATTGAATATGCATCCCAGTTTGTCGGTAATCCTTATGTGTGGGGCGGAACCAGTCTGACAAATGGGGCGGACTGTTCCGGATTTGTACAGCAGATCTACAAGGCTTACGGATATGATCTTCCGCGTGTTGCCGAGGATCAGAGCCAGTATGGAACCAAAATTCCAGTAGAAGACGCACAGCCGGGAGACCTGATCTTCTATGCAAAGAACGGTTATGTATATCATGTTGTGATGTATGCTGGAGATGGAAAGACCATCGAAGCTGCAAATGAAGATGTTGGAATCATTTACGGAACTGTTTATAACAAAGATGCAGTATGGGCAACCCGGATCCTGGACGATCATTATACTGTTGCAGGTGGCGGAATCGGAACAGTCAATGCGACAGAAGAGATGTACGGCGCAGATCTTGGCAATTTTACGATTACATATTACTGTGCATGTGAAATCTGCTGTAACAAAGCGGACGGGATCACAGCAACCGGAACTCCGGTCATTGAGGGACAGACCATTGCGGTGGATCCGAGTGTGATCCCTTACGGAACAAAAGTCATCATCGGCGGACATATATTTACTGCTGAAGACTGTGGTGGTGCGATCAAGAAAAACCACATTGATGTCTATGTAAACAGCCATGAAGAAGCACTTGCTCTCGGCGTGACGAATGCAGAAGTATATCTGGTTAAATAAAAATTAAGCGAAGGATAATTTGTTCTTTCGGAGTTTATCTAAAACCATAAAAACAGGGAAATGTTCTGACGTAAAATATGTCAGGACATTTCCTTTTTTTCATTTTACTAAAATATTTTCCGAAAGAAATTACTCTCTGAGTTTGAAAAATTTTATCAGAAATATTTTTAATGAAATATGGACGGTTTTGTCAAAGAGTAGTAAAATAAAAATGTCGCGTTTCGACTAAAAGGACTGCATTTTACAGAATTTGTAAAAAGGAGCAACAGATTTTGAAATATAGAAATATACAGGTAGCAAAAATGACAGGAGTAAAAATTCTAGCAGGATTACTTGTTTTCGGACTTACTTTCAGCGCTCCGGCAACAGCTTGGGCGGCAGATGGCGGTCTTACAGAGGTTACTTCTAATGGATCAGAAAATGGAGAAAAATTACAGGCAAAATCCATTGATGGGCGTGATACACTTACAGAAGTATCAGATCTTGTCCTGGAGATGATTCATAATGAAGAAATCAGATACAATGAAGAGACTGGATATCTGGAAGATACCGGTCTGCGTGATGCAGCGAAAACAGGATGGAAGGTTGATCCGATAACAGGAGATGAAGTAGAAGTAATCCCGGCTAATCCAGATGTGCCGGTTACGCCGGAGCAACCGACAGATCCGGTCAATCCGGATACACCACAGCAGCCTTCAGATGGCAATGTGAACAATGAACAGCAGCCTTCGGAAGACCAGACAGAAGACTCAGAAGAAAACAAAGCGCAGGAGCAGGAAAAAAATGCGCAGGATAGTGAACACAAGATGACCAATGAAGAACTGGTCAAGAGACAGCAGATCGTCAGTCTTCCGGAATACGAAGAAGATTTCCGTTTCTGGACAGTTGCGAGAAAATATGCATTTGCAAAGACAAAGATCAGCATACGTGAGGCAATTCCGGAGGATATCAGTGGAGCCGTTGATACTGATCGGACAGAAAGTGATATTCAGGAAGCAACAGCTGATGCTAAAAAACTGTTTCATAAGGAAACTTCTGTAAAGGCGAAGAAATCAAAGACGAAATCTTCTGCGAAAAAGACGAAAACAGCAAAGAAAGTACAGCTTAATACATTTTCTGCCGAGACATTAAAAAACACAGCAGACACTTCGGGAAAGAAGTCATCCTTAAACTCAGATACTGCTACAGCATTGCAGGATGATACTTTAAATGCATCCCCAGCATCCCGGCAGTTGACCGAAAAGGTGCGTTCTGTCGGAGAAATTTCACAGGATGGACTTTTCTACATTCTGAAAGAAGAAAAGAATGGATGGCTGTATGTAGAATCCGGAAAGGTCAGAGGATTTGTAAAAGAATCCGAGCTTTATATCGGAGATGCCGCACAGGTACTGCTGAGTGGATACCAGAAGCAGGCAAAAAAGGCTGCAAAAAAAGCCAAGATTGCATACACTGGAATCGAAGGAACAGCATCCCTTGCAAAAGAAACGGTTCCGGCAAATGAAAATCAGGCATTTACCCATGTACGTGCAACCGTAAATCAGACACTGGCTACGAAAAAATATGCACTGGCAGATGCATCAAAGTCGGATGGAACTGTAGCAATCCAGGAAGAGGCAAATGGACAGTCACGTGTGATCGGAACCATGTCCCAGGGTAATCTGTGTTATATCCTTGCGGATGCAGAGAAAGACTGGATCTATGTGGAGTCCGGGGATGTCCGAGGGTTTGTATCTAAAGAGGCTGTTCAGACTGGGGATGAAGTAAAAGCGCAGGTAGAAGCAGCAGGCGAAGGTGCTTACCAGACAGCTACAGAACTGATCGCACCGGAAGATAACCGGGCACTTTATTATAGCTATGCTTCTGTAAAGCCGGGAACACCGGGGAATGCGATCCGCCAGGCAATGCTGGATTTTGCCGCACAGTTCATTGGCAATCCTTATGTATGGGGCGGTACAAGCCTGACAGAAGGGGCGGACTGCTCCGGATTTGTACAGCAGATTTATAAGACTTTTGGCTATAATCTGCCAAGAGTAGCCGAAGATCAGAGCCAGTATGGAACCAAGATTCCGGTTGAAGACGCACAGCCGGGGGATTTGATTTTCTATGCAAAAGATGGTTATGTCCATCATGTTGTGATGTATGCAGGAGACGGAAAGACCATCGAAGCTGCAAATGAAGACCAGGGAATCATTTCCGGAACGGTATATATTCCGGAAGCTGTCTGGGCAACCAGAATCCTGGAAGAAAATTATAATCTGGAAGGCACGGATGTGAACGAACAGAACGCTACAGCCGAACAGTATGGAGACAGTATTGGAGAGTATACCATTGATTATTATTGTTCCTGCGAGACTTGCCGTGCGAAGGCAAGCAAAGTCAAAGCAACCGGAACTCCGGTTGTTGAAGGGCAGACCATTGCGGTTGACCCGGATGAGATTCCGTATGGAACAAAGGTGATCATTGACGGACATGTATTTACTGCTGAAGATTACGATACTTCCGGCAAAGAAAAACATATCAGTATCTATGTCAATGAGCATGAGACTGCACAGAAGCTGAATGAGAAGAAGGCAGAAGTACATCTGGTGAAATAAAGACAATCAAAAAAAGAAATATTAAACAAGAAAAACTTCGGATCACTGGCGAAAATCCAGAATATCCGAAGTTTTTTGCATGTCTACACTATTCAGACAAGTCATTCTCCCGGCTAATGTTTGATCTTTTTCAGTTTTTCATTGTCTGCCTGACATTCGGTCGGGGAAATATGATACATTTTCTTAAAAGCACGAAAAAATGAAGAATAGTCTCCAAAACCGGACTGGACAGCAACCGTTTTAAGCGGAACATCCTGCCGGATCAGCGAGACCGCAAGTGCCAGCCGTTTCTTTAAAATATACTGATGACAGGTCGTATTCAGTTGTTTCTGAAAAAATTTGTTCAGACTGCTCTTGCTCATGTGGAAAGTACGCGCCAGATCCTCCACACCGATTTCTTTCAGAAAATGCTGATCCAGATAGCGGACGATCTGATTGGTCTGATCGGATTCGATCTCAATAAATTCGTTGGAATATTTCAGGGCATAGTTAATGACTTTTACCAGAAGACAGGTGGATGCACCACAGGCATAGGTTTCAGAAAGCTCCCCATAAGAAGCATATTCCCGGTAAAAGGTTTCAAATTCTTCCTCAAAATTACACAGCTTATTGGTAGTATGAAGAAGATGAGGTGTGTCAATATTGAAAACAGATTCCTTAAGGGCCGGAAGCTGGCTTTTCAGATTGGAAATATATGATTTTTCCAGCCATACAGTGATAAAATCATAATAGTTTGCAACGAGATCACTGGAAGTAAAGTAGTGTGGAATATCCGGTGGAATAACCAGAATATCGCCATTTGTAATAAAATGCCGTTTCCGGCCGATGCGGAACAGAAAATCTCCGCTTTTACAAAAGCTGATCTCATAAAATCCGCTTTTGATCATGGAAAGATCTTCCATCAGATATCCTTTGTGGTGCGTGCATTTTACATGGCGCAGCTGGCATTTGCCGGACAGCTGCATTTCAGGGCTTTGCTCATATAATTTTTTCATTTATAAACCTTTCATGTTGAATAAAATTTAACAAATCTTTTGTAATCATTATACAATACACATTGCAAAAAAGGTAAAAGAAATTGTAAAAAAGTTATATTTTTTACTATAGATAAAAGCAATAAATTGTTAAAAGATACAAAAATAACGGGAAATCAGCGTTTTCTGGAATTATTGATAAACGATATCAATAAGTACAAAAATTGATAGAAAAAAGCAATTTGCAAAGAAAAAAACATTTTGGTAGTATTTTTGAAGAGTTGTTAACGAGGGGATACACAGACAGAACAACTTAAGGAAAATACAATGGAGGAAAAAGGAAAATGAAAAGAAGAGCACTCGCATTATTGTGTGCAGGAATTTTAGCAGTCGGTATGCTTGCCGGATGTGGTGGAAGTTCTGACAAGAAAGACAGCAGCGCAAAGACAGAAGACACGAAGAAAGAGGCAAAAAGTGATGGGACTTTTACAGTTGCATTGAATTATATGCCAACATCTCTGGAGCCAAGTACAGCCAGTGATGACCAGACCTCTCTGGTTCGTCCGATCTTTGAACCATTATTTGTAGAAACAAAGGATGGAATCGAATATTATCTGGCAGATAAGCTTGATATTTCAGAAGATGCCAAAACATACACCATTCATCTGAATGAGAAAGCAAACTGGAGCGATGGCGAACCGGTTACTGTAGATGATATCTTATTTACAATGAATTATGCCGGAAGAAATTCTGGTGGAAAATCTTCTTATAATACAATCAATAAACAGGAAGTTGTATTTAACAAAAAAGATGATAAGACACTGGAAATTGTCCTTCCTGAACCATATGCAACTTATACAGCAGCAATTGGCAGAATGATGATTTATCCGTCACACGCATTTGACAATGATTATACAAAAGTAGAAGGAAGCGGATACTTTAATTCCACAGATATGGCTACTTCCGGAGCTTACACGGTAGCAGAGATCAATGATGACAGTATCGTATATACTGCACGTGATGATTATTACAGAGAAACACCGAGCGTTAAGAAAGTTGTTATGAAGACGATCGGTTCCGGAAGCACCAAACAGGTTGCATTTGAAAACGGAGAAATCTCTTACATGAGAATTACAACTCCGGAAGAACTGAAAAAATATGAAGGTGACGATAATTACAATATCAGCTCCTTCTCAGAAGCAAGACTGAATTACCTGCAGATCAATCCTTACGGACCTGCAAAAGACAAACTTACAGAAGATGCAAGAAAAGCGATCTTCCTTGCAATCAATGCAGATGAGATCATCGATACCGCATATGGAAGTGACGAACTTGCAACGGTTGCAAACAGTCTTCTGACACCAGATCAGTCTCTTTACAACAAAGACTGCAAAGGTTACGAGCAGGATCTTGAAGAAGCAAAGAAACTTGCCAAATCTTCAGGAATCGAAGGAACAACTCTGAAATATGTTTACAATGCAGACCGTCCGAACATGGAAGAAGTTGCAACAGTTCTTCAGCAGCAGCTCGCAGAAATCGGCGTAACGCTTGATGTAGAAGGTCTGGATTCCAACGCATTCTTCCAGAGATTCTTCGCAATTATGTTCCAGTCAGGGGAAGAAGATCAGTGGGATCTTGGTACAAATGGATGGGATTCTGAGCGTGGAAGCAGTCTTGGACAGGCTTACAGCTACATCAACAGCAGCTCCAAAGCATGGGGATTCAGTGATGAAGCCGGACAGCTTGCAGCAAAGGTAAACGCAGCAGCAGACAAAGAAGAAGCAAAGCAGCTTGCAAATGATCTGCAGGATCTGACTTTATCAGAATACTGGGAATACCCACTTACTTACACCAATTATGTGATGGTATCTCAGAAAAATGTAACAGGGCTGGATGCAGTACCGGTTGTTCCGGAATTCGTTGATTACCTGAAGATCAAAGTAGACTAATTATATCGTATTTTAGCAGACGAAGAGGGGCTGAAGCACAAGATGACCTTTGTGCCGGTCCCTCTTTTAAAGGAGAAAAGAAATATGGCAAAATATTTCGTAAAGAAAGGGATTCAGCTGATTATTGTCACGATTTTGATTTCTTTTTTCTCATTTGCCGTGATCTATGCAGCACCGGGAGATATTTCCGGTATGTATTTGAATGAACAGATGTCAGATGAGGAAAAAGAAGCAATCAGAGAGAATCTCGGACTTAACAAAAGTATGCCGGAGCAGTATTGGGGATGGGCAAAAGAAGTGCTGAAAGGAGATTTCGGAATTTCTCTTGCAAACCATACTTCCGTATCTGAGCAGATCATCAAGCGTCTTCCGGCAACCCTGCAGCTGATGGGAGCCGCATTGGTTCTTTCTGTGCTTCTGGCAATCCCACTCGGACTCTGGTCGGGATACCGCAAGAATACCTGGATTGATAATATCATCAGTGGACTTTCCTATATTGGTATGTCGATTCCGTCTTTCTGGCTTGGAATGGTGCTGATTATTGTGTTTGCAGCAAAGCTTCATATTCTTCCGTCATCGGGGATGCATTCAGTGGGAAATGAATCGTTCCTGGATACGGTGAAGCATATGATCATGCCATGTATCACCCTGAGCCTTTCCAACCTGGCAGTCTTTATCCGCTATATCCGTTCTAATACGATCGGACAGCTTGGAGAAGAATACGTTCTTGCAGCAAAAGCAAAAGGAACGACAGGTGGAAAACTTTTAAAAAGACATATTTTGAAAAATACACTGCTTCCGATCATCACATTGCTTGGAATGAATCTGGCATCCATAGTCTGTGGATCGTTTATCATTGAAAGTGTTTTTGGATGGCCGGGAATAGGTACCCTTGCAATGACTGCGATCGGTGTCCGTGATTATCCGGTGATTATGGCATACGTCATGTTGTCCGGAATTATTCTGGTTGTCGGTAACTTTATTGCAGATATTCTGTATGCATTTGCAGATCCGAGAATCAAGAGGGAGGATATGGCAAATGACTGATACTAGATTTAAACGAATTGAAAAAAAGAAAACCCAGGAGTTGATTTCATATGATCACAGTGTGTGGAAAGATATCAAAAAAGAGCTTTTTTCCAATAAGATTGCACTGGTGAGTATCATCATTCTCCTGATCATTATCATAGCTTCCATTCTGGCACCGCTTAGTCCATATGATCCGAATAAGATCAATGTTGCTGAAAAACTGCAGGGAATCTCTGCAAAGCATATTTTCGGGACAGATGAATACGGAAGAGACTATTTTACCAGAGCACTTTACGGAGGACGTATTTCTCTTACGGTTGGTTTTTGTTCGATGATCATGACTGTAATCCTCGGAACGGCAATCGGTATTACTTCTGGATATTTTGGTGGAAAAGTGGATATGTTCCTGATGCGCTTCACCGATATTTTCCTGGCACTTCCGAGTATGCTTCTGATGGTTGTACTGAATACGATCTTGCGTCCGGGCCTGTTTACTCTGATCGCGGTACTCAGTCTTTTTTCCTGGGCACAGGTGGCGAGAATTACAAGGGCGGAAACCATGTCTGTCAAAGAAAGAGATTATGTGACCGCCGCAAGGAATCTGGGAGCCGGAAGTTTCCGGATTGCAGTGGAACATATTGTACCGAATATTATGGGACCGGTCATCGTAGCGGCAAGCCTTGGAATTGCCAATGCGATTCTGATGGAGTCGTCCTTAAGTTTCCTTGGACTTGGAGTACAGATTCCAAGAGCTTCCTGGGGAAGTATGCTGCAGAGTGCGCAGGGACATATTCTGGATGCACCGAGACTTGCGGTATTTCCGGGAGTTCTGATTCTGTGTACAGTACTGAGTTTCAATTTACTTGGTGATGTCCTTAGAACCGCACTGGAACCAAAGATTGTAAAGTAAGCCTGGAGGATAGAAGATGGAAAAATTATTGGAAGTAGAGAATTTATCTGTATCCTATTTTACATATGCAGGCGAAGTACAGTCTGTAAGAGGAATTTCATTTGATGTAAAAAAAGGAAAGACAACTGCATTGGTAGGTGAATCAGGATGTGGAAAATCCGTAACTGCCAAATCCCTGATGGGACTGATCGAGAAACCGGGAAAGGTAAAGCCGGAAAGTAAGATCATTTACCAGGGAAAAGAGCTTACCGGGTATACGGAAAAAGAGTGGAATACCTTCCGTGGAAAAGAATGCTCGATGGTTTTCCAGGATGCACTGGTATCCTTAAATCCGACGATGAAGGTTGGAAAGCAGATTGCAGAAAATCTGAAGAATCACGAGAGTAGTCTTTCGAAGGAAGAAATTTATCAGAAATCGTTGGAAATGCTGAAGCAGACCGGGGTTCCGGATCCGGAAGGGTGTATGAACAAATATCCCCATGAGTTATCCGGTGGAATGCGTCAGAGAGTGATGATTGCCTGCGCTATGGTGACACATCCGCAGCTTTTGATCGCAGACGAGCCGACAACAGCACTGGATGTGACAATACAGGCACAGATCATTGCGCTGATGGAAGAGTTGCAGGAAAAGCTTGGTATGTCCATCATTATTATCACACATGATCTTGGAGTGGTTGCAGATATGGCTGATGAGATCATCGTCATGTATGCCGGAGAAATCGTGGAAAGAGGAACGGCAAAGGATATCTTTTATCACCAGCAGCACCCGTATACATGGGCACTTCTCCAGTCCGTTCCGCGGATCGATGATGAAGACAAAACAATTTTAAATACCATTGAGGGAAATATACCGGATATGATCTACCCGCCAAAAGGCTGCAGTTTTTGCACGCGCTGTCCATATGCAATGAAAATCTGTGAAGAAGAAAAACCGAAAGTTACGCACATTACGGATGAGCACAGCGTTGCGTGCTGGCTGATGGATCCACGTGCTGACAGAAGCGGTGTTCCGTTCGGGAGGACAGACGCATGATAGAAAAAGAAGTTGTATTAGAAGTAAAAAATCTGAAAAAATATTTTCCGGCAAGTCATAAACGTGTTTTAAAGGCAGTTGATGACGTGTCTTTTACGATTCATAAAGGAGAAACTTTCGGAATCGTAGGAGAATCAGGATGTGGAAAGACGACTTGCGGGAAAACCTGTACCGGAATCCTTACGAAGACAGACGGACAGGTGTTGTATCAGGGAAAAGATGTGCATCAGATGAGTAAAGCAGAGAGAAATGCATTTACACAGAAGGTGCAGACCATTTTCCAGGATCCGTATGCTTCGCTGGATCCACACCAGAAAGTGTATCAGATCGTAAGTGAAGGGATGCGGATCCATCATCTGACAAAAAGTAAAGAAGAAGAGCAGAAACGGGTGATGGAACTTCTAGAGATGGTTGGCTTAAATGCCGAGCATGCTACCAGAAATGTCCATGAATTTTCCGGTGGACAGCGCCAGAGAATCGGAATTGCAAGGGCACTTGCAGTTAACCCGGAATTTCTGTTCTGTGATGAACCGATTTCAGCACTTGACGTATCTATCCAGGCGCAGATCATGAACCTCCTGATGACCTTGCAGAAAGAACGGCATCTGACGATGCTGTTTATCGCCCATGACCTTGCCATGGTAAAGCATATTTCCGATAATATCGGAGTGATGTATCTTGGAAAGCTGGTGGAAATTTCACCGGCTGCGGAATTATATGAAAAGCCGTATCATCCGTACACGCAGGCACTTCTGGAGTCAATTCCGATCGCCGATCCGGATCTGGCAAAAAGCCGGGGACGTCATTTTCTCACCGGAGATGTGCCAAGCCCGATCGATCCACCAAAAGGCTGCCGTTTCTGCGGAAGATGTAGCAAATGCATGGATATCTGCCTGGAAGTCCGTCCGGAATTAAAAGAAGTATCCAAAGGTCACCAGGTGGCATGTCACCTGTATGATGACTAAAAGAAAAAAATGTATGTAACAGAGGAGAAAGAAAAATGAAGTACGATTTTACAAGTATTATTGACCGTAAAGGAAAAGATGCCCTTGCAGTGGATATCCTTCCAAATATGCTTGGGCCGGGGAAAAAAGTAGAAGTAAGAGAAGGGCTGGATTACATTCCGATGTGGGTTGCGGACATGAATTTTCCGGCACTCCCGAAGATCACCGAAGCGATCATTGAAAGAGCGAAACATCCGACCTATGGATATTTTATTACCAGAGATGAGTATTACAACAGCATCATCAAGTGGCATGAAGAACGGAATCATGTGACCGGACTGAAAAAAGAACATATCGGTTATGAGAATGGAGTTTTAGGCGGCGTGGCAAGTGCACTTCACGCGGTCTGCTCACAGGGTGATAATGTCCTTGTCCATGCACCGACTTACATAGGATTTACCGGCACACTGAATAATAATGGCTACCATATCATCCACAGTCCGCTGAAAAAGGACGAAGAAGGCATCTGGCGGATGGACTTTGAGGATATGGAAGAGAAGATCGTGAAAAACAAGATCCATGCAGCCATTTTCTGTTCACCGCACAATCCGACCGGTCGTGTATGGGAGCGCTGGGAAATCGAGAAAGCAATGGAAATCTATAAAAAATACGATGTGACTGTCATTTCCGATGAAATCTGGTCCGATATTATTTTATATGGAAACGAGCATATTCCAACCCAGTCTGTATCTGAAGATGCAAGAAACAGAACGATTGCTTTATACGCACCGTCAAAGACCTTCAACCTTGCCGGACTGATCGGAAGCTATCATATTATATACAACAAACGCCTGAAAGACAGAGTTTTAAAAGAGTCCTCCCTCTGCCATTACAATTCGATGAATGTGCTGTCCATGCATGCACTGATGGGTGCGTATACACCGGAAGGACAGGAATGGGTAGGCGAGCTTCGAGAAGTGATCGGGGAAAATGTCGCTTATGCATGTGATTATATCGACAAACATTTTGAAGGCGTTTCCGTAACCAGACCGCAGGGAACCTATATGCTGTTTGTTAACTGTGAAGAATGGTGCAAGGCACATAATAAAAGCCTGGAAGACGTTCTGAAGATGGGATATGAAGCAGGTGTGTTCTGGCAGAACGGAAAGCCATTCCATGGTGAATGGTATATTCGTATGAACCTTGCACTGCCGACATCCAGAGTGAAAGAAGCATTTGACCGTCTGGATAAATATGTATTCAATGCTTAAAATGCATACAATAAAGGAGGAAAATAAAAATGGAATTAGTAAAAGAGCTGCCGGAGATTTTTGAAGAATTTGCAGAGCAGAGACAGAGATCTTTCCTGGTAATGAAAGAAGTAAAGGACAAAGGAATTCCGGTTGTAGGTGCGTACTGTACCTACTTCCCACAGGAAATCGCAATGGCTATGGGAGCAGTTACCGTAGGACTTTGCTCTACATCCGATGAAACGATCCCGATCGCAGAAAAGGATCTGCCGAAGAATCTATGCCCGATGGTAAAGGCAAGTTACGGTTTTGCCGTATCTGACAAATGTCCATTCTTCTATTTCTCAGACGTGGTAGTCGGAGAGACAACCTGTGATGGAAAGAAAAAGATGTACGAACTGATGAAAGAATTCAAAAATGTCTATATCATGGAACTTCCAAACTCACAGAGAGAAGATTCCCTGGAACTGTGGACAAAAGAGATCATCCGTTTCAAAGAATATCTGGAAAAGACATTTAATGTAGAGATCACAGAAGAAAAAGTGCGCCATGCTGTTCATGTATCCAACCAGGGACGTATTGCACTGAAGAAATTCTACGAAGTTATGAAAAATGATCCGGCTCCGATGAACGGTTCCCAGCTGTTCGGTGTTCTCTATGGAAGCCAGTTCAAATTCGACAAAGAAAAGATGCCGGCAGAAATTGATGCTCTTCGTGAAAAGCTGATGAAAGAATACGAAGAAGGGGAAAAACCAGAGAGAAAGAAACGCATCCTTTTAACCGGATGTCCAAGCAGCGGTGCACCGATGAAGGTTGTAAAAGCCATCGAAGAACACGGTGGAAATGTTGTAGTCTATGAAAACTGTGGAGGTGCAAAATCTGTTGACCGTCTCATCGATGAAGATGCAGAGGACATCTACAAAGCAATTGCAGAGAGATATCTTGCAATCGGATGTTCCGTTATGACACCAGATAACAACCGTATTGAACTGATGGGAAGACTCCTTGAAGAGTATAATATCGAGGGTGTAGTAGAAATGACACTTCAGGCATGTCATACTTACAATATTGAGGCAAAGAGCATTGAGAAATTTGTAAAATCTAAAGGACTTCCGTATATCCATGTAGAGACCGATTATTCTCAGGCAGATATCGGACAGCTGGATACACGAATTGCTGCATTTTTAGAGATGATCTAGGATTCAGAATGTATCAAATTTAAAAGAATGTGTCCCGGTATTCTGAAAAAGTGGATGGGATTCTAACAGATTTATGTTATAATAGGAATTAACAGGCAGGGAACAGGCATCAGTCTGTTCCCTGTGTATATTTACAGGTATATGGAGAATATACCGGAATTTTTTCAGAGAGCAGCTAAGACTGAGACGAAGCCTTTGAAAAAATTTTACCAGATTGAATAAAATAAGAGAGGTACTGAATATGACAATCGAAGAACGCGCAGCAAAAGCTGCAGATTTAAAAACTGCCGGAGCATGCAACTGTTCCCAGGCAGTGGTAAAAGTATTTGAAGATAAGCTTTCATTGGACGATGAGACACTGATGAAATTAACCGCAGGCTATGCAGCTGGAATGGGATGTCTGGAAGCAACCTGCGGGGCACTCATAGGAGCTGTGATGACCGCCGGAGTCCTGACAGACGGAGCCGGAACGCCTCGTTATTCCAAAGAAATCCTTGCAAAGTTTCAGCAAAAATGCGGAGCAACGATCTGTAGGGAGTTGAAGGGCGTCGGCACAGGAAAGGTACTCTGTGAATGTCCGGAATGCGTAAGAAATGCGGTGCTTGCACTAGGAGAAGTAATGGGGATTGAATAAAAGGATAGGGATTTCTCCGCCAAATTCAAATCAGAATTAGTGATTGAACTGCTCAAAGGAGAAAAAGACTTAAATACAATCGCAACCGAAAACAATATTCAGCCGAATCTTCTCCGAAACTGGAAGAAGGAGTTCCTCGATAAAGCATCCGTAGTTTTTGATGACACACGAGAGGATAATCTGAAAGAAAAACTCGCTTTAGAGCGCAAGGAAAAAGCTGAATATGCGAAAAAAGTTGGTCTGCTCACCAAGAGGTGGTTTATTATTTTGCGACAGAAAAAGAGAATCAAAAAATATCAGAAAGGGCGTGTGAAAAAACGAGAGTTTTTTCATGCGTCCTTCTCTACAAATATAAATGGCGATTGTAAAGTTCACCTGTTTTGTTTTATCATTGTTTTTCATTTGTTTTATTACATGTGTTGTTATTAATTCACAATAGTTATACAAAAGTAATCGCGCATATATTTCTTGTTTAATAAAATCTGGTTTTCGTGCATGGAAACTTGTTAATCCTATGGCATATTTTAATTCTCTGAATGAAGTTTCTATTCCCCATCTCAAATAAAAGTTTTGAAATCAATTTTCCGTTTTCGAGAGAAATCGACATTGGGGTTTCGAAGAAATAAACATGGATTGTTAGCTAATTCCGAAATATGATTCTTTAGAGAATCTGAAACTTGATTAATATAATTGCTCATATTCGTTACCTCCTTGCAATCAAGATGTTCTTAATTACAAAGGCCCTAGCATCATTTCTGATGCTAAGATCTTGATTGGTCATCTTAACTTAATGACATTGCCTTGTGGAGTCTCTTTTTTTTCTGCAAAAACATGAAGATATTTGTTCCTGTTATAATAAAAAATCTTTGTTGTAAAGATTGGAGTCGCAAGTTAATATATGATACATATGGCGGAATGAAGAGATCTATTTTCTGTAAAAAAGTATAATGAGAATATGAGTATCCGTAAAACGAAAGGAGATAGAAGATGAAGATAAAATCAGTTGCAGTTTTAGGTGCAGGGGCGGTAGGCTCCTATGTGATCTGGGGACTTTCACAGAAACCGGAAGTCCGGCTTGGCGTGATTGCCGAGGGAGAAAGAGCGGATCGTCTAAGGAAAAATGGATGTGCGAATAATGGCAGGATTTACCATCCGGAGGTGTGGTCACCAGAAGAAGCACATAATGTGGATCTGCTGGTGGTTGCTTTGAAATACGGTTCACTGGAAGGTACATTGAAGAGTATACAAAAAACAACGGGTGGACATACAGTGGTCATGAGCCTGATGAATGGAGTCGACAGTGAAGAAATAATCGGAAGAACAGTGGGCACGGAGCATGTCTTACCGGCACTGATCAAAGTGGCTTCACACAAAGAGGATGATGGTTATCATTTTGATCCGCCGACCACACTGGAAATTATTTTTGGAGAGCCATCTGCACCGTTTGACAGTGAGCGTGTGAGAGCGGTGGAAGCGTTGTTTACAGATACTGGGATTCATTTCCGGTCGACCGAGTACATTCAGGAGGAGATATGGTGTAAATTTCGCCTGAATGTATACAACAATCTGCCGCAGGCAATTCTGGGGACAAGCGTTGGATGTTACCGCGACAGTGTCCACATAAAAGCAATCAGTGATGGATTAAAGAGAGAACTGGAAATGGTAGCGAAGGCAAAAGGAATCGATATGAGTAAAACAGGAAGTTCATCCGGACGCGAAAGCGTAGTTCCTCCGACAGCCAGATATTCTACCTTACAGGATCTGGATGCCGGACGTCATACGGAAATCGATATGTTCTCCGGTGCGCTTGTGCGGATGGGAAAGGAGCTTGGAATCCCTATGCCGTACAATGAATATACTTATCATATGATCAAAGCGCTGGAAGAGAAAAATGATGGTAAATTCAATTATACCGGGAATCAAAAACCAATCATCGAAATAACTGTAAATGAGAATGCTGTGATACACTTTGAACTCTGGCCGGAAATCGCACCGATTGCCTGCGGAAGTGTTATGCAGCTCGCAGAGAAGAAAATATTTGACAGAAGAGCCATTGAACGTCTGGAACCGGGATTTGTCCTCCAGCCACTGTTTTTTGATGGTGTTGATCCACAGATCGATATCATGGTCGAACCGGAATTTAAAACCAATCCTGAAAATGCCAAAATTGTTTTTGAACGGGGGATTGTTGCCATGGCAGGAGATCCAGAGAACAGTTCTGGCAGCCAGTACTATATCACTCTTGCTGCTTCTGAGAGATTGAATGGTAATTTCACTGTAATCGGAAAAGTGATCGATGGCTGGGATGAGATTGAACGACTGGAACATGTAGAAGTAGAAGAAGCCATTGAACCGCAGTCAGGATTTGTCTATCACAGACCGGTAAAAACCGAGATGATCACGAAAGTCAGTCGCATAAAATAAAAAATAAATCCTTCAATAACGGAGATGTGTTATACTATAACCAGCATGTATTGAAAAATACAACATAATCCAAGGAGGAAACCAAAATGGGGAAAAAACGGATTCGGGACTTTGGGATTGTACCCGGAAGAGTAAAAACAGGAGAAAGGAATGCGATTACGGACGTGCCAGGTGTACGGGTAGGGCATTGTACGGTGAAGACAGAAGAAAATCATACCGGTGTAACCGTGATCGTTCCTGGACCGGACAATGCATTTGCCAAGCACTATACGGCAGCTGCATACATTCATAATGGATTTGGAAAAAGTGCTGGCGTGGTGCAGGTAGAGGAACTGGGGACCCTCGAGACACCCATTGCTCTTACCAATACCTTAAATGTCGGAAAGGTTTTGGATGCAATGGTTGATGTCGTGATCGAACAGAGCCGTAAGGACGGAATTGAGCCACAGAGTATCAATCCGGTTGTTGGCGAGTGCAATGACTGCCGGATCAATCATATCCAGAAACGGGCGATTGGCGAAAAGGAAGTGCGTGAGGCTTTTGCGGCAGCATCAGAAGAATTCGAAGAAGGTGATGTAGGTGCTGGTGCCGGTACGACCTGCTATGGCATGAAGGGGGGAATCGGTTCTGCATCCCGCGTGATCACGATTGGTGAAAAAGAATACACCATTGGTGTTCTGGTTCAGTCAAACTTTGGTGCAACGGAAGATTTTGTACTGAACGGAGAAGCTGTTGGTCCGAAGATTCTGGAATGGAAGCAGGAAAAGAGTGATATGGCTGCATCTGAAGAAGATAAAGGTTCTATTATGAGTATTCTGGCTACAGACCTTCCAGTGACAAGTCGTCAGCTCAAACGGATTCTGAAAAGAACTGGTGTTGGTATCGCACGAACCGGCGGTTACACAGGTCATGGCAGCGGAGAGGTTATGATCGGATTTACGACTGCAAACAGAATCCCATCCGGTTATGAGGAGGAACTTGTGCAAATATCAGCAATTCCGGAAAATATAATCGACCGTGCTTTCCTTGCTGCGGCAGAAGCAGAGCAGGAGGCAATCTTGAATTCCATGACCGCCGCAGAGCAGATACGTGGAATTGCAGGTGAACTGTATTACAGTCTTGCAGAATACCTTGAAGATAGAGAAAGCTAAAGACTGTACAAAAGAATAAGTGTAATATCTAAATCCAAACCTGGTTACAATCCTTGAAAATGACTATCATTTCCCAAAAGCATCTAATCTTGCGGAGGAGGCAAATACGATGTGTAATTTAAGTGAAGGAATTTACGAAAAAGGCATAGAAGAAGGTATAAGCAAAATTGTACAGTCTGGATTACGAAAAGGATTAACTTGTGAATTCATTGCAGATAAATTCGATATTCCGATCGAAACTGTTAAGCAAATTGCAGAAGAAATGCCTTGTACTATGTAACAGTAAAAGAGATTCCCTTGTGGAGCAATGTCATTAAGTTAAGAATTTTGACATAATTATAAAACACATCATATTTGCAATTGTTTGATAAATATGATGTGTTTTTTCTTTTGTCTATTTTGCAGCACAACAAAAAGACAGATTGTTTATCTGTCAAAAAAATAGCATATTCCACATTCGTAAATTATCGGAACGTGATATATAACCACTTGCTAAAATCGATATCGCCACGCATATACATAACGAACATTGAATCCTCTGATTTAATCAAATTTATGGATTCTATTGCTTCGAACCCTTTGCGTTGCAACGCTTATGCCGTTATTAGTTCTTCTTTTAAAACAGCAAAGGAGTTTAACATAATAGCGCAAACCCGGCACCTTACGCTGTTCAAACAATCCGTTCAAAGATGCGACAGAAAAAAAGAACGGAGACCAAACGCAAAACTTTTTCATTACAGCAATTACAAAATATTTTACTAACCTGCAAAAAAGAAGAACCTAATTACTATCTGTTAATGTTGATTTGTTCTACAACTGGCATCCGGATAAGTGAAGCACTTGGTCTTCAATTTGAAAACGTAGATTTTTCCAATCGTCAATTACATATTATCTGGCAAAAAGGACGAACTATTTACGGAGATGGCTGGGAATCTCAAATGGCTACAAGTCAATTGATCCAAACAAAAACATCTTCTTCTGTAAGGAACGTTGAAATACCCCAGTTCGTTTTAGATGAAATTATTTTGGCAAAAAATAAGTATGATTACTTGAATCAAAATGATGTAAATTTTCATTATACACCTGATTTTGTTGTTGTGAATTCAAACGGAAGACCATTATCAAGAGATTCCAAAATCAGTCACGCATTCAAACATGTCCTTGAATTATGTGATATAAATCCTGATGATTATTGCTGGCATGACTTACGGCACACATATGCCACATTATTGAAAAAGAATATTAATAATTTAAAAGTAATCTCTAAATTATTAGGACATTCAACTGTAGATATGACTGAAGACGTTTATATTGACGATCAAAGAGACATAATTGATACAAGCAGCATTATGACAAAATATGTCGATTCACTATATGACAAAATTCATATGAGCGATAAAAGCGAAGAACTTGATATGTCAAAAATAAGTGATGCCTTTCTAAAAATAAGATAGTGCCCGTCAATATAATTATATAATCGTGTGTTGTATCATATGGTCTTACATGGTAACAGAACTATAGTTTTTGTTGCATAATGCCATAAAACAAGCATTATTTTAATTTTTTAAATTATTTCAGATTTTCCAACAATGAAAGGGAATACTGCAAAACATATACGGTTTGCAATGTGTTTTCCAGGACATTGTTTTGTTGTTTATTGACTAGATTCGTAATTATGTATAAAATACATTTTAATGAATAATTATTCAATGTATATGTCATATCATTGCGTAACAGGCAACAAAAATCTTATAAAAGATCAAGCTGTTACATATAATCTCATACAGTCTTTTACAGTACAGAAACTACACTTTCTGTTACTTAATAGCAAAAACAGGCTGTTTTCACCTCATTTATTTTGCAATTTTCTGAAATAAATGGTATAGTTGTAAAGTTAAAAAATTGTAAATATTGCTTGTATTTACGGCGTGAATCGTTATAGAATTAAGAGCAAAAGAACTAAAAACGGAGGAAAAATGAGGAAATTAGCATTAGATGATGATATTTTACTGAATATAGAGAAACCTGCCCGCTACATTGGACACGAAGTCAATTCGGTAATGAAAGATAAAAATGCGGTGGATATAAGGTTTGCAATGTGTTTTCCGGAGGTATATGAGGTTGGTATGTCCCATCTGGGAATCCAGATTCTGTACGATATGTTCAACCGCCGGGAGGATACCTGGTGCGAGAGAGTCTACTCTCCATGGATTGATCTGGACAAGATCATGCGTGAAAAACATATCCCGCTCTTTGCCCTGGAATCTCAGGACCCGGTGAAGGAGTTTGACTTTCTTGGCATCACATTACAGTTTGAGATGTGTTACACCAACGTGCTTCAGGTACTGGATTTGTCTGGTATCCCACTTCACAGTGCGGACAGAACTTTAGAAGATCCGTTTGTAATTGGTGGAGGACCGTGCGTGTATAATCCAGAACCACTGGCAGAATTTTTCGATATGTTCTATATCGGAGAGGGCGAAGTGGTTTATGATGAACTTCTGGAAGCATACAAAAAGTGGAAGAGAGCCGGAAAAAGCCGGAAAGAATTTCTGGAAATGGCAGCAGAGATCGAGGGAATTTACGTTCCTTCTTTTTATGATGTCACTTACAAAGAAGACGGCACGATCGAATCTTTCCTGCCAAACAATCCGCATGCAAAGGGAAAAATCAAACGAGTAGTTGCGGCAGATATGAGCCAGACAACTTATCCGTTAAAGCCGGTTGTTCCGTTTATCAAAGTAACCCAGGACAGAGCTGTTCTGGAGATTCAGCGCGGCTGTATCCGTGGATGTCGTTTCTGTCAGGCGGGAATGGTTTACCGTCCGACACGTCCGCGTGATATCAATATGCTCAAAGAGACGGCACGTGCAATGCTGAAAAATACGGGACATGAAGAGATCACCTTAAGTTCTTTAAGTTCCAGTGATTACAACGAACTGGAAGAGATCGTCACCTTCCTGATCGATGAGTTCCACACACAGGGCGTCAACATTTCCCTGCCGTCCCTTCGTATCGATGCATTTTCTTTGGATGTTATGAGCAAGGTGCAGGATGTGCGTAAGAGCAGTCTGACCTTCGCCCCGGAAGCCGGAACACAGAGGATGCGTAATGTAATCAACAAAGGTCTGACGGAAGACGACATTTTAAATGGTGCAGGACAGGCTTTTGAAGGTGGATGGACGAAGGTCAAGCTCTATTTCATGCTTGGACTTCCGACCGAAACCCAGGAAGATATGGAAGGAATTGCTGTTCTTGCAGATAAAGTAGCACGCCGGTATTATGAAATTCCGAAGGATCAGAGAAATGGAAAATGTCAGATCACGGCAAGTAGTTCCTTCTTTGTACCGAAACCATTTTCACCGCTTCAGTGGGCGACCATGCAGCCGATGGAAGAATATATCCGCCGTGCAGGAATTGTACAGGAAGCATTCCGCAACCAGCTGAACCGCAAGAGTCTGCGCTACAACTGGCATACCGCCGAAGTAACCGTTCTGGAAGGCGTCTTTGCCCGCGGTGACCGGAAGGTCGGAAAGGTTCTGGAAGAGGCTTACCGTCTTGGCTGTATTTACGATGCGTGGGATGAGTATTTTGATTATGATAAATGGCTGCAGGCCTTTGAAAATACAGGTGTAGACATGGATTTCTATAATCTCAGAAAGCGTGAATTAGATGAAATCTTCCCATGGGATTTCATCAATTGTGGCGTGACAAAATCTTTCCTTATAAAAGAATGGAAGAATGCAATGGAAGGGAATGTAACCCCGAACTGCCGTGCAAAATGTTCCGGCTGTGGGGCAGCAAGTTACGGAGGAGGTGTCTGCTTTGAAGGCAAGAATTAAATTTCGGAAAAATGGAGTGATGAAGTTCATCGGACACCTGGATATCATGCGGTATTTCCAGAAAGCGATTCGCCGTGCCGAGATTCCGATCGCATTTACCAGTGGTTACAGCCCGCATATGATCATGTCTTTCGCTAATCCACTTGGCGTAGGGCTTACCAGTGACGGGGAATATTTTGATATCGAATTGACCGAGTCAATCGCCAGCAAAGAAGCGGTCAGACGGCTGAATGAACAGATGGTAGACGGCATGGAGATCGTCAGCTTTGTGCAGATCCCGGATGATAAGAAAAGCAAAGGAATGTCAATCGTAGCAGGTGCCGACTATTTATCTTCGGTAAAAAATGGCAGCCTGCCGGAAGATCTTGCTGAAAAGCTGGAAGCTTTTTATGCGCAGAATGAAATCTGTGTGGTCAAAAAGACGAAAAAGAGTGAAAAAGAAGTGGACATTCGTCCGATGATCTACAAGCTGGAATGCCGGGACGGAAAGATTTATATGCGTGTGGCAGCAGGAAGTGTCCAGAACTTAAAGCCGGAGCTGGTCACAGAAGCGTTTGTCCGCTATCTTGGTATGGATGCGGAGGAAGTGACCTTTACCCACCACAGACTGGAAACTTTTGCGGAATCCGAAGACACGGAGGGCAAGATGATTCTGGTTCCACTGGATGCGCTTGGAACGGAGATTGTATAGATGGAACGAAAAGTACTCCTTACGGAATGCATGAACCGCCGGGTGCTTGCACTTTTAGAGGATGAGAAAATAACGGAATTTCACTTTGGAAGTAGCGGAGAAAAAAAGAGCTGCCACCTGGGTGAAATTTATGTCGGAAGAGTACGGAAAATCCTTCCGAATATCGGTGGCGCATTTGTTGAAATTGCAAATGGTGAGCAATGCTATTTTGCGCTGGATGGAAAATATACCCCGGTTTTCACCAATAAGATTGGAAAGAAGCCACTTGTGATCGGTGATGAACTTCTGGTTCAGGTGGAGAAAGAAGCAGTGAAAACCAAGCAGCCTGTCGTGACCGGGAACTTAAATTTCACCGGGCAGTATGTAGTACTGACTTCCGGCAATCGTACCATTGGTGTATCCGGTAAAATCCACGGTGTCAGGAAAGAAGAACTGCAAAAGCTGGGACAGGACTATATAGACTGTGATTTCGGATTGATTTTCCGGACAAATTGTGTGGAAGTAGAAGAAACACAGATCCGTGCCGAAATTGACAAACTGGCAGAGAACTATCACAGAATCGTAGAATATGGCAAGATGCGGACCTGCTTCAGCTGTCTGCAGAGTGCACCGGATCCGTGCGTACAGGCACTCCGGGATATTTACAAAAAAGATTTGACGGAAATTATTGTAGAGGAAACGGTAGAAGATGGAGTTTTGTATAAAGAAGTTCAGACTTATCTGGAAACGGAAATGCCAGATGAACTTCCGCTTCTCCGTGCGTATACGGATTCGTCTTATCCACTTGTAAAATGCTATAACCTGGAAGGGACGATCCGAGAAGCCAGACAAGAACGGGTATGGATGAAATCCGGGGCTTATCTGGTGATCCAGCCAACCGAGGCGCTGACTGTAATCGATGTCAATTCCGGAAAATGTCTGAAAAAGAATTCTCATTTTCCGGAGATCAACCGGGAGGCAGCAAGAGAAGCAGTCCGCCAGATCCGGCTCCGCAATATTTCCGGTATCATTATTATTGATTTTATCAACATGAAATCAGCAGAAGAGAAGAAAGAACTTCTTGCGTATCTGCAGCTGGAATTAAAGAAGGACCCAAATCCGGGAAATGTGATTGGAATGACGAAACTGCAGCTGGTGGAAATTACACGAAAGAAAATCCGAAAAACACTGGAGGAAAGTTTACATGGGTAAAAAAGAAGTCAAAACAAATGCAATGCGAATTTTAGACAGAAAGAAAATTTCTTACGAATATCAGACCTATGAATGCGATGAATTCACGGATGGAATTGAAACTGCCGACAAGCTGAATCTGCCTCACGAACAGGTTTACAAGACCATTGTCACAACAGGGAAAAGTGGCGAACATTATGTTTTCGTTCTTCCGATCGAAGCAGAAATTGATTTTAAGAAGGCTGCAAAAGCGGTTGGTGAAAAATCTATTGAAATGCTTCATTTAAAGGAGTTAACACCGCTTACCGGCTATGTGCGTGGTGGATGCACTTCGATCGGAATGAAAAAGCATTTTCCGACGGTCATTGATGCAAGTGCACAGCAGTTTGAGAAAGTCTATGTAAGTGCCGGAAGAATCGGTGCACAACTGACACTTGCACCGGAAGATTTGAGAAAAGCAGCGGATGCTACATTTGCAGATGTAATTCATGCATAGAAAGTTTTCAAAAAAAGAAATTCTATTAGACAAAATGCAAGATTTTCAACAGATTCCAAAAGAAAATCTTGCATTTTTCACGTCAGCGTAATAAAGTAATAACTACATAAGTGTAGAAACATCTGCCCGGTGTTTCTACAGAAAATGCAGGTTTGCCATGTGCAGATCAGAATACATGAATTGAGAGATGGAGGAATACCAACAGATGATTAAGGTAGTGAAATTCGGCGGAAGTTCTCTTGCCGATGCAGTACAGATTAAAAAGGCAGGAAAGATCGTTCTTTCAGAGGAATCAAGACGTTACGTTGTACCGTCTGCTCCGGGAAAGCGTTTTTCCGACGACACCAAGGTAACAGATATGCTGTATCGTTGTTACGGCGCAGCTGTAAAAGAGAAGAAATTTACAGAATTACTCGCTGACATTCAGAAGAGATATCAGGAAATCATTGAAGGGCTTGGAATCACTCTTTCTCTTGACGAAGAATTTGCCACCATCCGTGATAATTTTGCAAAGAAGATTGGAAGAGATTATGCTGCTTCCCGTGGAGAATATTTAAACGGACGTGTAATCGCAGCTTATCTTGGATATGAGTTTATCGATGCGGCAGAAGTGATCAAGTTCGATGAAAATGGGAACTTCCTTTCAGAAGAAACTAACCAGGTACTTACAGACAGACTTTCAAAAGTAGAGCGTGCCGTGATTCCTGGATTCTACGGAGCACGTCCGGACGGAACGATCCAGACATTTTCCCGCGGCGGATCTGATGTAACAGGATCGATCGTTGCAAGAGCCACACATGCTGATATGTATGAGAACTGGACAGACGTATCCGGATTCCTCATTGCAGATCCACGTATCATCAAGAATCCAAAAGGAATCGAAGCAATTACTTACAAAGAGTTGCGTGAACTTTCTTATATGGGTGCCAGCGTATTACATGAAGATGCAATCTTCCCGGTTCGTAAAGAAGGAATCCCGATCAACATCCGTAATACAAACGCACCGGAAGAAAAGGGTACTCTGATCGTAGAAGGAACCTGCCGAAAGCCGAAGTATACAATTACCGGTATTGCAGGAAAGCGTGGATTTGCTTCTATTACAATTGAAAAAGCAATGATGAACTCAGAAGTCGGATTTGGTCGCAAGGTTCTTGGTGTATTTGAAGATGAAGGAATTTCTTTTGAACATATGCCGTCAGGAATTGATACTATGACTATCTTCGTTCATCAGGATGAATTTGAAGAACATGAGCAGAAAGTGCTTGCGGGCATCCACCGTGCCGTGAATCCGGATGACATCGAACTGGAATCCGATCTTGCACTGATCGCTGTTGTTGGACGTGGAATGCGTCAGACACGCGGTACAGCCGGAAGAATTTTCTCTGCACTGGCACATGCACATGTCAATGTAAAAATGATCGATCAGGGATCCAGCGAGTTAAATATTATCATCGGTGTGAGAGAGCACGACTTTGAAGCAGCAATCAAAGCAATTTATGATATTTTTGTTAACACTCAGCTGTAAATCTTCAATTCGATCCTTAAATATGGTATAGTACAGGTGTTGGGGAAAACTCCCCTGTACAGAATATTCATACAAGAGAGGATACGAAAATGAATATATTATTTTTCCTGAAGCCAAAAGCAGAAGTGGCATTTGTATATGACTACCACACGCTCAGACAGGCAATGGAAATCATGGAGTACCACAAATACTCATCCATTCCGATGATCAACCGGGAAGGTAAATACGTCGGTACAATCACCGAAGGAGACCTGCTCTGGGGACTTAAGAAGCTGAACATCCTGAATCTGAAAGAAGCAGAAGACATTGCAATCACGAAGATTGCAAGAAGAGCAGATTACCGGCCGGTAAGTGCCGATTCCAATATGGAGGATCTGATGGAAAAAGCGATGGATCAGAACTTTGTTCCGGTCATTGATGACCAGCAGAATTTCATAGGAATCATCACAAGAAAAGACATTATCGGATATTGTTATGAAAAAATTAAAAAAATCGCAAATTAGGGGTTGACTTTGTGTGGCATGCCACTGTATAATACAGAGGTATGCCGCACAACGAGGTTATAAGTCCTGATTTGATCAGACACCGTAGTTGGCGAGTAATGATAATAGGAGGTGCCATATGTACGCAATTATAGCAACAGGTGGTAAACAGTACAAAGTAGCCGAAGGCGATATCATTAAAGTAGAAAAGCTTGGTGTGGAAGCCGGACAGTCTTATACTTTTGACCAGGTTCTCGCAGTAAGTGGTGACGAGCTTAAAGTTGGAACACCAGTAGTAGAAGGTGCAACAGTTGAAGCATCTGTAATTGGTGACGGAAAAGCTAAAAAAGTTATCGTTTACAAGTATAAGAGAAAAACAGGTTACCACAAGAAAAACGGACACAGACAGCAGTATACAGCAGTTAAGATCGAAAAGATCAACGCGTAAGAAGCTGGTGGTTATATGATACGAGTAACCATTTATAAAAATGAAAAGCATCAATGTGTAGGTTTCAAAGCACATGGTCATGCAGGATTCAGTGAAGAAGGACAGGATATTGTCTGCGCAGCTGTTTCCGTACTTACGATCAATACTTTGAATGCCATTGAGAAATTTGCGGATGACCGTACAAGCCTTGTATCCGATGAATCCAAAGGACTCATTGACTATCGACTTAAAGGTAATCCGACTCGCGAAGCAAAGCTTTTGCTTGACGCGATGGTTCTTGGTCTGGAAGAGATTGCAGAAGATGAGAACTACAGAGAATATATGGATTTGACATACGAGGAGGTGTAACAACCATGATGAAATTAAACCTTCAGTTTTTCGCTCATAAAAAAGGAGTTGGTTCTACAAAGAACGGTCGTGACTCTGAATCTAAGAGACTTGGAGCAAAAAGAGCAGACGGACAGTTTGTAAAAGCTGGTAACATCCTTTACAGACAGCGCGGAACAAAGATTCATCCAGGAATCAATGTAGGTCGCGGTGGTGACGATACATTATTTGCACTGGTTGACGGTGTTGTTCGTTTTGAAAGAAAAGGAAGAGATAAGAAACAGGTTTCTATCTATCCAGTAGCTGAATAAGCAGATTTAACAGAGGCTTCAAACTTTTTTGGTTTGAAGCCTTGTTTTTAGCCATAAATAAGGAGGACATATTATGTTTGCAGACAGAGCAAAAATATATATCCGATCCGGAAAGGGCGGCGACGGTCACGTCAGCTTTCGCAGGGAATTATATGTTCCGAATGGCGGTCCGGACGGAGGCGACGGCGGTCGCGGCGGTGATGTAATCTTTGAAGTGGACAAAGGTCTTAACACACTGGTAGATTTCCGTCACAAAACAAAATATAAAGCACAGGACGGAGAGGAAGGCGGCAAAAAGCGCTGTCATGGTAAGGATGCAAAGGATCTGATCCTGAAAGTTCCTGAAGGGACAGTTATCCGTGAAGCAGAGACCAATAAAGTCATTGCCGATATGTCGGGCGAGAATCAGCGTCAGGTCATCTTAAAAGGTGGTAAGGGCGGTCTTGGAAATATGCATTTTGCAACCTCTACTATGCAGGTTCCGAAGTATGCACAGCCTGGAAAGCCTGCACAGGAACTCTGGGTGAATCTGGAACTTAAGGTGATCGCAGACGTTGGGCTTGTCGGTTTCCCGAATGTTGGTAAATCCACATTCCTTTCCCGTGTAACCAATGCGCAGCCAAAGATTGCAAATTATCATTTCACAACACTCAGCCCGAACCTTGGAGTTGTAGATCTGGAAGGTGCAAAGGGATTTGTTATTGCAGATATTCCGGGACTGATTGAAGGAGCATCAGAAGGTGTCGGACTTGGACATGAATTTTTGCGTCATGTTGAACGTACCAAGATGATGATCCATGTTGTGGATGCGGCAGGTATCGAAGGACGTGATCCGGTTGAAGACATTTACAAGATCAACGCTGAACTGGAAGCCTATAACAAAGAAATTTCCATGCGTCCACAGGTCATTGCAGCAAATAAGGTTGACCTGATCTATTCCGAAGATGAAGATCCGATCCAGAGACTGAGAGATGAGTTCGAGCCAAAAGGAATCAAGGTATTCCCGATTTCCGGTGTGACCGGAGAAGGACTTTCTGATCTTCTTTACTATGTAAATAATGAACTTCAGAAGTTGGATGACAAGCCGATCGTATTTGAACAGGAATATTTCCCGGAAGAAGAGATCATCCACATGGATCTTCCATATACCGTGGAAAAAGAAGACGATATATTTGTAGTAGAGGGACCAAAGATCGAAAAGATGCTTGGTTACACCAATCTGGATTCCGAGAAGGGATTTGCTTTCTTCCAGAAATTCCTGAAAGAAACCGGTATCCTTGAGCAGCTTGAAAATGCAGGTGTTCAGGAAGGCGATACTATCCGTATGTACGGTCTTCAGTTTGAATATTACCGTTAGAAAAGAACATAATTTCAGAAAGGAGAAGTTTTATGACTTCCAAACAGAGAGCTTATTTAAAGAGCCTTGCGATGACAATGGATCCGATCCTTCAGATCGGTAAATCCAGCGTAACACCGGAACTTACCGCAGCTGTTGCAGAAGCGCTTGAAGCAAGAGAACTGATCAAGCTTCACGTTCTTCAGAACTGTGGAGATGATCTGCGTGGAATGGCAGAGATCCTTGCAGAGCGTACACGTTCCCAGGTGGTACAGGTTATCGGAAGAAAAATCGTTCTTTATAAAGAGGGAAAAGACGACAAGAAGAAAATCGTTCTTCCTTAATGAGTGGAGTATAGATTATGAGAATCGGTATTATGGGCGGAACATTTGATCCCATCCACAACGGGCATCTGATGCTTGGTGAATATGCATACCAGCAGTTCCATCTGGATGAAGTGTGGTATATGCCAAACGGCAATCCGCCCCATAAATCAAATCCGGAAATACGAAAAGATTTACAGGACCGTGCCGAAATGACACGCCTTGCAATTGAAGAGATCCCGTATTTCCGGCTTTGTACCTATGAAATGGATCGAAAGGAAACTTCGTACTCCTATCAGACAATGGAGTATTTTAAAGAGACTTATCCGCAGGATGAATTTTATTTTATCATCGGTGCGGATTCTCTTTTCAATCTGGAAACCTGGAAATGTCCGGAAAGACTTCTGAAAACAGCGGTCATCCTGGCAGCATATCGGGATGATGCAGGAGCGCCGAAAGAAATGCGCCGTCAGATCACATATTTGAAAGAAAAGTATGCATGTGATATCCGGCTTCTCCGTACCCCTGTGATGCCGGTTTCTTCCAGTGAGATCCGGCAGATGATCCGAGGAGGAGAGACAGAAGATCTTCCGATTCCGAAAAAGGTTGCAGATTATATAGATTTGAACAGATTATATCAGGTGAGTGAACATGACGGAAACAATACTTAAGATGCAGAAAAAAGTAAAACGGTACCTGGATAAAAACCGTTATGATCATACGATCGGTGTGATGCATACGGCAGGCTGCCTTGCCATGCGTTATGGTGCCAATCTGGAGCAGGCTTTGACGGCAGGACTTTTACATGACTGTGCAAAATGTGTGCCGGCAGATGAAAAGATTAAGCTCTGCGAGAAAAATCATATCGAAATTTCCGATGCAGAGTACAAAAATCCGGGACTTCTGCACGCAAAGCTGGGCGCATTTTTTGCCCGGGAAAAATATGGAATAGAAAATGAAGAGATTCTACGATCGATCGAGTCTCATACAACCGGTCGTCCGAATATGTCTCTGCTTGATAAGATCATTTATATCGCAGATTATATTGAGCCTGGAAGAGATGTTGCACCAAATCTTCCGGAAGTACGTGCGCTTGCATTTGTAGATATCGATGCATGTCTTTACCGTATTCTGGAAGATACACTTGCATATCTTGCCGAAAAAGGTGCAACGTTAGATCCTGCGACAGAAGAGACATTTTTATATTATAAGAACCTGAAAAACAGTGATTCCGAAAAGGAGGACAAAAACTGATGCAGACAATCGAGCAGTCAAGAGAGATGGCAAAACTTGCCTGCGAAGCACTCGCTGACAAAAAAGGCGAAGATATCCGTGTAATTGACATTGCAGGAATCTCTGTGCTTGCAGATTATTTTATCATTGCAAACGGAACCAACGAAAGCCAGGTAAGAGCACTGGTTGACAATGTAGAAGAGACACTCGGAAAAGCAGGATACGAAGTCAAACAGCGTGAAGGCTATGGCCTTGGAAGCTGGGTGCTTCTTGACTTTGGCGATATTATCGTACATGTATTCGACAGAGAGAACCGTCTGTTCTACGATCTGGAAAGAATCTGGAGCGATGGCAAACAGGTGGATCCGGAAGAATTATAAAAGAATTCAAAATGAGAATGTGCTTCGGCACATTCTTTTTTTTAATGTAAAAAGCAGGGCATGCGCCCTGCTTTTCTGGTACAATTATTCAAGATATATAAGCTTATTCACAAAGTCTTGAGAATGCATCCGCAACAAACTGTACTTTAGTTCCAACAATAACCTGTACAGAAGTTTTTCCAGGTCTAATAACACCTGCAACACCTGCAGATTTGATCACTTTGTCGTTAACTGCAGTCATATCTTTTACTTCCAGTCTCAGTCTTGTTACACAGTTGTCGATGCTTGCAATGTTTTCCTTTCCGCCGCAACCTTCAAGAATCTTTGCTGCGATAGCTGTGAAGTCATCACTTGCCAGTTCTACATTTTTTTCTGCTTCCAGATCGTCATCATCTTCTCTACCCGGTGTCTTCAGATCAAATTTCTTGATCGCGAAGAGGAATACGAAATAGAAAACTAAGAATGCTGCGATTCCAAGAGGAATGATGAGCCATATCTTAGCTGCTGCCGGAAGAGAAGCAGAGAAGAATAAGTCCATCGCACCTGCTGAGAATGAGAATCCTGCACGGAATCCAAGAGCAACCGTGATCATTGTGAAGATACCGTAAAGTGCTGCATAAATTACATAAAGTACCGGTGCAAGGAACATGAATCCGAATTCGAACGGTTCAGTTACACCACAGATGAATGCACAAATAGCTGCAGAAGCTACAAGTCCGATTGCAACTTTCTTTTTCGCCGGTTTTGCACATTTTACCATAGCAAGAGCTGCACCAGGGATACCAAACATCATACATGGGAAGAATCCTGACATGTACATTCCAAGACTCCATGATACGTCTGCAGATGTTTCACCAGCCCAGAAGTGCTGTAAGTCACCAAGACCGATCGTATCAAACCAGAATACATTGTTCAGTGCGTGATGTAATCCGGTAGGAATGAGCAGACGGTTGAGGAATGCATAGATACCGGCTCCTACAACATCCAGTCCAACGATTCCTTTTCCAATAGCAACAAGTGCTCCGAAAAGTAATGGCCATACGAATAATCAAACAACAGATGCAAGAATAGAAACAACTCCGGCAATAATTGCTACACAGCGTTTTCCACTGAAGAAAGACAACCAGTCCGGAAGCTTTGTGCTTTTGAATTTGTTGTAGCACACAGATCCGATGATACCTGCAAGAATACCGATAAACGGGTTTGCGATTTTGTCGAAGGCAAGTGTCTTTGTTGCACTGTCTGCGATAGAAGGCATGATCGTTGTAACAAATCCTGTTGAAAGAAGTGTTGTCATCATAAGCCATGAAGCAAGAGCAGCGATACCACCTGTACCATCATTTTTTTCAGACATACCGACACCGACACCGATTGCAAAAAGAATTGCCATGTTGTCGATCAAAGCTCCACCTGCTTTTACTAAAAACAGACCGATCAGATTTACTGCACCCTGGATGTCTCCACCCTGCATCGTAGCCGGACATAACCTGTATCCAATACCCATGAGGATACCACAGATCGGAAGAATAGCTACCGGGAGCATTAACGCTTTACCAAGTTTTTGTAAGAATTTCATGTTTTTCCTCCTTAGAAATAAAATAAAAGTATACACTAAACTGGACCATTCCAGTTAGCTTCGATTGAAAAAGCACAGATCCTAGGATAATTTAAGCACAGCATCCTCCAGTGTGACTTCGCCTTTCTTCTGAAGGGCTATTTTCCCATAAGTATCTGTATTACAGATGAGTACCGGAGTAATGGTATTTAATCCGGCTGCCTGGATCTTATCCAGATCAACTTCCATCAGGAGATCTCCCTGTTTTACCTTGTCACCTGCAACAACATGGGGGGTAAAAGGTTCTCCTTTCAGTGTAACGGTATCAAGACCGATATGGATCAGAATCTCTGTTCCCTGGGTGCTTGTCATAGTAACGGCGTGAAGAGTATCAAATACCATACTCACTTCCCCATCTGCCGGTGCATAGACCTTTCCCTCGGAAGGAATGACTGCAAATCCGTCTCCTAATATTTTATCCGCAAAAGTCGAATCCGGAACTTCTGTGATCGGTACGACTTTTCCGTTACACGGGGAGTGGAGTAGATTCCCCTTATTTTTTCCTTTAAATAAACCTAACATGTGATCTCCTTTCCATCTACATAGACGCTTACTATATTCAAATCTTTATCTAAAAGCACAAAATCTGCTTTCTTACCAGCGGAGATACTTCCGACCTCATGGAAAATTCCGATTTCTTTTGCCGGATTTTCAGATGCGCACATGACTGCTGTTTCAAACGGAAGGCCGACTTTCTTAACCACAAAACGCACACAGTCCATAAGATTCGTAGCAGAACCAGCAATTGTTCCATCATGCAGGGTAGCAAGATTGCCTTTTACCTTTACCGGCTGTCCGCCAAGGGTGTAATCTCCATCATTCAGACCAGTTGCTCGCATACTGTCACTGATCAGGATCATACGCTTCGCACCAAACATGGCAAAGGTTGCGCGGATCACAGAGGGATGAATATGTACACCGTCGCAGATCAGCTCTGCATGGCATGTTTCAGAATCCCTGACTGCACCGATCACGCCCGGATTTCTATGATTCAATGGTGGCATTGCATTGTACAAATGGGTTGCATGGGAAGCACCACGCTGAATGGCTTCTTTTGCAGTATCATAATCCGATGCGGTATGCGCAAGGGATATAACCACCTCATCCTTTGCTTTCTCGATAAATTCCATGGCTCCCGGTTCTTCCGGTGCAAGATCCACCAGTTTGATCAGTCCCTTTGCCGCCTTTTGAAGCCGGCAGAAATATTCATAATCACAATGCAGGATATTTTCTTCTGCCTGGGCACCTTTTTTGGAAGCACTGATAAATGGTCCTTCCATATTGATACCGACCAGGTGTGCACCGCCATTGTAGGCGTAATCACCTGCATTTTTCATGACATTTAAAAGCTCGTCTTTAGCAATTGTCATGGTAGCCGGACAGACAGAAGTCACACCGATGGACGCTTCATATCTCGTAATGATATCCAGTGCTTCTTTTGTACCGTCGCACATGTCTGCTCCCATGCATCCGTGAAAATGAATGTCCACAAGTCCCGGAATCATATAAAGTCCCTGGGCATCCACGATCTGGGCATCCTGTTCCGAAAAATCCGAAAAACTTACAAATCTGCCATTTTCTACAACTGCATTCCTGTTCACAAAAGTATGATCTTCTGTATAAATTGACGCATTTTTAATGATCATTTTCAAAGCCTCCGTTCCTTGCAGACATGATTATAAAGGAAGTTTGCTAAGTGCAGCTTCGTCAGCTACTAAAGTAACATCATTGTGCAGCTGTAAAACAGAAGCAGGAACCTTCGGTGTGATCGGACCAAAGAAAGCATCTCTTACGATTTCTGCTTTATCTTCGCCACTTGCAACGATCAGGATTTTCTTTGCCTGCATGATCGTCTTGATTCCCATTGTATAAGCCTGCTTCGGAACATCGTCAGCTGAAGCAAAGAAACGTTTGTTTGCTTCGATGGTAGACTGAGTCAGATTTACACAATGAACCTGCTTGTCAAAAGCTTCCCCCGGTTCGTTGAATCCGATATGACCGTTATGACCGATTCCGAGAAGCTGAAGATCTACGCCGCCTAAAGACTGGATCAGATCGGTATATTCCTGGCATTCTTTTTGAGAATCCGGTTCCATTCCGTTTGGAAGGTGTGTATTCTCAGCTGGAATATTCACATGATCAAATAGGTTCTGATGCATGAAATAGTAGTAGCTCTGATCGTTGTCACGGCTAAGTCCTTTATATTCATCAAGGTTTACCGTCATAACTTCTGAGAAATCAAGATCACCTTTGTTATACCATTCCACCAACTGCTTATAAAGACCGATCGGAGTAGATCCGGTTGCAAGCCCAAGAACACAATTTGGTTTCATAATAACCTGTGCAGAAACAATGTTGGCAGCCTTGCGGCTCATGTCTACGTAATCTTTCGCTTTGTAAATTCTCATTTTTATCCTCTCTCCATTCCATAAATATTAACCGCCACGATTCTTTATACAATTTGCATATATCACAGCAAGTTGTATTAGTACATATACACATCCTAACCAATGTGCTCACTTTTTTCTACAAAAAATTTAGCGTTTTACCGAATTACATTGAAATTGGTGAATATTCTTCTAGTTAAATTCATGATGTTATTATAACAAAAAAATCAAGATTACCCATGTAAAAAACTACGTGAAGTATATAAAAAACAACAAAAACAACAAATATACATAAAAATGTTATCCTTGCTTTTCATATCTTATGGGGATATTGCTGGACAATCTTTGTTTCTAACGGTTTTAAGGATTTCTACTCATTTTGGTTTCCAGGAAAAAGCTGTTTTTATAAACTTCTGATTGAATAAAATCCATTTCCGAAGCAAGGACAGAAAGGGGCTGTTCTACGATCTGGAAAGAATCTGGAGCGATGGCAAACAGGTGGATCCGGAATATCTGTAAATATATTTTCTGATGTTTTAGAGACTGATACTGGTGATCCGATGCTTTCTGTGTTATAATATATAAGTTATCAGGGAACTTGATTCTGAATCATGGAGGCACAAAGTATGGAACCCATGTATTTGTCAATCCAGCCGAAAAAGACTGGAGAACGCATAAGAAAGCTACTCTTGGAAAAAGGATATACAATTCGGGAAATCCAGGGAGCTTTTGGATTTGAAAATCCGCAGGCCATTTATAAATGGCTTTCCGGAAAATCGTTACCCAGTATAGACAATTTCATTATTTTAAGTAGATTATTACATACTTCGATTGAAGATATCCTCGTCATTGACGGGGATATTTCTCATTTCTATGGAGTTTTAAACTGTTGGTTGAATGACAAACAGCTATCATATAATTATAATTAAATCAGAAGTTGAGGAACAGATATTATTTATATGGTGTTCGAGGATTGCGGAAATTGCATAGCAATGGAGCAATCCGGTTACATCATTTATATTGTAAGCAAGAGAACAGTATGGGAGGCAAAAATCATGAAGAAAATTACATCAGCTTATGCAAACAAGATGTTGAGAAGCCTTGAGGAAGATAAAGCATTCTGGGTAAACAAGGAGGCAGCATCCAGTACCTATGTGGCTGCGGTCAATGAGGAGCCGGTCATTCCGGAATATGATTATATGACCATTGCAAATACAATTGACGAGATCGACAGGAAGATTGTTACTATCAAACATACATTGAACCTGACAAATGCCACCGCAAAAGTGCAGGTTGGCAATCAGGAGATGAGCATTGACAGCATTTTGATCCGAATGGCGCAGCTTAACAAAAGAAAAGCTGTTCTTGACGATATGCGCAAGCGGCTTCCGAAAATGCGTGTGTATAGTAATTCCTTCAGTTCATCCGGATCGGTACCGGAATATAAATATATCAACTATGATCTGGAAGTAATCCGTCAGGAATACGATCGTATTTCCAATACAATTATGGAAATGCAGATTGCACTGGATCGCTACAATCAGACAGTGTTGTTTGATGTGGATATCTAAGTAAGAATTTCCGTACAGGGTATATCTTCAACAAAGCTTATAGACGGTTGGTTATGGTTCAATGTCATCGTTTATTGGTTATTTGTTATCAGGTTATGTGTTCTTGTTCATAGAAACATTTTTGGAAAAGTATACAATTTAAATTTTTAAATCACCCTGTAAAAAACCTGTGTCAGTTCACAGTGCAGAGGTACGGTTTCAAGCACGCAACAGCTGTGGAAGCAATTCCGCAACTGTTTTTAAAATAAAAAAAATTGCAACCAAGAGAGTTTTAAATCAAAATATATCCGCCAGAAAAAGAATTCGCTCCATATTAAAAAGTTACCAAAAACAAGAAACTATTTTTGTGAATTTAGTTGCTTGTTTTTTTGTGCGCAAAGATGCTACAATCAAGGAAACTATTACAAGAGAAATAGTTTCCACAAGGAGATGATGATGTGTCAGATAAAAATTTAAAAGGCAATATTCTCGAAGCAACCATCAAGGCATTTCAGAAAAAAGGGTTAAAATTTACAATGGATGATCTTGCATCTCTTCTGGGAATCAGCAAAAAAACAATCTATACTGTTTTCCCTGACAAAAATTCATTGGTTCTGGAGATGGTTGATTATTGTTTTTCCTCGATCAAAGAAAGTGAACAAAAAGTTCTTCAAGATCTGAGTCTGGATACGGTTGGTAAAATCAGAGCAATTCTTGGTGTGTTACCGGAAGGGTATCGGGAGCTTGATCTCAGACAGCTTTATCAGTTAAAGGAGAGGTATCCCGAAGTTTATGAAAAAGTAAAATCCCGTCTGGAAACCGGGTGGGAGAGTACGATTTCATTACTGGAACAGGGCATCACAGAAGGAAAAATTCGAAATATCCAGATTCCAATTTTAAAAACCATGATGGAAGCCACATTAGAACAGTTTTTTCAGAGAGACGTGCTGGTCCAGAATGGAATTTCTTATCATGAGGCATTAGATGAAGTCGTATCCATTCTGATCGATGGCATTACAATCTGACAAGGGGGAATTTATTATGGGAGAAGTACAGAAACTAAAAGGAAAAGAAAAGTTTGCCTACGGAATCGGGGCTGTAGGGAAAGATATGGTCTATATGCTGTCAGCGTCCTATGTCCTTTATTATTATCAGGACATCATGGGTGTCAGTGCTGTGGCAATGGGGGTGATCCTGTTTATCGCCCGAATTTTTGATGCATTTAATGATCCGATCATGGGAATCATCGTAGCAAAGACGAAAACCAGATGGGGCAAGTTCCGACCGTGGCTCTTTATCGGTACACTGACAAATGCCATTGTTTTGTATCTGATGTTTGCTGCACCGCCCTCTCTTTCAGGCAGAGGACTGGTTGCTTATGCGGCTATAACCTACATACTCTGGGGCGTAACTTATACGATGATGGACATTCCATACTGGTCCATGATTCCTGCTTTTACCGAAAGCGGAAAAGAGCGCGAAAATCTTTCTGCAATGGCACGTTCCTGTGCCGGCGTTGGTTCTGCAATTATCACGATCATCACCGTACTTTCCGTATCCACGCTTGGCAAACTGGCAGGCGGGGAAAGTGCATCGGAAATTGAACGGCTTGGATATCGCTATTTTGCACTGATCATTGCGGTTTTGTTTTTCATTTTTATCACGATTACCTGTCTTTCTATTAAAGAAAAATCTTCGGTAAATATGGAAACAGCAACGGTAAAAGAAATGTTCCGGGCACTGTTTCGCAATGACCAGGCACTGACCATGGTTGTGGCAATTGTTATGATCAATACCGCATTATATATTACATCGAATCTGGTCATTTACTTTTTCAAATATGATTTCAGTCCGGAAGCATGGCAGAGCAATTATACGCTTTTTAATACCTTTGGCGGTGCATTCCAGATCCTTGCGATGATGATTTTGTTTCCGCTGTTCCGGAAATTTATGAATACGATAAATCTTTTTTATGTCAGCTTTTCTATGGCATTTGCAGGATATCTGATCCTTCTTGTGATTGCATTCTCCGGAAGTACCGGTGTCTATCTGCTTCTGGTTCCGGCATTCCTTATTATGTCGGCAATTGGTATGCTGAATGTTATTGTGACGATTTTCCTTGCAAATACGGTAGATTACGGGGAATTGAAAAATAACCGGCGTGACGAATCGGTAATCTTTTCGATGCAGACCTTTGTGGTAAAGCTGGCATCTGGCGTGGCTGCACTTGCGGCTTCGATCGTTATTCAGATCTTCCAGATCAAGAAGGATGAAACGGCAGAAGTACTGACGGTAATCGCACCGGCTTCCAGGCTGGGACTTCGGATGTGTATGACGATCATTCCGATTCTTGTATTGCTGATCGGATTACTTGTGTTCCGAAAACATTACATATTAACAGATGAAAAGACAGAAGAAATATCCAGAACACTGGAAGAACGGAAGAGAGCATAATATTTATACCTATAATTTTATAACGAAATTTTAGTGGGACAGTTTGCGGACTGTCTCATTTTTTTACATTTGTATATAATAATATACGTCCATTTAACATTTCTTTAGCAGAAATATGATAGCACTTTCAGAAGCAGAAATGTTACGATATTTCACGGACATAAGAGCAAGAACGAAGCCACATTCGTGGCTATGAAGGAGGAAAAAGATGGCAGAAATTGCGTTAAGAAATGTCTGCAAGCAATTTGATTCCACACATTATGGTGTAAAAGATTTTACCTTAGACATTCATGATAAAGAATTTGTGATTTTCGTAGGACCTTCCGGCTGTGGAAAATCTACAACACTTAGATTGATTGCAGGATTGGAAGACATTACGGATGGAGAACTCTGGATTGATGGAGAACTCTGCAATTACCTGGAGTCAAAGGAAAGAGATATGTCGATGGTTTTTCAGAACTATGCATTATATCCAAACATGACCGTTTATGGAAATATTGCATACTCGCTGAAAATCCGTAAGGTTCCCAAAAAAACAATTGATCAAAAAGTCAGAGAAGTAGCAAGAATCCTTGAGATTGAATCTCTGCTTGACAGAAAACCGGCGGCATTATCCGGCGGGCAAAAGCAGCGTGTTGCGATTGGCGCGGCAATCATAAGACAGCCAAAAGCATTTCTTATGGATGAACCACTTTCCAATCTTGATGCAAAGCTTCGGGCGCAGATGCGTGTTGAATTGCAAAAGTTACATAAACAGTTAGATACCACCATCATTTATGTTACACACGATCAGACAGAAGCAATGACGCTTGGGACAAAAATCGTTGTCATGAAAGACGGTCTGATCCAGCAGGTAGATACCCCGCAGAACATTTACGATCATCCGGTAAATAAATTTGTCGCAGGATTTGTAGGTGCACCGACCATGAATTTTATCGAATGCGAAGTGGAAAAAGAATTTGATAAGACAGTCCTGTTATTTGCAACAACAGGACCAGTAAAAAAAGTATATCCAGCTGGGCGTAATGAAGAAATTCTCCGGAAAGAATACCTGGGAAAACGTGTGACCCTGGGAATCAGACCGGAAGATATCTATGAATACGAAGAAGCAAAAGCCAGCGGATTTGCAAAAAACAGTGCCGGAATACGGGAAACCGTCGTTACCAGAGAAATGCTTGGAGCAGAAGTATTCCTGTATTTTGATGAACAGCACAGAACGCATGCTGTAAGGCTGGAGCCATCCAACCAGACAAAAGTAGGTGAAACGGTAGATCTGTATTTTGATCCAAATCGGATTCACATATTTGATACAGAAACAGAGGAAAATATTCTGAATCTATATAGGAAAGGATATTAAGAATGAAAAAAGAAAAGAATCTAAAAATTACACCGTACCTTTATCTGGTGCCAAGTATTCTGATCTTTGCAGTATTTTTGTTCTACCCATTTGTAAAGACAGTTTACTTAAGCCTTTTTATGACAAACAAAATGGGACAGGCAAAAATCTTTGTAGGTCTTCAGAATTATATAGATCTGCTTAGTTCAGAATCCTTTAGAAACAGTTTAAAAGTTACATTGGTCTTTGTTGTCATCGTTGTACTCGGCGGAATGCTCCTGGGATTGATTGCTGCAGTTCTTTGTAACAAAGCTTTTCCAGGAATCCGCGTATTCAGTACCGCTTACGCGCTTCCGATGGCGATCGCATCAAGCTCGGCAGCCATGATTTTCCAGATCATGCTCCATCCGGCAGTCGGAATTGTAAATAAGCTTCTCGGACTTGATATCAACTGGCTGAACGATCCAAACACCGCACTTTACTGTGTCGCGATCCTTACCGCCTGGTTAAATAGCGGAATCAATTTTCTGTATTTTTCGGCAGGACTCGGAAATATTGACGAAACCATTTATGAAAGAGCGTCGGTCGACGGTGCAAGCGGGGTTCAGCAATTTTTCAGCCTGACACTTCCGGGACTGTCACCGATCATGTTTTACACCGTTGTTGTAAACATCATTCAGGCATTCCAGTCATTCGGACAGATCAAGATCCTGACAGAAGGCGGACCGAATGAATCCACAAACGTAATCGTATACTCGATTTACAGAGATGCATTCTTTAACTATCGTTTTGGAAGTGCATCCGCACAGTCTGTTATCTTATTTGTCATTATCATGCTTGTAACATTGGTGATGTTCCGCATTGAGAAGAAGGGAGTAAATTACTAATGAGTCAGTTAAATAGTATGGCAATTCCGATGGAAGGAAAATATTCAAAAAGTGAACTTCTGGAATTAAAAAATAAAATGAACGCCAAGGCACTGGCGAAAAGAAGAAGTAAGACAGCACTGCGCCTTGCGGCAAATATCATTTTCGCAATCCTTGTACTGCTTCCGCTTTTATACGCGGTCAGCATTGCGCTGATGCCATCCAATGAATTATTTACAACGGATCTGAATCTTTTTCCGAAGCATCCGACACTGCAGAACTTTAAGGAGGCATTTACAACTGTTCCGCTTCTCCGGTTCATTTTAAATTCATTTATCATGGCAGGATGTATTACCATCGGACAGATTATTTCCTGTTCCCTTGCCGCATTTGCATTTTCCTTCCTGGAATTTAAGGGAAAAGGAATCCTTTTTGCAATTGTTATGGCAACCATGATGGTTCCTGGCGAAGCAACGATCATTTCCAATTATCTGACCGTCGGAAGCTGGGGGATTCTTGATACGTATGCGGTACTGATCATTCCGTATCTGACATCGGCGATGGGAATCTTTTTGTTCCGTCAGTTCTATATGACATTCCCGATGTCCCTGTATGAATCAGCAAAACTGGACGGATGCAGTAATTTGAAATTCATTATTAAGATTCTGATCCCGCTGACCAAGTCAGCAATCGGAGCTATGGCAGTTTATACTTTTATCAATGCATGGAATATGTATATGTGGCCACTTCTTGTAACCGGTTCCAACAACATGCGAACCGTACAGATCGGTATCAGTATGCTTGACAGTGTGGATTCACAGTCCATTACCCTGATGATCGCAGGTGTTGTCATGATCATCATTCCATCGATTTCGATTTTTATTATCGGACAGAAGCAACTGATCCGGGGAATGTTCTCAGGAGCTGTAAAGGGTTAATTCCTATACTGGAAACGGGAAAACATTCATTCCCGATCCTATATATGTGTAAATATTACACACAATTTCATCCAATTAGAAGAGATCACAACAGGAGGAAAATTATGAAGAAAAAAACAGTTTCATTATTACTTGTAGCAGCAATGGCTGTCGGAATGCTTGCAGGATGCGGTGGTGGAAAATCTTCCATCAGCCAGGATGGCTCATCCGATGCAGCAGAAGGCAATGAAAAAGCAGAAATGGCAGATGCAAAGGATGTAGACGGAACAACCATTACTTTCTGGCATTCTATGGGTGGAGTCAATGGACAGGCAATCGATACACTTGTCAAAAAATTTAATGATGAAAATGAATATGGAATTACTGTAGAAGCACAGTATCAGGGAGAATATGATGATTCTCTGAACAAATTAAAGAGCGCACAGATCGGAAATATGGGTGCAGATCTGGTACAGGTCTATGAAATCGGTACCCGTTTTATGATCGAATCCGGCTGGACAGTGCCAATGCAGGAAATGATCGATGCAGATAATTATGATGTATCCGAGATCGAACCGAACCTTGCTGCATATTATACGATTGATAATCAATTATATTCGATGCCTTTTAACTCATCTACCCCAATTATGTATTATAATAAAGATATGTTCGACAAAGCCGGTATTACAGAAATCCCGGACAGCCTGGAAGCAATCGATGAGATTGGCGATCAGTTAATGAGCAAAGGCGGTGCCGGAGAAGTAATGTCTCTTGGTATTTACGGATGGTTCTTCGAGCAGTTTATCGGAAAACAGGGTCTGGACTATGCCAATAACGGAAATGGGCGTGAAAAGGCCGCAACAGCAGTTGACTTTGACAAAAACGGTGCAGCCAAGAATATCCTGACCGCATGGCAGAAACTCAACAAAGACGGTTATGCTCCAATCGTCGGAAAAGGTGGTGATGCAGGACTTGCAGATTTCTCAGCCGGAAAGTCCGCAATCACACTTGGTTCTACAGCTTCATTAAAACAGATCCTGCAGGATGTAAACGGAAAATTTGAAGTGGGAACTGCATATTTCCCGAAGGTATCTTCAAGTGATGAAGGCGGAGTATCCATCGGTGGGGCTTCTCTGTGGGCACTGAACAATAAAGATCCAAAGAAACTCCGTGCAACATGGGAATTCGTAAAATTCCTGATCTCTCCGGAATCACAGGCATACTGGAATGCACAGACAGGATATTTCCCGGTTACCACAAAATCACACGATGAACAGACATTCAAAGATAATATCGCGCAGTATCCTCAGTTCCAGACAGCAATCGATCAGCTCCATGATTCTTCACCGGAATATTGCGGTGCGCTTTTAAGTGTATTCCCGGAAGCAAGAGCAACTGTTGAGTCTGAAATCGAAAGTATGCTGAATGGAAAAGAAGATGTCGACACAGCAGTACAGAAAATGTCAGATTCGATCAACAAAGCGATCACTGACTACAATACTGTAAATAATTAAAAAGAATCGAGGCAGTAAACATTGAGCAAAACAAAAATATTTGCACACAGAGGTGCAAGCGGATATGCACCGGAAAACACGTTGGAAGCATTTGCACTGGCAATCACACAGGGTGCTGACGGAATCGAGCTTGACGTACAGCTTACAAAGGATGGAATCCCGGTTGTGATCCATGATGAAACCATCGACAGAGTTACAGAAAAAAAGGGATGGGTCAAGGATTATACCTTAAAAAAGTTAAAAGAGCTTACAGTACTGAAAAACAAATTCCCGGAGTATTCCGCAGCAAAGATCCCAACCCTGGAAGAAGTACTGGATGCGGTAAAAGCATCCGGTATCCAGGTCAATATTGAGCTGAAAACAGGAATTTACTGGTATCCGGAAATCGAGCAGAAGGTTGCGGATCTTGTAAAAAAAGCCGGAATGGAAGAGCGGGTGATTTATTCTTCCTTTAACCATTACAGCATCCAGCAGATGAAGAAAATTGTGCCGGAAGCAGAAACCGCTTATCTGTACAGTGATGTGATCCTGAATGTTGCAGAGTATGCGAAGAATACAAAAGTAGACGGACTGCATCCGGCAGTATATCATGTAAAAATGGCAGATTTCCTGAAAGAATATCTGGGCAGCAATCTGAATGTCCGTGTCTGGACAGTCAATGAAAAAGCGGATATGAAATGGCTGATCGATGCAGGAGTAACTGCAATTATCACCAATTATCCAGACATGGCAGTGCAGATCAAAAAAGAAGCGGAAGTATAAGATCATGCTGGAAAATAAAAAACTTTTTCTGCTGGATATAGATGGTACGATCTGTAAAGGGAATCAGCTTGTTGAAGGATCCGCAGATTTCCTGAAAGACATCAAGGCAAATGGCGGGCAGTTTGTATTTATCACAAACAATGCAACCAAGAGCATCGATGATTATATCAGATTTTTTCAGGTTCTTGGAATCCACACCGATTACACCAATTTCCTGACAGCATCCTATGTAACCATTGATTATCTGAAGAAAAATCATGCCGGAGAACTGATCTATGTGCTGGGAACCCGGTCCTTTATCCGGGAACTCAAAAAAAATAAAATCCACGTAACAAGCGATTGCGAGGATGAAGGAATTACCTGCGTTGTGGTTTCTTATGATAATCAGCTGACGTATGAAAAATTATCTGATACATGTAAGCTGCTGAGTACAAAAAATGTGGATTATCTTGCAACAAATCCAGACTATGTATGTCCGATTGAATTTGGATTTGTACCAGACTGTGGCTCCATCTGTGAAATGCTTGCACATGCGGTAAAGCGAATGCCGTATTTTATTGGTAAGCCGCAGCCTGAAATGGTAGAACTTGCATTGCAGCGGAATCATTACCGGAAAGAAGAGACTTTAATCGTTGGAGACCGCCTGTATACGGATATCTTATGTGGATATCATGCCGGTGTTGAGACGGTACTTGTATTATCCGGTGAGGCAACAAAAGAAGAAGCGAAGGCATACGAACATCAACCGGATTACGTGATGTCATCCGTTTATGAGTTGCATGAAGCATGGATCAAAAGTATTTCTTAAATAAAAGAAAATATGTTTACTAAAACAGGGTATGTATGGCAAATGAAGCTGTACATACCCTGTCTGTATATTCAGGTCAATTCTTGATTGCCTCTGTTTTAACTGTAAAAAACACTTGCATAGGCGAACATATGTTTGTATAATAGAAATATGAATACAGAAATGACAAATGAACATTATACAATACAGGAAAAATTACATATTCTTGCTGATGCTGCAAAGTATGATGTCGCATGTACATCAAGCGGCTCAAGTCGCCGGGGACAGAAAGGAGAACTCGGTAATGCCGTTTCATGTGGAATTTGTCACAGCTTTGCGGCAGACGGAAGATGTATTTCTTTACTTAAGATCTTAATGACCAATCATTGTGTCTACAATTGCAAATACTGCATTAACCGTGCGAGCAATGATGTAAAAAGAGCTACGTTTACTCCGGAAGAGATCTGTAATCTTACAGTCGAATTTTATAAACGGAATTATATAGAAGGACTTTTCCTAAGTTCCGGTATTTTGAAAAATCCAACCTATACGATGGAAAAGATGTGCGAGACACTGTTACTTCTCCGCACCAAATATCATTTTAACGGCTACATTCATGTGAAGACGATTCCGGGGGCTTCAGATGAATTACTTGCGGCTGCCGGTTATCTGGCAGACCGTGTCAGCGTGAATCTGGAACTGCCAACTTCTGAGGGACTTCGTAAGTTGGCACCGAACAAGACTATGCAGACAATCCTAAGTCCGATGGGTAAGGTGCAGAATACCATTGCCGCACATCGCATGGCAATCGGAAAATCATCATATATGGAAAGAAGCCGTGGAAATCAATTCCTGCATAACGGAATTTTTTCTGATACTTCCAAACAACAGTTCCAAAGGAAACTGGATAGCAGGGCAGCGCTACAGAGAGGAACCGATGTATCCAAGACTTCTGCACAGTCAAATCCTGCGCTATTGGATTCTTCCTTCACCTGGAATCAGGCATATCAACTTGCACCACATGATATGTCCAGATTAAAACGCAGCTTTGCACCGGCAGGACAAAGCACCCAGATGATCATCGGAGCGACAGGCGAAAGCGATTATACCTTATTACAGACCACGCAGCAGCTTTATCAGGGATTTGATCTGAAACGTGTCTTTTATTCGGCATATATCCCGCTGAATGAAGATCCTGTTCTGCCTGAGATTGGAACTCCACCGCCGCTTTTGCGTGAACACAGGCTTTATCAGGCAGACTGGCTGCTCCGGTTTTACGGATTTCAGGCAGATGAACTTTTAACCATAGAGAAACCGAATTTTAACGAACTTCTGGATCCAAAGTGTGATTGGGCATTACGCCATCTGGAATTATTTCCCGTTGAAGTAGAAACGGCAAGCTATGCAGAACTCCTCCGCGTACCCGGAGTCGGACCGAAATCAGCCAGCCGTATTGTAAATGCACGAAGATATGGCAGAATGGATTTCACAAGTCTGAAGAAAATGGGAGTTGTGCTGAAAAGAGCGCACTATTTCATCACCTGTGGCGGAAAACAGATGTATCACACACCACTTGAAGAGACTTATATCACAAGACAACTGGTCAGCGTAGACCGGAAGGAATCCTGGGAAATGGCTCATGCAAATGAAGGCTTCTCACAGATGACACTTGCTGATTTTGGAATTGGATAGTTACATCATTAGGGCAGAAAATACTTATAGCAATATGAGAAAGCAGGAAATTTATGAAGATATATACTTGCAAGGACCGGTTAGAAGACATCATGACATGCATCTATGATGCATGGGCAGATGCTTTGCTAATCGGTCATGATCAGATACAGTTGAAAAAAGAACCGATTTTCCAGACAACATTATTGGACGAATATATCCATGTAGATGGGGTCAGCTTCAAAGCAGAAAAAGTCACCCGGTCTATCCGCAGAGATATTTCTTCCAGAGCATATCTGTATGTATATTACGCATCCCTTTCAGCAGAAGAAGATGCACTGCAGGCAATCTATAATTTTCTGCGGGTTGGATTTGCAATAGGAGCAGATGTACTTGAATATTATACGAACCCACATGTGATGCGGATTATGGAATTATATCGTAATGTTGGAAATGAAAGCCATCATTTCCGTGAATTCGCCCGGTTTCAAAGTCTCGACGGGCGTGTGTATGTCAGCCATCTGGAACCCAAAAGTGATGTGATCATGCTGGTTGGAAGACATTTCGCAGACCGTATGCCATCGGAATATTGGATGATCGTTGACGATAACCGGAAGACCGTCTGTGTCCATCCAAAAGACGGAGAAAATTATCTTCGTTATCTAACGGACGGAGAGTTTGAGGCACTTCGGAAAACAGAAGAGTACGAAGATGAATACACTGGGATGTGGAAGACATTTTTCCATACGATCGGGATCAAAGAGCGGGAGAATTATGTCTGTCAGAGGAATCTTTTTCCGATCTGGAAGAGAAAGCATGCTGTGGAATTTAAAGAATAATCGCAGAAATTAAAAAGCAACAAAGAATAACTCTGGTTAAAAATCATGAGCAGGAAACAGTGATGTCAATGCTGCGTGGACTTCAGAAGTAGAAGAACAGTTCGAGTATATGTATCGGCTGTTCTTTTTTGGCTTTTAAGCGTAAAAACGGTAATGTTTTTCTTGTACATAGTCGAGCATTAGAGTATAATAAACTCAGTTTTTTTCATATGTTTAAAAGCTATAATAAGAAAAACGGCAAAACAGATGAAAGTTTGCGACGCAAAGCTATAGGGCCTGTAAAATGGTAGCCAGTTGCCACGTTAAAGATGCATTGTCTGCAATGACAATGCTCTTTTTTGGTTTGGTTGTTCTGGTGAATATAGGCATTCGTGCAGATAGCAGTCAAAGGGATTTGACAAGGTCAAGAGCTGAATTAAACGCAGTAACGTATGCAGATCATATGAAGGCTGATATCGTGAGAGGAATTGATATTACAAATTTGGCAAAACCTTTGGATATTGAAAAGATGAAAAAGACTATTAAAAGTATTTGTTCCTAATATAGGGAGAAAGTAAATGAATAGCATAGTTATTGAAATGAATATTATTTGAGATTCGGGATAAATGGTGAAATGCAGACAAACAAGAAAAATAAAAATATGATAGGTATTATACAGAGTTTCCTTATATTGATATTAGTGGTTCTTATTATTTTTATGATGATTCAGATTAGCAGGCTGCAGGGGACAGCACGCGTAATAAATTATGCGGGTCTGGTACGTGGAGCTACACAGCGCGAAGTAAAATTAGAAATTACAGAAAACCAAAATGATGAATTAATTAAATATTTGGATGACATTCTTCTTGGATTGAGATATCAGGATGGACATTATAATCTGGTAAAACTCAATGACGAAGAATATCAGGGGAAATTGAAAATCCAGAGTGATTACTGGGATAAATTGAAAACAGAAATTGAAGCAGTAAGAAACAAGGGATACGAAAATACAGACATTGTTAATATGAGTGAAATATATTTTACGATGGCAGATGAAACTGTCTCTGCCGCAGAAAGCTATTCAGAAAAGATCGCTATAAAGATTCGTACTATAGAGCTTTTGTCGGCACTTGATATGTTGATTCTGGTAATATTGGTTATTATGCAGACTCTAAAGGCAATGCAGATGGCAATGCAAAACAGATTGCTGGAACAGAAAGCATTCGTAGATGCCCATACTGGGCTGCCAAATAAAAATGCCTGTAATGAGCTTCTTAATAAAAAAGATATAATTACAGGTTCTACAGCATGCATAATGTTTGATTTAAATAATCTAAAAACTGTAAATGATACAATGGGACATTCCGCAGGAGATCAGTTAATATTGAATTTCTCAAAGTTTTTGCGAAGTGTTATTCCAGAAAAGGATTTTGTTGGAAGATATGGCGGAGATGAGTTTATAGCAGTCATTTATCATACAAATGAGGCGGAAATTAAGGAAATATTAAAAGGTTTGTACAGAGAAAAAGATAGATTAAATAGTTATGAAAATCAAATACCAATCGACTATGCATGCGGATGGGCATTATCCTCCGATAATATGTCGTGTACAATGCAGATGTTATTGGATGATGCAGATGCTAATATGTATAAAAATAAACAGTTATGCAAGAAATATAATTAGCATTCTTAAGGAAAGTGATTAAAAAACTATCGATAGGAAGTGCCTTTTTTAATTTATAGGATTTCTAAAGACCACAAGAATAAAGGAAATAGAAAATATGAATAAAAGACAAAAAATACTGATTGCCGATGATGCAAAGTTTAACAGGGATATATTGAAAGAATTTCTTGGAGAAACCTATGATTATCTGGAAGCTGAAAATGGAAATCAGGTAATCCAGATGCTAGGAGAAAATATTGGAATTGATCTGATGCTTTTAGATATCAATATGCCACAGATGAATGGTTTTGAAGTCTTGGAAATAATGAAAAGAAGCCAGTGTATTGATGAAACTCCAGTTATTATGATCTCTGCTGAAGAATCTGTTGATGCTATGCGTAAAGCATATGAAATGGGAATTACAGATTATATTACACGACCTTTTGATTCTGTTATTGTAAAGAAAAGAGTCCAGAATACCCTAGAACTTTATGCGAACCAAAAGCGTCTGATCAATGTGGTTGTTGACCAGGTTTATGAAAAAGAAGAAAACAATGATATTATGCTCAGGATTCTGAGCAATGTATTAGGGGCACGCAACAGTGAGAGCAGCGAACATATTTTACATATCCGTACTGCGACGAAAATGATGCTGAGACAACTGTTAAAAACAACGGATGCTTATCATCTAACGGAGAACGATATTGCTATAATCACAACCGCTTCTTCACTTCATGATATTGGTAAAATACGCATTCCGGAAGACTGACCGATGAAGAATTTAAAATTATGAAAACTCATAGTGAGATTGGAGCATCCATGATCTGGGATATGCATTTTTTACAAGATCATCCACTGGTACATACCGCATGGGAAATCTGCAGATGGCATCATGAAAGATGGGATGGAAAGGGTTACCCGGATGGTCTGAAAGGTGAAGAAATACCAATTTCTGCACAGGTGGTGTCTATTGTGGATGTTTATGATGCTCTTACCAGTGAACGATGTTATAAGAAAGCATTTGAGCATGATACCGCAATCAAGATGATTCTGGACGGGCAATGCGGGCAGTTCAATCCGGTTCTTCTTAAGTGCCTGAAAGAACTAAGCCTTCAGTTTTCCAAGATGTATACGAATGAAACGAATGATAATAAACAGTATTATGAAGCACAGCGGCTCTCTGACGAAATACTAAAGGAAAAGTCTTTACCCCGTAAAAATTATTCGCAGCATGTCATTAAGCTCATGCAGGAAAAGATAGAGTTTTTTAAAATGGACAGTGGCAAAATTTCCATTGAGTATAATGCAATTTCAGGTCGGGTGATTATAATTAACGGAAACCGGCAGATACTGTGTCAGAGAGATGATCCGAAGTTTGATATATTCAAACTGTTCGAAGTAAGCAGTGAAGATATTCAACATATCAGAGCGTTACTGGACCAGACATCAATACAGAATACAGAAATCTCATTGCAGTTAATGGCAAAGGTGGAAAATAAAAGGCAGATGTATGATCTGAAACTGCATACCTTATGGTCTACTTTAAAGAAAGATGGATATATAGGAATTGTCGGATATCTCTCTTGATTGGTGAATAAAATGGGAGGCACGATTTCTGTTACCAGCGAAGTGGGAAAGGGATCTACTTTTGTAGTTGAATTGCCTTTTGAGATGGGAGCTGCACCAGAAAAATCTAAGAAAGAAGAGGCGGATAAAGAGAATAGCATTCACGGTTTAAATCTCATGTTAGTAGAGGATAATAAGTTGAATGCCGAGGTTGCAGAAATACTTTTAGAAGATGAAGGTGCAATAATTACAATGGTTAATGATGGACAGCAGAAGCTGTCGCAAAGATATTTATAAAAATGTTGTGGGGGTATTGAACATTAATGAATGTAAAACTAAAATCTGGAAGCAAGCAAGCGACTGTAGCCTGGAGGGTGGGAGAAAGATGAAGAAGTGCAAATTAGTACAGAATATAATGAATTTCAAATTTTGTTACATTATATTTTGCACAATTATATGTTTTATTGTTTTATCCGTTCCTACATTTGCCAAAGAAAACTCTGACAATGTTATCCGGGTAGGATCTTTTGAAGAAACTTATAATACCGTCAATGAAAAGGGGGAAAGAAGTGGATATGGTTATGAGTATCTTCAAGATATTGCAGGTTATGCAGGATGGACATATAAATACATAACAAGTGATTGGAAAAACTGCTTTACACAGTTGGAAAATGGAGAGATTGATATTCTTGGTGGCATTTCCTATACAGACGAACGTGCTGAAAATATGCTTTTTTCCGATATGCCTATGGGGGAAGAGAAATATTACATCTATACGGATGCATCCAATATGGATCTTACAGCAGGAAATTTGGATTCTTTTGAGGGAAAAAATATTGGTGTGTTTAAAGATAATATAACGGAGGATGTGCTTAACGAATGGGAGTTAAAGTATGGTCTGCATACGCAGCATGTCAATGTTTCTAATACCGCAGAAGTTATGGACAAACTGTCGAAACATGAAATTGACTGCTTCGTTTCGGTAGAAGAACCCCGTTGGGAAGAATCGGAGATTTCGCCGATTACAAGTATTGGAGAGACAGAAATCTATTTCGCTATAAATCCCAAACGTCCGGATATCAAAGAAGCACTGGATAGTGCTATGCGCAGAATCAAGGATGACAACCCATTTTACACAGATGATCTCTACAGGCGTTATCTTTCTGCACAGAGCAGCTCCTTTCTTTCAAAAGAAGAAAGGGAGTGGATCGGGCAGCATGGAGCAATCCGGATAGGGTATCTGAATCAGGATGGAGGTATCAGCAGTGTAGATCCATCAACAGGCAAATTGACAGGTGTTATTACAGATTATGTGGATCTTGCAGAAAATTGTCTGCAAGGTCAGACTCTGGAATTTAAATTAAATGGATATGAGACAAGAAGTGAACTGCTTCAGGCATTGCAGGATGGAAAAATAGACCTGATTTTTCATACAAACCAGAATCCATACTTTGCAGAAACAAATGGATTTGCTTTGTCGGATACGCTATTGACTCTCAATATGGCAGCAATTACGGCAAAGGATTCTTTTGATGAAAATAAAGAGAATACAGTTGCCGTTGAAAAAGATGATTTTGCATTGAAAGCATATCTTTCATACAATTATCCGCAATGGAAGGTTGTGGAATATGAGACATCAGATGCAGCAATAAAAGCAATGCAAAAAGGGGAGACGGATTGTATTGTAAGCAATTCAGGTACTGTTTCAGACTATTTGAAAAATAATAAGCTTCATAGTGTTTTCCTGACAAAAGAAGCTGATGTTCCATTTGCTATTCAGCAGGGAGAACCGGTTCTTTTGTCCATTCTGAATAAAACACTGACATCTATGCCTACAACTCAATTTTCAGGTGCAGTAGTTTCGTATAATGCTTCCTCACGAAAAGTTACAGCGAAGGATTTTATTCAGGACAATTTACTGACAGTTTCACTTATCGCTGGAATTTCTTTTTTCGTTGTTCTGTGTATAATTCTTGATTCTTTGAAAAAATCAAAACGTGCGGAAGAAAAATCCAAGAAGTCTGCTGAGCAGGCATTGAAGCTGAATCAGGAGCTTGAAGAAAAACGGCAGGAATTACAAAATGCACTTGTAGAAGCACAGAGTGCCAATAAGGCTAAGACTTCCTTTTTAAATAACATGTCTCATGACATCAGGACACCAATCAATGGCATTATGGGCATGCTTACAATTCTTGAAAAAAGCGGAAATGATGGTGAGCGGGCAAAAGATTGCCTGAATAAAATAAATGAATCTTCGAAACTGCTATTATCATTGGTAAATGATGTTTTGGATATGGCAAAGTTAGAATCGGATACCGTGGTTTTTAGTGATGAATCCATCAATCTGGATCAGGTATGTCAGGAAATCACGGAGTCACTATCTTTTCAGGCAGAAGAAAAAGGACTTCATGTTATAGGAGAACATGATGATTACAGTGGTATATATGTTTGGAGCAATGCAGTTCATCTGAAAAAAGTATTGACGAATCTGTTTACAAACAGTATGAAGTACAATAAGGTGAATGGTTCTATTTACATGAGTATGAGAACGATTGAAAGATCAGAAGATCACATGACATGTGAATTTAAAATAAAAGATAATGGAATTGGAATGTCAGAAGAATTTATAAAAAATGAATTGTTTACTCCATTTGTACAGGCAGATAATTCCCCACGTTCTGATTATAATGGGACAGGTCTGGGAATGCCCATTGTGAAACAACTTGTAGAAAAGATGGGCGGAACCATAACAGTTGAAAGTAAGCTGGGTGAAGGGAGCTGTTTTACTGTAGTACTTCCATTTGAAATTGATACGAATGCACGACCGGAAGAAAAAGAAGATTTCAATGCAGATCTATCAGGTGTCCGGATATTATTGGCTGAAGATAATGAGCTGAATGCGGAAATAGCAGAATTTATGCTGATGGAAAATGGGGCTGAAGTAGAAACAGTGAAAAATGGGTTAGAAGCTGTTCAGCACTTTGAAGCCTGCGAATCAGGAACATACGATGTTATTTTAATGGATGTCATGATGCCGGTGATGGATGGGCTTACTGCCACAAAAACAATAAGATCCCTGGAACGGCAGGATGCAAAAACAATCCCTATCATTGCTATGACTGCAAATGCATTTAGGGAAGATGCAGAAAAGTGTATGGAAGCAGGAATGAATGCACATTTGTCAAAGCCGATTGTGATTGAGGAAGTTATAAAAACGATTTTAAGGTATGTTCATAATGATTAGCAGGATAGAACCGGAGAGAAGCCGGGGATACCGGAATCAATGGAAAAAGTAACAGAAGTATAATTCTTACTAGAAGATTGACGAGGAGAAGTTGTATGAGTCAGGATATTATTAATAATCGTTTTTTTGAAGAGTCGGTATTTGCTATTGCCGATGGATACTGCGTGATTAATCTCACAAAGAGTATCGTACGTGGTTCCATGTATCAGGTAGTTAATGGAAAAAAATATAATCTGAATAAACAATTAGGTTTGCCGGAAAATTCAAGCTTACAGAGTCTGGTAGATGCATGGGCATTGACTATACCAGAGGAAGGTCTTAAAGATTTTCTGCACGAGTTTGACAGAGAACGATTATTAAATCGGTTTGAAAATGGTGAACGGCATATATCGTTCCGATACTGGACCAGGACTGCTACTTTTGAGCCCATGCTTGCAGAAGATCATATGGCTCTGTACCGTGAAGAGGAAACTGGAGATGTCATTGCAGTTAATTATGTTCTTGACCGTACAGAACATTATCGCTTAGAGGAAAAAGAGCGGGCACTGGAAAAATCAAACAGAGAGTATGCGAAGCTTCTGGAAGAAGAGAAAAAGCATACAGCTATGATCGAGGAATTGACAAAAAAACTGCAAAGTCAGCTGGAGTTATTTACCGTATCCATCCCCGGCGGCGTCAAAATCAGCAATGATGACCCGGAATACTCTTTCAAATATGTTTCAGAACAATTTGCAAACATGCTCGGTTACGCAACACCAAAGGAACTGTTGGATGCTTCTGGCGGTAATATTATCGGCCTTGCTCATCCAGATGACGTGATGGTCGGACTTGCAGATGCATTAAATCAATATACTCATTCTGATCATTATGCTACTATTTACCGGATACGCTGTAAGGACGGCACATACAAATACATCGAGGATCGTGGACAGAAAGTAATACAGGAAGACGGAACCATTGAACATTGGAATCTCATGCTGGATAAAAATGACTTCATGCATAAATCAATTGCCTTGGAAAGTGAAAAGAAAGCAAATAAAAGCAAGTCTGATTTTCTCTCCAGGATGTCTCACGATATGAGAACCCCGCTGAATGGAATTATCGGATTGCTGAAGATTGCTGAGAAACATTTTAATGACAGGGAATTGGTCCTGGATAATTTCAGAAAAATGCAGGTAGCTGCAGACTATCTATTGTCTCTTATTAACGATATCCTTCAGATGAGCAAAATTGAAGATGGAAATGTACCTCTGACGCAGGAAATCATCAACTTTGAGGAATTAAGTCAGGATGTTCTGACTATCATAGAACAGCGGGCAAAAGACAGAGGAATCCAGATGCAGTTCCGTGCAAAAAAGGAAGGGTTTCAATATCCTTTTATTTATGGAAGTCCGGTACATTTAAGACAGATATTTCTTAATATTTATGGAAACTGTATTAAGTATAACCGGATTGGCGGCAAGATAATAACAGTGTCAGATTATACAGAAGCTGTTGACGGAATTACGACATATGAGTGGACCATAACTGATACTGGCATTGGTATGAGCAGGGAATACCAGGAGCATATATTTGAGCCGTTTTCGCAGGAAAAAGAGGATGCAAGAAGTACACAGCAGGGAATTGGACTGGGAATGGCGATTGTAAAAGGTCTGATTGAAAAGATGGGTGGAACTATTGAAGTTAAAAGCGAAGAAGGCATTGGCTCAACCTTTATCATCAGGATTCCGTTTAAACTTGCTCCCGCACCAGATACAGTAAAGAAAACAGCGGCACAGATGGATATCAGCGGATTAAACTTATTGCTGGTGGAGGATAATGAACTGAATACAGAAATTGCGGAAACGCTGTTGTCTGATGAAGGTGCAAATCTGACAGTTGCAGAAGATGGACTGCAGGCGGTCAGAATGTTCCAGGAGAAACCGGAAGGTTATTTTGACGCAATTCTGATGGATATCATGATGCCTGTAATGGATGGGATTACTGCGACAAAAACAATCCGGTCACTGAAACATCCAGATGCTGAGACGATCCCGATTATTGCCATGACAGCAAATGCATTCAGAGAAGATAAAGAAAAGTGTCTGGCAGCAGGAATGAATGCTCACTTGGCAAAGCCTATAAAAATTGAAAACATAAAGAGAATTTTGTGTGAATATTGTGTGTAGTGGTTGCAACTTCTCAAATCCGTAGACCTATTTTTCACGTTCTGTAGGATATTATAACGTAAATGTAAAACTGGCAGGTATTTTTGCTGAATAAGACAGCAAATTAGAAGATAGCGGTTTGGCGAGCCGATCGATAACTGACAATGCAGGCTGGCATACGCAAAATACACAGATTTTCTATCCAACATTATTGACGTGTAAAAATTTTTATGGTATTTTTATTTCTAAAAAAGAGATTATTTTAAAGGCAAACCTGTTGAAAGGCAGGAGCGCAAAGCCAGAAGGGACTAAAGCCAGAAAGCTTGACCATGTCAGCCGGTTGCCACTGTTTCCATATCATCATAATATATGGAAAAGATGTTTGAACAGAAGAGATTCCGATACCTTTTATACTATATAGATGTGTCATTTTAGAGAAATATAGTAAGGACACTGGCAGATTTTGGCAAGTGTCCTTTTTGCATGCAAAAATGGGTAACAAAACTAGCAGGGACAGGTTTTCTGTATACAGATAAAAGCAAGATGAAGAAGGCATAAGACGGAGAAAGGATTTTTATAAAATGAGAAATTATGAAGACAAAATATATTCCTTAGGTGAGACTGTAACGGGGCAGACACAGGCCATGTCACAGGCCGTACAGAAAACACTGGAAAGTAATGGCGGGGTAGGTATAATGACAGGATCTTATGACCAAAACCTGTCTATTTTGTCTGTGGATAATCTGCTGTTGCATAGTACAGGATATACATTCGATACTTTCATGGAACAGACAAAAGGCTCATTGAGAAACTTCTTTTATGACGAGGAAGATATACTGGAGCGAGACCGTTTTTTGCAGCTTCACGGAACAGGGGAAGCACAGATCCTTGCAGCAGACGGTACAGTGAAAAATGTACGGCTTTGTAAAGAGGATGCGACAGATGAGGCGGGCAGACAGATCTGGGTTATGTCCGTACAGGTCAACTGGGATCATGTAAATTTGGCACTGCTAAATGAGGCTATCTGTTCTGGCTTCTGGTATTTTGACTGTGACGAAAACAGTGAGATTGTGAATGCAAACTGGAGTCATGAATTCCGAAAAATGCTTGGCTATCATGACACTCTGGACTTTCCGAATAAACTGGAATCCTGGTCAGATCTTCTGCATCCACAGGATAAAGAAAGAGTAATGGTGCAGCTTCAGGCGGCAATTAAGGATAAGACGAACCAGATAAAATACCAGGTAGAGTATCGTATGAGAATGAAGGATAATCAATACCAGTGGTTTCGGGCATCGGCAGAAGTAATACGCCGTCTGGATGGTTCTGCCAGCAGGATTGCCGGGATTTTTATTAACATTGATGGGGAGAAAAAAGAAATCATGCAGGCACAAAAATCTGCTGCTTTCCACCGGGCTTTTACGAAAGCAGATTTGTGCGAGTATTATGTGAATCTGGAAGCGAATACTTTTGATACCTTTAAGGTTGAACCGTCCCTGATGACCGTCTTTGAACAGAGTCATACGTGGGATGAATTGATCCGGCATTTTGTGGATTCCTATGTTGTGGAGACAGATAAGAAGGCGGTATCCTCTTTTTACGACCGTGGTTATATTGCAGAAAGGCTGAAGGGTCTGGAAACCGAATTGGCTTTAGAGTGCCGTATCACTCTGAATGGAGAAGAACGATGGGTCCGCAATGTGGTCATACGTGGCGAAATAGAGGATTCAGAATATGCCATGATCTTTCTGCGAGATATCACAGAGGCAAAGGTAGAGAGCGCACGGCATCTGCAGATGGCAGCGGATAATGCTTCCATGGAGCAGCTGATTCAGAGTATTGTGCGTCTGGTTGACCGCTTTGTTGTCTGTGATCTGGAAAATGACAGATATGAATTCTACAATCTGAATGGCCAGATGATATATAAACCTCTGGGATTTTATCATGATTTTCAGATGCAGGTTCTTGAAAAATATAAGACACTGGAACCATTGGAAGCTATAGATATCCTGATAGCCCCGGATAATATTCGGAAAAAACTGAAAAGTGAAAATGATATTTATAAGTTTGAATATTGCAGCCTGGATGAAAAGACTTATAAAATCGCTTCTTATATTCCCTTGGAATGGAAGAATGGAAAGCTGGAAAAGGTATTGCTGGCATCCATGGATGTGACACAGGAGAAGAAAGCAGAGATTGAATCCCGTCAGGCACTGAAAGAGGCTTACCGGTCCGCAGAAAATGCAAATCGTGCGAAAACAGAATTCCTTTCCAATATGTCCCATGATATCCGGACACCAATGAATGCGATTGTGGGTCTGACAGCAATTGCAGGAGCAAATGTTGAGAGCCAGGACAGAGTCATTGAATGCCTCAGCAAGATCACAGAATCAAGCCGCCATCTGCTGGGGCTGATCAATGAAGTATTGGATATGGCACGTATTGAAAGTGGAAAAATGACACTGGCACAGGAAGATTTCAATCTGTCAGAGCTGGTAGATAATCTTATTACACTTACGAAACCGGTGCTTGATGAACATAAACATAATTTTGATATACACATCAATCATATTGAACATGAGGCTGTCTGTGGTGACAGCTTGAGGATTCAGCAGGTATTTTTGAATCTGATGAGTAATGCGATCAAGTATACACCGGATGGTGGAAATATTATTTTTTCCATAGAGGAAAAACCCAATGGATTTTCAGAACTTGGATGCTATGAATTTACGATTGAGGATAATGGAATCGGTATGTCACTGGAATTCCAGAAAATCATGTTTGATCCTTTCAGCCGTGCAGATGACCAACGGACAACCAGAGTTCAGGGAACCGGTCTTGGAATGGCAATCAGCAGAAATATTGTGAACCTGATGAATGGCACTATTAAAGTGGACAGTACCTTACATAAGGGAACTAAAATCACAGTAACAATTTATCTGGAGCTTCAGGAACAAGAAAAAGAACAGGACAAAAATCTGATGAATCTGCCGGTTCTGGTAGTGGATGATGATAAGACATGCTGTGAAAGTACAGTTGCCACACTGAAGGAAATCGGTATTATGGGTGAATGGGTTCTCTCCGGCAGGGAAGCGGTTGAGCGCTGTTATGCACGGCATGAGTTGAAAGATGATTACTTTGCTGTTATTTTAGACTGGAAGATGCCGGAGATGGATGGTATAGAGACTGCCAGACAGATCCGGAAACGGATTGGGAAAGAGATCACCATCATTGTATTGACATCCTATGAATTCAGCGAAATTGAAGAAGAAGCAAAAGTTGCAGGTGTAGATGCTTTTATTGCAAAACCGCTGTTCCGTTCCCGGCTGACGGCAACATTACGGCAGTTTACTTCAGGCAGAAAAGAAAAAACAGCAAGAAATTATCTGGAGAAGCTGTCAGAATCAGACTACACGGGAAAAAGGATTCTGCTGGTTGAGGATAATGAGTTGAACAGAGAAATTGCTGGTGAAATTTTGCAGATGACAGGTGCAAAAGTGGAAATGGCAGAAAATGGAAAAATCGCAGTTGAGAAAGTGGAAGCTTCTCCGAAAGGTTCGTATGATCTTGTTTTTATGGATATCCAAATGCCTGTCATGAATGGTTATGAGGCAACTGCAGCAATCAGGAGCCTTCCGGGTGAAAATGGAAAACTGCCTATTGTTGCCATGACTGCCAATGCTTTTGCAGAAGATGTACAGCTGGCCAAAAATACAGGCATGAATGGACATATCGCGAAACCGCTGGATATGAATAAGCTGAATGATGTTCTGGAAAACTGGCTGTAATTGCCTTCCTGGATGCATGGGAAAAGCAGCTAGGAAACATAGAGAGGGTTTTGTTATGACAGAAACCCACAGAATACCGTATGTGTGATGGCAGTTGGCACAGGATGCTTTTTACTATAAAAAAAGGGATGAGTCTGGAAATGTAACCCATATTTGCAAAATACGTGAAGAGTTGAGGCGTTTTTGTATTAAACTAAAATTAGGGAAAAGACATGTGAAATACGATGATGAAAAATAACTATATAAAACAAAAAAGAAAAGATCAAAATCCGGTAAATCATTGGAAAATTTTTGAGGGACGGTTGGTATTCCTTCTGGCAATGGTGATTTTGTTTGTTGTTGCATATACTTTTATTTTACAACAAGCATATACCCAAACTGCTCTGAAAACAGAAATTGAACGAGATATTTCCAGTGCAGATGCGGTTCATAAGCTGGTAAATAACAGACTGGGACGAAAAGATTTTAATGAAATAAAAAGTAAAGCTGATGAGAATACAGAACTATTCAAGAATATGTCGACATATATGAATGAAATCAGAACGTTGAATTCTACGAGATATATTTACACAGCAACCAGAAATGAAGACGGTAGATTGATTTACGTTGTAGACGGACTGGATCCATCGGCTGGTGACGTCAGACATCCAGGAGATCCGATTGAAAAGGAGATGGTTCCTTATATAGAAAAAGCACTTTCTGGAAAAACAGTATATTCTCAGGATATTGTTGATACAACATGGGGACCTATTTTTACAGCCTGTTATCCTGTGACAGCGGAAGATGAATCTAATGAAGTGATAGGTGCTTTCTGCATAGAAATGGATATGCAGAAAGCGTATGGAATGGTTGAGAAGACGAATAAGTTAAGTATTGCACTGGGATGCATTACAGCGTGTATTTTGTTAATATTATGTACATGTGGATATTCTGTATATAAGAAGCAAAAAGAAAATGAGCAGAAACAGCAAAAACTGTTGCAGGAAGCTGCAAGACTGGCCGATTCAGCTAATAAAGCAAAATCAACATTTCTGTTTAATATGTCTCATGATATTCGTACCCCTATGAATGCAATCATTGGATATGCAGAATTGGGAGAGAAACATTTAAAGGAGCCAACTATATTAGAGGATTACTTTGAAAAAATATTATTGTGCGGAAAGAAAATGCTGCATTTGATTGATAACATTCTTGAATTAGCACGAATCGAAAACAACCACGCAACGCTGGATGAGACAATAACAGATGTTTCTAAAAACTTTGATTTATGTATTGATATGTTTAGGAAACCGATAGAAGAAAAACATCAAACACTGAGAGTCAATAAGAACATTCGATATCCATACCTGTATATGGATGATGCAAGATCATCTGAAATTACGATTAACATTTTGAGTAATGCTGTGAAATACACGGGTGAAGGCGGTAACATAAGCTGTACATTGAACCAATATCCCGGCGAAAAAGAAGGTTGGAGTGTATTAGAGCTTATTATAGCAGACAACGGAATCGGAATGTCAGAAGAATTCCAAAAACATATTTTTGAATCATTTTCACAGGAACGATCTTCGTCAGACAGCGGAATAGAAGGTAGCGGACTTGGCATGGGAATCGTGAAGAAACTGGTGGATTTAATGAATGGCAAGATCACAGTTCAGAGCAAACCGGGAGCAGGTTCTACTTTTACAATCACGCTTCCATTAAAAATAGCAAATGAGGAAGAAAGGAATCCGAAACATGCAGACGGTCAGTTGAATATCAAAAAACTGGAAGGAAAAAGGGTTCTTCTGGTAGAAGATAATGACTTGAACGCAGAAATTGCAACGGAACTTTTGACGGAAGAGGGAATCATGATAGAAAGAGCGGAGAACGGCGTTGCATGTATTGATATGCTTAACAAAGCAAAGCAAAATTACTACAGTCTGATTCTGATGGATATTCAGATGCCGATTATGAACGGATATGAAGCATCCAGGAGAATTCGAGAGCTGAAAGACGGTAACAAATCGCAGATTCCAATTATTGCAATGACAGCAAATGCGTTTGAAGAAGATAAGAAGATGGCTTTTGCAAGTGGCATGAATGATCATGTTGCAAAACCAATAGATATGAATGTATTATTGCCGACTATTATGAAATATATGTAAAGGAAGAAAGAAGGACACTGATTTTGCAGTCAGTGTTCTTCTTACATATCAGTCGACTAAAGAAAAACATTTTATAGTTATACATTATCTCGTTGAGAAGGGTAAATCTGTGAACTTTGTTCACTAAGCAGAGCAGTGAAATTTTGACGAATGATATTTAAAGTCTTTTGCTTTTTCAGTAATTCTTGTAATCAATAAGAAGATTATTCAAGAAAAACAGGGAAAAGATAAGCCGGAGAGAGGAGCTGATTTTGGTGTGAGATAATTGAAAAAGGAATGGAAGTTACTGTTTTGGTAGCTTTCATTCCTTTTTTGACGTGAGAGAAGAGTTATTTTTGATTAAAAGATCAAGAAAATTTAAATCCACGAATAGCCCCTTTACTAAACTGGAAATATCCTCCATGATCTTCAATTGAAGAAAAACAAGAGGATATTTCCAATCTATTATTTCTTCCCAAAAACAACCCTACTAAACATCTTCCCATCAACTTTCGCATAATATGCCAGTTTCGCATATCCCAGTACATATCCAATACAATGCGCCCGTGGAAATACATACCGGTAATTTTTCGCAACATTCTTTATTCCTTCAGGAATCTCTAGCTGCATCCATTCTTCATCATGCTTTACGGACACTGCATATCCTTTTCGAATACACTCAAAAGCTTCATAGGCTTTAACACAGTCAACTCCATTTTCAATCATATAATCATAAAAATCTTCCCGCGTGAAACATGGATATATTTTAAAGTCATTTGTTGTGGTCATTTCAATAAATTTATCAACATCAAAATAACCCTGCTGCCCATTTTGCCATCTAAAAGTGCTGTGAATACCTGATTCTAAAGTCACCATATCCCGATACGTTTTCGGTTTTACTTTCTGAAAGAGCATTTGTAAATCTTTACTCGGAACTGCTGTGTTACATACATTGCTCCAGGTAATCTCTCTTAATTCTTTATTCCCAATTTCATTCGCGTAAATGCCAGTTTGTCTCTGTAACTCAGTTAATTCATCCAAAATTTCTACAGTTAATAATCGAACAGGTTTGATTGCATGTTCCTGCAATTCCAAAATCCCTCCAGTAATACAAATATCTCCGTTTTCCAGATAAGAAATCAAATCTGTATAATCCTGAATTGTATTTCCGGAAGGCAAGACAGCATAACCAACCAAATCAACACCAATCATTCTTTCATCAAACTGTGTTGAATTAAACTGAAACATTCCCCATCGCACGACTTCCTGATCTGGATATATTTTCTCTAAAACTCTTCGTGCAAATGCCAGGAATTCAGAATTTACGTTATATTCAAACGAAATAGATTTTTTACCATCTATTCCCCAGACGGTTTCCAGAGACAGGTTGTATCCGTCTGCCCACATTTTTGTATTACAACAAGGACATTTTCTGGAGGGAAGATCAATTCCAAATAAATGTGTATCTACTTTTTCATAATATCCACATTCCGTACAATAATAGTGCGTTGAAAGAGGATTAAACGAATGATTTCCGAGAAGATAACACAAAATTGAACCTGAAACAGTTCCGCGCATATTTATAAGTGTATTGCTTTTTTTTGCCGCTTCTGACAGACAGCGGAAAATCTCAAAATCATCGATATGGTCTGAGTTTTCTAAAAACGTAAGCTCTTGTAAATAACGTTTCTGGATAGTTTCTGGCACTTCATTTGGATATTTTTCTACAAGTTTTTCCTGGCTGAATTTTTTTACATTTTCAAATGCATTTTGAATAACTGGTAATTTCATAAGCGACCTCCAATTTATTTTTAAGATGTGGTCAGTATAACAAATCTGAAATACCTTTTATATTCCAATAGCTGTACCAAAAATAGCACAGCTATTAGTTGTTTTGAACAGAAAAAAAAGTTATAATATAGAAAAGGCAATCGGAGTGTACAATTATGATAGCACCAAAAGCAACCATTTTATGTTTATATGAGATTCTGAAAAAGTATACCGATGAATCCCATATTCTGTCAGCCGAAAAAATTCATGAAAAATTAAAATCGATTTACGATGTTGACATGGAGCGAAGAGCAATCTATCGAAATATAGAAGCATTACGCAGTATGGGAATTGAAATCGCAGGATATCAGGATAACCGGGAAGGATATTTCCTAATTGACCGTGAATTTGAGCTTTCAGAGATAAGACTTTTATGTGATGCAGTTGCTGCTTCTGATATGATAAAAGAATCTTCCAGCAAAATAATTATAAAAAAACTTCTTGAATCACAAAGTATTTTTCAAAGCAGAATGCTACAAAAAACTGTTTTCGTAAAATCAGAAAAGAAGATTCTAAGCAAACAGCTGTTTTATAACATCGATGCGTTAAATGTAGCAATCAATCAAGGATGTAAAGTAAGTGCAAAACTGCTGAAATATGGAGTTAATCAGGAATTAGAAGAAGTCATAAATAGCAATATTATTATTAGTCCATACGTTACTATTTGGGCTGAAGGGAATTACTATATCCTTGGAAAGAGGGAATATTCTGAAGAATTAGAACATTTTCGAATTGATCATTTAAAGGATATCACGATACTGGAAAGAGGCATTGATATGATCTTTGGCGGTTTAAATCCAGGTCAGTATGCCGAGAAAAAGATCTTTCAAAAAGGAGAATCAAAAGCATCCTACGAAATAGAATGTGCTTTCGGATTATGGCAGGAAATTGCTGAAACCTTCGGGAAAAATGCAACCGTATTAAAAAAGGATAAAGAAAATATTACAGTAAAAATTAATACAATACCATCCGTTATACATTCATGGGTAATGACTCACATCAATCAATGTGAAATTATTGGGCCTAAAAGTTTCCGGGACAAAATCCAAAATGAAATTATGGATGCGTATAGAAAATATTGTATGTAGTCCTGATATGTATAAAAATATACATGATTAGTTTTCGAAAATACTTGATAATAGTACAACAATATGTTTTAGATCAGTAGATGAAATTTAAGCATTAATTATAGAATGAGGTGACCAAATGGAAATAAAAGAAGTACAATCCATTCTTACAATTGGTGAAACTGTAGCGGTTGAATTTAAACGCTGTGGAAATGGAATTGAAAATGATACCTATGAGACAGTTTGCTCATTTCTGAACAGATTTGGCGGAGACCTTTTCATGGGAATATTAGATGATGGGACTGTAGTAGGAATACCAGAAAAAGCAGCTCCTGATATGGTAAAAAACTTTATTAAGGTTATTAGTAATCCTACATTGTTCTCACCAACGATATATTTGGTACCGGAAATTATAAAATATGATGAAAGTCATACGATCATTCATGTTCATATTCCGCCTAGTGCAGAGGTTCACAGCTTCAAAAAAGTCATCTATGACCGTGTGGATGATGCGGATGTAAAAATAACATCTACCAGTGCAATTGCACAGATGTATATTCGTAAGCAGAATATTTTTACAGAAAAGAAAATCTATCCTTATGCAAAAATGGAAGATTTGAGATTAGATCTGCTGCCAAAGATTCGTATTATGGCACAGAATCATGCAGGTGGTCAGCATCCCTGGACAACTATGGATGATCAGGAACTTTTGAAAAGTGCAGGATTATACGGTAGAGATATCGTTACCGGAGAAGAGGGTTTCAATTTAGCAGCAATTATGCTGTTAGGAAAAGACGATGTAATTTTAAATGTTGCACCGACTTATGTGACCGATGCACTTGTGCGAAAAGTTAATGTAGATCGTTACGATGATCGGGAAATTATTAAGACAAACCTAATTGAAAGTTATAGCCAGCTCCTTGATTTTGGAAGAAAAAACTTGCCAGACAAGTTCTTCCTTGAAGATACAGTAAACAAAAGTCTCCGGAATACAATTGTCAGAGAAATGATCAGTAATACGTTGATGCACCGTGAATTTACAAGCAGTTATACAGCAAAGTTTGTGATTGAGAAAGATCGAATGTATGTGGAAAATGCGAATCGTGCAACAAAGGAAGGTTTCATCACAGTAGATAATCTGGAACCAAATCCAAAAAATCCTCTTATAGCATCGTTTTTCAGGAATATCGGTTATGCTGACCAGCTTGGATCTGGAGTAAGAAAATTATTCAAATACAGCAAATATTATTCAGGGAAAGATCCTTTGTTTGTGGAAGACGATGTATTCCGGATTATTGTTCCATTGGATGATGCATATTCGTTTGATTATGGAATAGAAGCTGGAAGCAGTAAAGTAATTGAAATTAATAATGCCGATAAAATGCCGATAAATGCCGATAAAACGCCGGTAAATAGTTTGTCGGCACAGCAAAATTCAATTATTCAATTTGCGAAAGAAACAGGATCGATTAAATCTCGGCAAGTAGAAGAATTACTTGGAGTAAAGCAACGTCGAGCAAGAAGAATTCTTGGAGAACTGGTCAATATGGGAATTTTGGAACGTCAAGGTGCATATAAAAGCACTGTATATGTTTTGAAAAATTAAAAAAGGCACCTGCTTATCATTACTATAAAAGTAAAATCATCAAACACTAACCTAAAGGAGCACACCAACCCATGCCATTACAAATCGTCAGAAATGATATCACAAAAATGCCCGTAGACGCCATCGTCAATGCCGCAAATTCCTCCTTGCTCGGCGGCGGTGGAGTGGATGGCTGCATTCACCGTGCAGCAGGGCCAAAGCTTTTAGCGGAATGCCGCACATTAGGCGGCTGTCAGACCGGAGATGCAAAGATTACAAACGCCTATGATCTGCCTTGCAATTATGTCATTCACGCAGTAGGTCCTATATGGAGAGGCGGACAGTTTCATGAGCGGGAGCTGCTTACTTCCTGCTATGAAAATTCCTTAGCACTTGCAAAAGAAAAACATTGTGAAACCATAGCATTTCCACTGATTTCTTCCGGAATTTACGGCTATCCGAAAGCTCAGGCGCTGAAGGTTGCAATCGACGCGATCAGCGCATTTCTTATGGAAAATGATATGACGGTATACATCGTCATTTTTGATAAAGCAGCCTATCGGATCAGCAGCAAACTGTTTTCTGATATTGCATCTTATATCGATGATCATTATGTAGAAACACACATTAACAAAACATCCGAAGCAATGAGGCGCCAGAAGCAGTTCCAGGAAATGGATCTCTGTGAAAGCATATCTTTACCAGAGCCATCAAATGTACCGTTAAGTAAGGCTGCAACTTTGGAAGATGCCTTGCAGCAAATGGATGAAAGCTTTTCTGAAATGCTGCTTCGGAAGATTGATGAAAGTGGAATGACCGATTCTCAGTGTTATAAGAAAGCCAATATTGACCGGAAATTATTTTCCAAGATTAAAAATGACAAGTACTACAAACCATCCAAACCGACCGTTCTTGCATTTGCGTTGGCACTTGAGCTTCCGCTTCCGGAAATTCGGGATATGCTGATGAAAGCAGGATTTGCCCTGTCTCATTCCAGCAAATTTGACGTAATCGTTGAATATTTTATCTTAAAGCAAAATTATAATATTTACGAAATCAATGAAGCACTATTTGCCTTTGACCAAAGCCTGATTGGAGGCTAAGAAGAAAATAATTTTGCACACAGCGTTGTTCGCCTGATATGATTCTGTAGAAATTTTCTGATCCATAAAAAGTGTCGCTTTTCATGCGACCATTTCCCCTGAAAATGGCAGTATCCTATAGTTACAAACAAAATAAGCCATTATTTAGGAGGAAATTTAGTATGAGAAAAAATCTGACAGAAGTTGTATTTATTTTAGATCGCAGCGGATCCATGAGCGGACTGGAAATGGATACCATAGGCGGCTTCAATTCTATGATTGAAAAGCAGAAAAGAGAGGCAGGGCAGGCGCTGATTTCTACCGTGCTTTTTAACAATAACAGTAAAGTCCTTTATGACAGAGTAGAGGTGCAGAAGATTCCCTCTATGACAGAAGACGATTATTCTGTGTACGGCTGTACGGCTCTCCTGGATGCGATCGGCGGTGCTATCCATCACATTGGAAATGTCCACAAATATGCGCGCACGGAAGATGTACCGGAGCATACCATTTTTATCATCATGACTGATGGAATGGAAAATGCAAGCCACATTTATCGCATTGATAAAGTAAAGCAGATGATCGAACGACAAAAAGAAAAATATGGATGGGAATTTCTCTTTCTTGGCGCAAATATTGATGCGATTGAAACAGCCAGTCATTTTGGAATTGACGCCGATAAAGCTGCCAATTATCAATGTGACTGCGAAGGAACTGCATTGAATTATGAAGTATTAAATGATGCCATATCTGCTGTTCGGTGCAATGCAGCGCTTGATTCTAGTTGGAAAAAGCGGATTGATAAAGATTACAAAAAACGCAGGCAACATAGCCGCGTAGATTGATGAAACACACAAAGAGCAGGGGATGAACTTTCCAAAGTTCTTTCCCTACTCTTTCCATTCATTTATTCCATCACTTCTCCGATCACCTTCATCATCTCATCCACCCGGAACGGTTTCATAATAAACCCATCCATCCCGGCATCCAGCGCATGTTTCCGGTCTTCCTCAAATGCATTTGCAGTCATGGCAATGATTGGAATCTGTGCCTTCTTCACATCTGCAAGCTGACGGATTTTCTGTGTCGCTTCGTATCCATTCATCCGTGGCATCTGTACATCCATCAGGATAAACTGATATGTGCCTGCTTCCTTATCTTGAATTTCTTCCACACAGGCGCATCCATCCGGAACCCAGTTCACAAGAATTCCTTTATTTTTCAAAACTTCCATGGCAATTTCTGCATTTAATTCATTATCTTCCACCAAAAGTACATGCATTCCGTCAAGACCTATTTTGTATTCCTTTGCTTTATCTGATTGATGAAGCTGATTTTCCGTTGCAATCCGAAGGGGAAGTGAAATCTGTATTTTGGTTCCCTGACCGGAATTACTTTGGATTATCACATCACCATGCATCAGATCTACCAGTTTCTTCACAATCGCAAGTCCAAGCCCTGTTCCTTCAGTCTTGCTCTCGGTAGAAGTCCGCTCTCTTTCAAATACCTCAAACGCATGTTTCTGAAATTCTTCAGTCATACCGATTCCGGTATCCTTTATCGTGAATTTGTATTCGGCAAATCCAGGTGCGATCATTCTCTGGACGCAGCTAAATGTGATCGTTCCTCCCGCTGGGGTAAATTTAACTGCATTATTCAGTACATTTACCAGAACCTGCTGCAGTTTTGTCACATCACACCATACCAGTGGATTTTCTATTTGATCCTCAACTTTGAAATCAATCATTCCCTTTTGGATGCTGTATTCGAGCATCATTTTCAGATTTTCTTCCATTTGCTTCAGGTCAGTTACCATCTCCACAATTTCTGCCTTTCCACTTTCGATTTTAGACAGATCCAACACATCATTGATGATCTTCAGAAGAATCTCACCAGATGCCTGAATTTTGGAAATTGCATTTTTTACAATTTCTTCATCATCCGGATGTTCTGCAATGATATCAGAAAATCCAATGATCGCATTCATCGGGGTACGGATATCATGGGACATATTTGCAAGGAAAGCATTCTTTACCTCACCGGCTACTTTCGCTTTCCGTGTCGATTCTTTTTCCAGTTCCAATGCTTTGGACAGTCTTTTCCGGTGTTCAAACTCCATCTGATCTTGCTGGTGCTCCACCATGAACAGGTAGGAGAGCAGTGCTCCGATTACCAGGCAGTACGGTTGAAACGGATACGCCCCATAAAGTGGAATGATATAGGTATTTGCCAGAATTCCAATCAGTGGGACTGCTGAAAACAGTGCCGATTTTATGAGATATCTGACACCCTTTGTATTGTTCATGAATAAAATAAAGAATGTCTGTGCAAATGTATAAACGTAATAAAACAGATTGAGTACGGCAAACACTCCGAAAAATGTACCGCGTATATAGGTCCGGTTCCGTGAAAATCTCCAGACAATTCCCGTCGGAACTGAGAGAAGCACCATCAGAACCAGGAGAATGAACGGAATCATTTCCGCAAATCTTTGCTTCTTTGAACGGTTAATCCCCATATAACTTTGCATAAACAAATGCCACACATATGGCATGATTACATAAACCAGATAAAAGAAAAACACAACCAGCTTAAACTGCAAAAAGTTTCCTGACTTGCCTAAGAGTTCTTTCATAAACAATGCATCCATTAACACATAAAGCTCTACCATGCCAATAAAGATCATCGTATATTTTTTACTCGGGCTCCATGTAATATAATACCGGATCCTTAAAAAGATGATCGTCAGTATTATCATCATAAATATTGTGTTGCTCAAATAAATACTACTCATTTTCCAGTCCCTTTTTCTTTCGTTTTGTCTCATTATTTCTTTCATTATTGTATACTTTTTCTATGCGTTTCGCAATCCATATGTTATACTATTGAGTAAAGGTATCTCAAGGAGGATTTTACAAATGAAAATAGCAGTAACATACGAAGGCGGATCTATTTTCCAGCACTTCGGAAAGACAGAAACTTTTAAAATGTATGAGGTAGAAGACGGAAAGATCACTTCCATGCAGATTGTTCATGCTGGTGGTGCCGGACACAGTGCGCTTGCAGGATTCCTTTCTGAGCAGAGTGCAAATGTTCTGATCTGTGGCGGTATCGGAGAAGGTGCACAAGAAGCGCTGAAAGAAGCCGGTATCAAAGTTATATCCGGTGCAGCAGGAGAAGTAGATGCGGCAGTGAATGCCTATCTTGCAGGAGAACTGGAATCTGCAGGTACAAATTGTGACCATCACCACGAAGAAGGTCATTCCTGCTGTGGACAGCATGAAGAAACAGCAACAGAAGAAGCTTCTGCTGAAGAAGAACATTCCTGTGGCGGACACTGCAGTGGATGCAGCGGATGTGGTGGCGCACCTGTGCCGGATTTTGAAGGTCCGAATGTCGGAAAGACCTGCCGTACCCATTACAGAGGTACCTTTGATGATGGTACCCAGTTTGATTCTTCCTATGACCGCGGAGAGCCATTGGAATTTGTGTGCGGAGCCGGACAGATGATCCATGGTTACGATAAAGCCGTTGCAACAATGAAAGTAGGACAGACCATCAACATCCATCTGATGCCGGAAGAAGCTTACGGCATGCCGGATCCACGCGCCATTTTTACGCTGGAAATCGCACAGCTTCCCGGATCAGAAGATCTGGAAGTCGGTGCACATGCATATCTGACCAACCAGTACGGACAGCCATTCCCGGTAACCGTAACCGAAAAGACAGAAACCAACATCACATTTGATGCCAACCATGAGATGGCTGGAAAAGAACTGAACTTCCAGATCGAACTGGTAGAAGTAAAATAGTAAATATGAAAAGTGATTTAAGCGCCCCTTTTATTTCGTCATAAAGGAGGCGCTTAAATACTAAGATTATATTTTTGGAAATCGATAATTAGACAACGGAAAGGAGATTTGCCCGTGCTAGATTCAGAATTAAAAACATATCCATGGAATCCAACCGTAAAAAAGAAAGCCCGCCACGTGTTTATGCTGAGATGGTTGATCGTCATCCTGGCTGCCGCTGCAATCTTTTTTCTGACCTATCAGAAACTCACTACCAATGTCTGGGGACTTACGGCTTTCCTTTGCCAGCTTCTTGCCGTTATCGAACTTGCTTTCGGGCTCCAGTTTGTAGAAGCCGGATGGAGCAGAAAAATATCGAGTAGAATGCCACTGGACGAACACTATGAGTATGCGCTTTATATGTATCATATACAATCTGTCCGCGATCTTGCTACGAATAACCGCATGCTACTCCTGATTGCAAGCCTTGAAATCCAGCTTGGGAAATACGATCATGCTACACAGACAATTACACAGATTTCTGTTGGAAAATGCACACCGGTCCAGTTAAAACAGTTGTATTATATGCAGATCTTACTGGCAGCAGAAGTGGGAGATACTGATACAAAAAATCAATTTTTAACCCGTTATACAGGAATTCCTGACACAAACGGTGAATATCCATCTGAAGCAGAACTTACCACCTGGATTGAAGCAGAAGAAATGGACAGACTTATTTCTGCATTAAAAAAATTCACTCCGACAAGAAAAGAGCATATCCTGCGTACTTGTCTGATTACAATCGTTCTGGCATACAGTACCTTTTTCTACGGTGCATGGTATGGTATCAATAAAAGCGCAGGATATGCAATCCGCTATTATTTTGCTGAAATATCCGTCATCTGCGTTTCCGTCACCTTGTCCTGCCTGCTGATCTGGGGCATGATCTGTCTGTATAAAAAGCAAAAAAGTCTCCTTAATAGGAAAGCAGCCAGACGAATAATTGCCGTTTCTTATGCCGCACTGACTCTTTTCTTACTTTCTCTGATTGGTTACAGCTTTTTAATTGTGAGCTTTGGCGTAGAAGGAACGGAAACCGTAACCGGTCAAGATCAGCATTATATTTATCTTTCCGTACAGCCTGATTACGGCATCGCTACACAGTACCGAACTGATAACCTGATTTATATGCAAAAAACGGGTTTGTTTTTGCCGAATACAGACACTTTAACAGAATCCTCTGTACCGGATTCTGACCTGAATGATTCGGAAACACAAGATAGTAGTACCACTGATTCTACCGAAAATTCTCCGGCACAGGAATCCCAGAAGGCTTCACCGCTTCAGGACGAAATGCGTGCTGTGTATCAATATATCCAACAACAGAATCCCCTTCCGGATATGAATTTCACTTACACGGCAAATGCAAAGGGAGAAAATTACGCGATCCTCTCTGAGACAACAGAAGAGAAGGATGGCACAACAGTAAATGTCAATTACTGTCTGTATGATAACGGTTCTAAGTCAGATGAAAATAATAATACTTTCGAAGAATTGGTTCTGGAAAAGGTATATCCGGATGGTGGATATGAGACAGAACTGGTTGATTTCTATCTGGTAAATCCGGAGACTTTGGAAGTTATAGATGAGCAGAAATCAAGCTGGTAATTCTATTTATCCTATTTAAAAAATACTTACCAAATGATAAAATAAAGTAAAGAGCAGAGTCATTCGAAAGTATCTCTGCTCTTTTACTTTATATTTTCTCCTCAAATAATGTCAGAAAATCCTGTAATTCCGCCGGCATCCTGCCTTTCCTCCATGCAAGAAGAATTTCAGTTGTAAGATCAGCTCCAGTAATATCATATGCTTTTAATTTATTAGTGAGCTTCAGCATAGACTCCGGAAGAATCGCAATTCCCAATCCCTTTTCTGCCATCGTCATTGCAGTGCGGGCATCCTCACAGGCAAAATAAATATCACAGACCAGTCCGGCACCCTCAAATGCAGCAAGCATATATTTGCGGTAGCGATGGGAGAGGATTAAGGGTTGTTCGGAAAGTTCCCGCAGACTGATGGATGTATGTCCCTGCAACAGAGGGTGATCAGGAACTGCCATCACAAGCAGCTTCTCCCGGGAAAGAGACTTGGTTTCACAGCCATTTAACACAATTGGTGTGCGGAGTGTAGTCAGATCGATCATTCCATTTTCCAGCTGATCTTTCAGTGTAAATGTAGATCCTTCATGTACATCAAAATGAATTTGAGGATATTTTTTTGCAAAGTAAAGCAGATATTCGGACATCATCGATACAGTGGATGGTGTGATCCCTATGTGCAGGGTAGCTGCCTGACCGGATTTGACAACCTCCTGTTTGGTCAGATCTGCAAGCATCAGAAGATTACCGGCCTGCTCATAAAGCGTCTTTCCGGCATCTGTAAGCGTAATTTTCTTTGTACCTCGCAAAAAGAGTGATACCTGTAATTCTTCCTCCAGCATCTTCATCTGATAGCTCAGCGGTGGCTGGGTCATGTGAAGAACTCTTGCTGCACCGCTGATCGTTCCGGCATCTACGATCGCACGAAAATATTCCAACTGTCTGATTTCCATAAAAATGTAATTCATCTCCTGATTATTTAAAAATGAAAATATATTATCCATATGATTTTTATTGAATTATCATATAAAAACAATAATTTACATATATATTACATCATGTTAGAATTAAAAAGCAAGAAAAATAAAAAGGAATGAATTTACAAATGAAACGAGTCGATTTTGAAAATGGAACGATAACCAGTAATATCCTTGGAGCATCACTCCCGATGCTGGTTGCCCAGATTTTAAGTTTACTTTATAACATTGTAGACCGGATTTATATTGCACGTATCCCGCACATCGGAACTGCAGCACTTGGTGCAGTCGGTCTTTGTTTCCCGGTAATTGTCATCATTACCGCATTCAGCAATCTATTCGGAAGCGGCGGTGCACCATTATTTTCGATTGAGCGCGGCAAAAATGAGCCACAGGAAGCGAAAAAAATTATGAATATTTCTTTTTCCATGGTCTGTATCTGTGCCATTGTACTCATGGTAATTGGCTTTTTATTTGCCCGCCCGATCCTGGTACTGTTTGGTGCCTCAAAAGACGCTCTAATCTATGCATATCCGTACCTGATGCTTTACCTGATCGGAACTCTGCCTTCTATGATTGCAACCGGTATGAACCCGTTTATCAATGCACAGGGATATTCAACCATCGGCATGCTTTCAGTTACCATAGGGGCAGTAACGAACCTGCTGCTTGACCCGTTGTTTATTTTTGTGTTCGGGCTTGGCGTGCGCGGTGCCGCAATTGCAACGGTCATTTCTCAGACACTTTCTGCTGCATTTGTCTTTTTCTTTCTTACAAAGAAAGCAGAACTGAAAGTGAGGCTCCTCAAAAAAAAGGAACTTGCCAACTGTACAGCTTATGCAAAAAATATTGTAAGCCTGGGAACTGCCGGATTTATCATGCAGTTGACAAACAGTCTGGTAACGATTGTCTGCAACAATGTACTTTCCGTCACAGGCGGAGATATCTACATTTCTGTTATGACCATCGTATCCAGTGTCAGACAGCTTGTAGAAACTCCGATTTATGCAATCAACGAAGGAACTTCGCCAATCCTGAGTTACAATTATGGTGCAAGACGCCCATGCCGTGTAAGAAAAGCCGGTGCCATGATGGCACTTATGATTCTCGGATACACAGCTGTGATGTGGAGTATTATCATCATCGCGCCGAAAACCCTGATCGGAATTTTCAGTTCAGATGCTACGTTGATGAAAGATGCAGTTCCTGCCCTGAAGCAGTATTTTGCAGCGTTTATCTGCATGGATATGCAATACATTGGCCAAACGGTCTTTAAATCCCTGAATAAGAAGAAGCAAGCAATCTTTTTCTCACTACTTCGGAAGGTATTTATCGTCGTGCCTCTGACATATCTAATGCCGTATGCCCTGCATATGGGAACAGACGGCGTATTTCTCGCTGAGCCGGTTGCTAACGTCATTGGTGGAGGATTATGCTTCATCACCATGTTACTTACCGTATTGCCGGAATTAAAGCGTATGGAGCGGAAGAATGCGCTCTATGAGACAGGCACGATCTTATAAATGCTTAAACCACTGTCAAGCTGTAGCAAATTTCGTTATACCGAATTATAAATCTACAATATTTCAGGAGAAAATGACAAATGAGCAGTAGAGAAGTAATAGAAAATGTACAAGCAGATCTCTTTGCAATACAGGATCTTTCTTATCGGGATTTTCAGGCAAAACTGATGCCGACAGTCAATAAGGAAACCGTCATCGGTGTGCGGACTCCTTCTTTGCGCGCATACGCAAAAAAATTCGGTAAAACAGACAATGTTTCTGCATTTCTTGAAGTGCTTCCACATAAATATTATGAAGAAAACAACCTTCATGGACTGCTGATTGAACAGATTAAAGACTATCCATCCTGTATTGCCGCACTGGACCGTTTTCTCCCGTATATAGATAACTGGGCAACCTGTGATATGATCGCGCTCCGGACAGTAAAAAATCATCTGGACATATTTATCCAGGAAGTCTGTCGCTGGATAGCATCGGATCACCCTTATATCGTCCGTTTTGGAATTGGAATGCTGATGCGGTATTATCTGGATGAACAGTTTAAACCGGAATATCCCAAAAAGGTAGCCGAAGTTAAATCAGACGAATATTATGTAAACATGATGCGTGCCTGGTATTTTGCTACCGCTCTTGCAAAGCAGTATGACCAGATCATTCCTTATCTGGAAGAGAAAAGGCTGGACACCTGGACACATAATAAGACGATTCAGAAAGCAATTGAAAGCTACCGGATCACGCCGGAACAGAAGATCTATTTAAGGACATTAAGAGTAAAAAAATAATAAAATGCCATCATCATATCAGTCACATCGATGAAATGATGATGGTATTTTATTATTCACCAATTTATCATTTGTAAAAATTTATCCATATTAGGATGGATATTATTTAACCGTACTTTGACAATTTACGGTTCCCGCAATTTTACCACATTTGCAGCACTACGTCGTCTGTCTTCATCGATTGCAGCGTAGTGCTTTTTCGTTGTATTGACATCTTTGTGCCCCAGAACATCCGCTACCAGGTAAATATCCCCCGTTTCCTTATAAAGGGCAGTACCATAGGTACTTCTGAGCTTATGTGGCGTGATTCTTTTATTTGTAATCTGACTGGCATACTTTTTAACCATATTTTCAACCGCCTGTACACCGATCCGGCGCCTTTGGGTTGATAAAAACAGAGCATTTTCATAGCCAGCAAGGGGCGTTACCGCTTTACGGTATGTCTCCAGATAATTGCGAAGTGCTTTTTCCACCTCTTCACCAAAATAAACAACCATCTGGCTTCCACCTTTTCGTGTCACCATGACCCCATTATTGTTGAAATCCACATCTGACAGGTCCAGTCCAACTAACTCCGATACTCGAATACCTGTTCCAAGTAGAAGAGTAATGATCGCAATATCACGTTCTTTCGTCTTATTATAATAGGAGAGTGCCTGACCGGTTAATTTGGAACCACAGGATTCCACATAATCCAAAAGCTTTGCAACCTCATCGGTATCCAAACGTATGATCGCCTTATCATGTAGCTTCGGCATATCTACAAATAAGGTCGGATTTTTCTGAATTATCTGTCTTTTAAAGAAATAATTATAAAAGCTGCGTAATGCAGACATTTTGCGGAATAAGCCGCGTTCAGAGTTTGTGACCTGTTTGGTTTCTTTGGTATGAACATCTGTAGTATCATAGACCTTCAGATATTCCAGATATTCCTCAATATCAACCGGCTGAATAGCTTCCAGATCCTGTACCTGAAAGTCCTTAATTGAGTGATGTTTATAAACAGGATTTTCTTCAATTAAAAACTGAAAGAACAAACGGATGTCATATGCATACGATATTCGTGTCTTTGGTGATGTGGTTGGTTCAATGGCACGAAAATAATCACGTGCAAAGTCAGGCATGGTGTTTAAAACACCACGAAGACGAATAGTATTATCAATATAAGTTTCTTCCTGGTATGTTTTTGTATCAGATGGCATGATTCTAAGAACCTCCTAAATTCCATAAATTTCCCCGATATATGTATGATTATAGCATGTTTTCGGAAGATTTGTCTATATCTTTTGGAAAAATCGGTATTTGTCGTATAGATTGGTTATTCAAAATACTGCTGTCCCAAGACAACTTTTTGCCAGGGACAGCTGATTATAATTACTAGCACGGTCTGTTTCCTTTTTCAAATGGATATTCAATCCCCCAGTCTTTTCTAAGTCCATCCATCTGTTCCATGATGCGAATACTTTCTTCATGCGGCATTTCCATACATTCAAGTTTTCCTTCTCGGATAGCCTTCATAGAAGCGCGTACTTCATATTCAAACCCAGTGATCTGTTCTGGCATTGTAATTTCCCTTACAAATTCCCGATCCGGTGTGTATACTTTTACCGCTGTAATATCATTAATATTTTCCGCAATCAGATACCCCTTGGTCCCATATATCATACCATATTGTTCTGTACCGGTAAGTGCACTACTTTGTATAGAAGCCATCGATCCATTTTTGTATTTCAGAATAATGGAATTCTGTGCATCCACTCCACTGTCAAATTTTACGCAGGAAGAAAGCGTTTCTTCAACATCATCGCCTAAAACCATGCTTGCAAAATTCAGTGGGTAAATACCTACATCTAATAGCGCTCCACCGGCAAGCTTCGGATCGATCAGACGTTCTTTTGTATGCATATCATATCCGAGATTTGCTGAAATCCCCTTTATTTCTCCGATTTCACCACTTGCAATAATATCATCGATTATTTTACGGGATGGAAGGTATCTTGTCCAAATTGCCTCCGTAATAAAGACTTCTTTTTCCTTTGCGAGAGCAAATACTTCTTTTGCTCCAACAGCATTTACAGTAAATGGTTTTTCACAAAGTACCGGTTTTCCATGATTGATACAAAGTTTGGCATGTTCTATATGAAACGGATGTGGTGTCGCGATATAAATCAACTCTACTTCCGGATCACTTACCAGTTCTTCGTATGAGCCATATGCCTTTTCAAATCCCCATTCTTTGGCAAATTTCTGCGCTCTGTCAAGATTTCTTGCAGCAATGGCATATGCAGCCGCATCGTCCATACCGTCCAGTGTTTTCGCCATATTTGCTGCAATTCGCCCAGCACCGATAATTCCAACTTTCATCTGTTCCATTTCTTTACACTCCTTTTTTCACATATTATTCTACATGGAAATCCATCCAAATGCATTCGCCACAGAACTGATCAAAATAATCAGAACAAAGATTGGACACAGATATTTAATCATAACAGCAAAAATCTTCTTTCTGCGGAATGTACTTTCTCCATGAATAATCTCTTCTTCTATCTTCTTTACCCCAACAACTCTAGCTACCAAAAGACTTGTCATCAGTGCCGCGATCGGCATCATTACCGAATTAGTCAGGAAATCAAAGAAATCCAGGAACTGCATACCAATAATTTTCACAAATGCAAGTGGTCCATATCCAAGTGAAGATAAACTTCCTAATACTATCATGATCACACCAACAAGCACAGTAGACTTTTTACGACTCCAGCCGATTTCATCTTCAAATGTAGAGACTGCACTCTCTGTCAATGCGATTGAGCTTGTCAGCGCAGCAAAAAGAACAAGCAGAAAGAACAGAATTCCAATTGCTGTTCCCAATCCCATATTCTCAAACACCTTTGGTATTGTAATAAACATCAGTGCCGGCCCTGCCTGTAACGTATCCGGATTTCCACCTGAAAACGCAAATACGGCTGGGATGATCATAAGTCCTGCCATAATTGCAATCGCTGTATCAAATACTTCTACATTTCTTGTAGAATCTTCAATCGAAATATCTTTCTTCATATAAGAACCAAATGTGATCAAAATTCCCATAGCGATCGATAGGGAATAAAACATCTGTCCCATAGCAGCTACCACAGACATCCATGAAAAATTCTTTGGATTTGGCACCAGAAAATACTTCACGCCTTCCATTGCACCTGGTCGTGTTACTGAGTAAATGGTAATGATCAGCGAAAGCACGATCAAAATCGGCATCATAAACTTTGAAACACGCTCAATTCCATTCCGAACACCTGCATAAATAATAATCAATGTAATCAGACAGAATATGATAAAACAGATTTCTGTAGAAAATCCATTTGAAATAAACTCTGAAAAATATCCATCTTGAGCCAGACTACTGCTGTTCCCTTTTACATATTCCAAAAGGTACTTGATAACCCATCCTCCAATTACAGAATAATATGGTACAATCAGAACCGGAATAATCGCATTAATCCATCCACCAAAAGAAATCCATTTTGACTTTCCGAAAGATTTGAACGCACCTACCGGACTTTTTCTTGTCATACGGCCAATTGCTGATTCAGCAATTATCATCGTATAACCGAAAGTAAGAGCTAACAGAATATAAATAAGCAGAAAAATTCCTCCGCCATATTTTGCCGCAAGATAAGGAAACCTCCAGATATTTCCAAGACCTACAGAAGCTCCTGCTGCTGACAGTACATATCCTAATTTGCCAGAAAATGTACTCCTTTTTTTATGATTATCCATAACAAAATCTCCTCTTTTATTCTAAAATTAAATACACCTGTTTGATTTTATCATGATAATCCTTTAAAGTCACTAGTAAAATCAAGTATAACCTTAAAAATATAAAATAAGTTTTGTCTTATAATTCATCCATACATTCCGTGTATTCTTTTAAAACCTGTTCCAGTAATAATTTCTTAGTATAAAATTAAAAAGTCCGGAAAGACTAAGACGGGGTGAGCGATGGGATCTTGGTTAGAGACCTTAAGAATGTCTTAGTCTTTTAGACTTTTATAAAAAATAGAGTGTATATAATGTGCTATCAGGCAGATTATTCGCTGCTACCTGACAGCACAGATGGTCTTTAATAAACAGAATCATCTCCATAATACGAAACAACCAGATAGTCTCCTTCCTGGAGATTATTCCTGTCTTTTAAACTTAAATGATTTGCTTCTGCCAGCTCATCCATATATTCATATATGGAATCTTCGGTTCGTCTGTATCTTTGCGCAATGCTCCAGAGTGAATCCCCTTTTTCAAGCTGGACACTTTTATAATATCTCTCTCCGGAAGGTTCTTCAGCTTTGCTATCGTGCGCACTGGAGAAAAAGCTTCCAAATCCAAAACTCAGTGACATAACCATCACCAGAACCGCAATCCCTGTCACAAACCGTCTGATAGAATTCGTCTTACGGTGCTTTGCATAATGACAGTGCTTCTGTCCTTTTGCTCCTGCATGATATCGATCCGCATACATATCTTTTCTTTTCTCTGATCGCATGATAAATTCCTCCCTTTTCTTCTGTAATCTTTTCAGTTCTCCTATATACCAGAAAGCATGTTCCCGAACAACTGTTCTGTTACCAATATACAGCAAGAACATACGTTTGTCAATATGCAAATCGAACGTATTTTCTAAACATTTGTTTGCTATTTTTTCTTCTGTATGATATGATAATTTTAATAGTTCAGATAATACTTCAAATTGATATAGATACAGATTTAGGAGGTCTTTTATGAGTAAAGGTAATATTAGCAAGAAACAGGAAGAGATACTTGAATATATTAAGTCCCAGATCCTGCAACGTGGTTTTCCACCGGCTGTACGTGAGATCTGTGATGCTGTGAATCTGAAGTCAACTTCTTCTGTACACTCTCATCTTGAGACTCTTGAGAAGAATGGATACATACGACGTGACCCAACCAAACCACGTGCAATCGAGATTCTGGATGATTCATTTAATCTCACAAGACGTGAGATGGTTCAGATTCCGATCGTAGGCCATGTAGCTGCAGGAGAACCGGTTCTTGCACAGGAGAATATTGAAGATTACTATCCTGTTCCTACTGAATATATTTCATCAAATAAAGAACTCTTTATGTTGAAAGTTCAGGGTGAAAGTATGATAAATGCCGGTATACTGGATGGAGATTATGTCATTGTGGAAAAGCAGGCAACTGCAGAGAACGGTGACATGGTTGTTGCTCTGATTGATGACGGTGCAACGGTAAAGACGTTTTACCGAGAAGAAGGTGTGATCCGTCTTCAACCGGAGAATGATGCAATGGAACCATTTATCCTTGAAGATGTTACGATTTTAGGGAAAGTTGCTGCTGTTATGCGCTTCTTCCGTTAATTTTAAAAAACAGGTGAGTACACTTGCAGAAGCATCTCAGATAGAAGTGCTTTGCAAGTAATCACCTGTTTTTTATATATGTTCTTCTCCATATCCCTTTTTCTCTTACTATCATAAATATTTTTTCAAATGCATCAAAAAAGCCGGATAAGATGTACAGGTATTCTTAACCTGTCATCTTATCCGGCTTTTGTTCCATTGAACAGCTCACCCTTCGATGCTCGTATCTATATATGACATATTCAGATGATTCAGTCAGTACTGTTTTCTACTATTTTTTTGCAAGTTCGTACATTGCTGCTGCCGTAATCTGCAGTGCACGGAGAAGCTTTTCTACTTCCACATGTTCATCTGGCTGATGGATCACGTCTGCTTCACCCGGAAATACCGGTCCGAATGCAACCATGTTCGGGAATTTCTTTGCGTAAGTTCCACCACCGATTGCAAGTGGTTCCAAGTGCTCGCCAGTCTCTTCTTCATATACATGAACGAGCTTTGTCACCAGTTCAGAGTCTTTTGGTACATAGAGAATTTTGTGGTTATTTTTCCGGAGCACATCGAATGTGTAACTGTTGATATGATTGATCAGTGTATCATCAACAACTTTCGGATCTGCATTTTTTGGATAACGGACATCTAATGTAAAATAGGTCTCTTCTCCATCATAATAAACAATACCAAGGTTTACGGTTGTCTCACCAGTTTCTTCATCCACATAATGTACTCCCAGTGATTCTCCATTTGTCTCCGCTCCGATCTCTTTCAGAAGAAATTCCATCAGTTGCTGGAATTCTCCACCAAATTCATTCTCTTTCACTGCATTCAAAAGAAGAATTGCTGCATTTACACCAAGATGCGGGGTACTTCCATGTGCACTTCTTCCCACCGCTTCAACGATTGTTTTTCCGTTTTCATGCGTCACAGTGATTCCTTCTGTCTCTGCTACCTTAATGTCTCCTTTTACGATCAGTTTACAAGTTGGAATCACGACATTGTCAGCAATTCCACCACCAAAATATTCCACTTCGATATGACCTTTGTCATAAACCTTAGAACCGCCTTTGATGCCGGTCGTTCCTTTTTCACAGAAAATAACCGGAAAATCTGCATCCGGAGTAAATCCGATCGTCGGCATCTCATATCCGTTCTCTACGTAATACGCCGCGCATGAAGAGCCACATTCTTCATCAGATCCAAAAATAACACGGATTCTACGGTTAATTGGAAGATTCAGGTCACGGATCGCCTTCAATGCGTAAATTGATCCAATGATCGGTCCCTTATCATCCAGACATCCTCTTCCCCAAAGAATTCCATCGTGGATCTCGGCACCATAGGCAGGATAAGTCCAACCGGTATCGCCAGCCGGTACAACGTCTACATGACCAAGAACGCCTACCATCTCTTTTCCTTCTCCATATTCTACCCAGCCTATACGATTGTCTGCCTGCCCAACCTTGAAGCCAAGCTTGCGGCCAAGTTCAAGGGCATTTTCCAGAGCAGCCTTCGGTCCCGGACCATATGGCGCGTCTGGCTGTGCCTCACCACGCACGCTTTCAATTCTCATGTTCTGTTGGATTCCAGCAAGAATTTCATCCTTCATCTCCATAATCCTGCTGTTTAATGCTTCATAACTCATTATTACATTCCCCACTTTCTTGTGTATTCCATCTGTATTCTATTATACACGATACATCTTTAGAAACCAAATAATAATTTAACAAATCTGCTCCGAATCCAGCACGATCGTAAATGGACCGTCATTTAAAAGAGATACCTTCATATCCGCGCCAAAGTTTCCTCTTTCCACAACAGGGATCACTTTCTTACATTCTTCAATAATATATTCATACAGTTCATTTGCCATATCCGGTGCACCTGCCTCAATAAAACTTGGGCGGAATCCTTTTTTACAGTTTGCATATAAGGTAAATTGGGAAATCAGAAGAAGTTCTCCATCCACATCCTTCAGGGCAAGATTGGTCTTTCCGTTCTCATCTTCAAAAATGCGAAGTCCTGTCAACTTCTTTACCATTTTGTCTGCAATCACCCTGGTATCATCCTGTGCCACTCCGATCAGCACCATAAATCCTTTTCCAATCTTTCCGATCACTTCTCCTTCTACCGCAACCTCGGCATGTGTTACTCTCTGAATTACAAATTTCATGTTTTCTTGTCTCCTCTTTCTTCTCTTTATTTGACACTATAATGCCTGTGTTCCGAAATTATCAGAACATAAGTATTTTGCTACAGGTCTAAAAAACGGGGGATTTTTATTTCCCCCGTCTTATAACATTATAATCGCTGTTCTTACTCTTCCAAGCTTGCCTCTAATTCAAGAAAATCTTTGATAGCTTTCACACATCCGTCAACACCAAACTTGGAACTGTTTATACAAATATCATAACTTTCGGCATCGCCCCATTTTTTGTTGGTATAATAATTGTAATAGCTTGCCCTGCGTTTATCTGTCTTATGTATCAGATCTTTTGCTTTGTTATCTGTCAGTTCATTCAGCTTTGCTACATTTTTAATCCTGTCTTCCAGATCTGCATGAATGAATACACTTAGTACATCATCCCGCTCTTCCAGTGCATAATCCGCACATCTTCCTACCAGTACACACGGTCCCTCCTCCGCAATCTTTTTGATCGCATCAAACTGCGCAAGGAAAATCTTGTGATTTAGTGGCATTTCATTGACAGAACCGGATGCAAATCCCATAGAATATGTATCCATTACCAATGAATAGAGAAAACTGTTCGTCGGTTTTTCATCATGTGTCTCAAAAAGCTCTTTGCATATCTTACTGTCCTTTGCTGCCCGTGACAACAATTCTTTATCATAAAACTCAATTCCCAGTTCATCTGCCAGACGTTTTCCAATCTCGCGTCCTCCGCTTCCAAACTGACGACCTATTGTTATAATTGTATGTGTTTTACTCATAAACGTCACGCTCCTTTGCAGGTCATTATTCCATGATTATCCTATACATATTATATAACAATTCATAATAAATGTATAGATTTTCATGACATTTTGCGTAGTTTTTTCAATAAATTTTCAAAATATTCCGGAAGTGGGGCATCAAATTCCATATATTTTCCGGTTCTCGGATGGATAATTCCAAGAATTTTCGCATGAAGTGTCTGCCCCTGTAGTGTCCACGGACATTTTGCCGGACCATATACACAGTCTCCAAGCAACGGATGATGGATACTTGCCATATGCACACGGATCTGATGTGTGCGACCGGTTTCGAGCTCACAGGCAATATAAGTATAATCGCCAAACCGCTCCAGAACCCGGTAGTGTGTCACTGCATTTCTGCCGTTTTTCTCATTGATACTCATTTTCTTCCGGTCAATCGGATGGCGTCCGATCGGCGCATTCACAGTACCGGAATCCTCTTTGATATTACCGTGTACAATCGCATGATAAATCCGCTTAATGCTGTGCTCTTTTAACTGTTCTGCAAGGATCTGGTGTGCGGTATCATTTTTACATACCAGAAGAGAACCGGTAGTATCCATATCGATCCGGTGTACGATTCCCGGACGCATTACACCGTTGATTCCTGAAAGCCGGTCTTTGCAATGATACATGATCGCATTGACCAGGGTTCCGGTATAATGACCTGCTGCCGGGTGCACTACCATACCTTTCGGCTTATTAACCACCAGGATATCATCATCCTCATAGAGAATATCCAATGGTATATTTTCCGGCAGGATATCCGGTTCCGTCAAATCCGGTATCGTAATCTGAATTTGATCTCCTTTTGCAACCTTATAGTTAGATTTGATTACTGTAGAATTTACCTTTACATTTTTTTCTTTTATCAGTTTTTGAATATAAGAACGGGAAAGCTCCGGCACTTTCTCTGTGAGAAATTTGTCGATTCTCTCCCCTGCATTTTCTTCACTCTGAAATTCTTTAATCTGCATGTTTCTGCTCCTGTCTGCGCGAATAAATAGAAAAATCTTCGTCCTTATAATAAAAAAAGATCAGCAGAACCAGAACGATAAACGTCACAGTCACATAAATATCCGCCACATTGAAAATCGGAAAATCAATCAGTGAAAAATAAAAAAAGTCAACCACATATCCTCTGGTCAGACGGTCAATAAAATTCCCGATTGCTCCGGCTGTCAGAACGATCATACAGATTCTGAGTGGCAGATATCTTTTTTCTACCGGAGTTCTGCCATAAAACCAGCTCACAATAACAAGGATCACAACGGTCATGATGACAAAGAACCATCGCTGGTTCTGAAAAATCCCAAATGCAGCTCCTCTGTTTTCAAGATAATGCAATTCAAAAACATTATTCCACAACACAAATGCAGACTGATCCTTCAAATGTGCAATTGCCAGAAGCTTTGTATACTGATCCAGAAGCACCAGGATTACGACTCCAAGTGCTGCAAAAATATATTGTTTTAACCCTGGTCTGTTCTTCATATGCTCTCCTTTACTGCTAATGCCATTAGATATACTTTCGGATTGTAACATAATAACGTCCTTTTTTTGTCTCGGAAAGAACTCCTTCGTACTGAAAACGTCCCATCTGTCTTACGGAAATGATATCGTTGTCCTTTACATAATATCCATTACTGGTAATCAGCTTTCCGTTTACATATACACGCCCAGCCTCAATCAATGCAGTAAGTTTACTTCTGGACGAAGAAAAAGCCAGGGAAAGAAGGGAATCCAGGCGTACTGATGCAACAGTCCCCTTAATCTCTTCGTACTTTGGCTCCCATTTAAAATCTGCATTTTCTACTTCTACGGCACGAACAGTTGTATGACGTACCCTGGTCAGTTCTTTTACAAGAAACTCCGTCAGTTCCTGATGTACAAAAACATAAGCTTCCTTATCGTGAATCAGAATATCTCCCGTCTTTGCCCGTGTGATCCCAAGGTTCAGAAGTGCACCCAGATAATCTCTGTGTGATAATTCCTCAGCAAATTTCGGCTGTAGCGGACTGATCTTCAGAATGCGGATCGGGTATGTACTGCGGATACTTTCCTCATCCATATACATATAAAAAGCATCAGGTAGAAATGCTGCCATCTGACGCTCTGACGGATCATACCCGCCAAAGGTCCTGTATGGAACAGGGAAAGAATCCTTCGGCGTAGTATGTAATATATTCAGTTCATTCAGGTTCAGGAAATCGGAATACATAATGATTCCTCTCTGATAAGCATTGTTAGACAACTCAATCAGACGTTTACGAAGTAAAGTCTCTTCTTTTTCCATACCCTGTCTTCTTTCTTCTAGTAACGGTTCTGGATCGGCACATCGAACGAAGTATTCAGAAGATCCTGCATATCGCCGGAAATATCAACATTTGCCGGTGTTACCAGAAAAATATAACTTGAAATCTTCTGAAGATTACCATCAATTGCAAAAGCAGATCCTGATGTGAAATCAATAATTCTCTGCGCGATCTCAAGATCCATACCTTCCAGATTCAAAATAACAGTTCTTCCCGCGAGAAGAGTCTCTGTAATCTCACGTGTATCATCCATTGCGTTTGGTTTGATTACACAAACTTCCATTGCAGGAGCATTTCTGCGTGTAGAAGGCTGGCGCATCGGGGTGACTTTATTTGAACGACCTGATTTTTTAAGCTGATAATCTTCCTCTTCTTCTTCGTAAGCAGCCGGTTTATCTTTCTTTCCAAAAATATTCTTTTTTGGCTTCTCTTCTTCATATGACTCATCTTCAAAATCGTCATCTTCATCGTAGAAATCATCATCATACTCATCATCGTCGCCGTTTAATTTCATAACGTCTAAAAACTTATCTAATACTCCCATTTTTCTTATACACTCCTATCTGTGGTATCTAAATCTGATGAGCATAATTTCGCTCGCCAAAAATTGCTGTCCCTATCCGAACCATGGTGGCTCCCTCTTCTATAGCAACTTCAAAATCATTGGTCATCCCCATTGAAAGAATACTCATGTTAACATTATCAACTTTTTCCTTTGCAATGTCAACAGATAATTTTCGTAAGTTTGCAAAATGTATACGATTTTCTTCCGGGTTTTCTACAAACGGAGCAATTGTCATCAATCCTTGTACTTTTATGTGTTGAAATCTGATAATTTCATGAATAAAATCCATAACTTCCTCTGGCATCAGACCGAATTTTGTATCTTCTTTTGCCATGTTTACTTCGAGAAGCACATTTACAACAATACCTTTTTTCGCTGCTTCTTTATCAATTGTTTCCGCAAGACGAATAGAATCAACAGAATGGATCAGCTCTGCCTTATCGATGATATATTTTACTTTGTTGCGTTGCAGATGACCAATCATCTGCCAGTGAATATCCTTTGGCATTATGTCATATTTTTCATCCAGTTCCTGCACTTTATTTTCACCAAAATAACGGCAACCGTAAGCATACGCTTCTTCCAGCATTTCTACCGGTTTGGTCTTGCTGACAGCAATCAGTGTTACATCCTCCCGTTTTCTGCCGGAGCGTTCGCATGCAGCGCATACACGCGCTTCCACATCTTTTAAGTTTTCTGTGATCATTTCTTTCACTCCATTTCTTATTGACTTACTATCTGATTATCCCGAACAGAATCTCCGTTCAGGGCAATATGATCATAATTGGAAAGACTATAGCTGTTTCCTTCTGCAATAATATAGTATTCATCACTCTCACTCAGGATCTGAACCTGCTTGAATACAGCATAGCCTTTATTGACATTATAAACTCCTTTGATGCTTTCGGTTTTCAAAAGATCCATCGTATCGGAAGATTCCGGCAACAAAAGAATATCTCCTTTTTTCAGATTCTCTGTATCCAGATATGCAATACCCGATTCCGTATCCTCGTTAATGATCGTCACCGGAATAAATTCCGTTGTCGTCTTTCCTTTTTTGGTCGTCTGCCTGTAGACACCTTCGTTCTGAGAAGCTCCGCCGCTCGTGATATAATCTATCGGAACAGCATAACAGTCTTTCTCCGTTACCGAGGTTTTCGGAATCTTAAGCCCGGACTCGTCTTCCAGGATCAGTTCAATATTCACGAACCGTTCATCTGCATACCGGATCATAGAATCCTTAAAAGTAATATTGGCATAAATATCATTTTTCTTTTCCGTAAGTCGCATAGTTCCCCACAGGTCCTTATTATCCTTCAGGAATCTGACCTCAACAGAAAGTGAATCTTCCCCGTTCATTTTTTTCTGGAAGGTTTGTGCCAGATCAGAGGTCAGGCGTACCGTTACCGTCCACTCTTCATCTGTGACCAGGCGATATACCGGCTGCCCTGCATCAATCTTCTGGTTGCCTGAAAGCTCTGTGACACTGTAATTTGCCTTATCAAACATCTCATCCGTGATATTATCTGTCGTCAGATTTTCATAGCCATCTACCGAAAGCTCCACGATTCCGTCATCCGGGCTTTGAAATGCATCTACATTTCCGGACTGCAGAATAGAATTCAGCTGTGCAACCCTGCTCTGTGTCGTATTGTTCTGTAAGATCGCTGTTACTTCACTTTTCAGATTTGATGCCGTCTTAAACTCCTCCGGTGAATAGGATTCATTAAATCCCTGTGCCTTCAGCAGAATACTGTTCCATTCATCTGCATTCAGGGAAACTTCTTCATTGCTGTCCTGATCCTTCTGTGTCTCGAGCTTGGAAGACGTAATGGTGTAAATATTGGTTCCAAGTGCAACCTTCTGTGCATCGTCTACAAAATAATTGACATATCCGCTTTTTTCAGCATTCACCACCGTTTCTTTTCTGAGAACCATTCCGGTAAGATTCCTGTCTTTTAAAATGCTTCCTTCCCGTACCTCATATACACTCACTCTGTCTTTTGTAAAATAGATCAGAACGGTAAAAACAAGATACACAAAAATAATTCCAAACAGAATCGTACCAATATTTAAATGTCCTTTTCGTTTATATTTCTGGAGGCTGACGACCTCCGTATTCTTCTTTTTCCCAGCCAAAAATCAAGCCTCCAAATCTATTCGGATTTTAACAGGCACAGTGCCGCACCATTCAGATAATCACAGCACCTGCCCTGATACCTGCCTTCCTCTTCCATCTTCTGCAGCAGTTCGTCCCTCAGCCTCCACCAGCTGCATCCCCAGTTACAGAACACCGCATCTTTCTCAGGAATTCTTGAAAACATTCGTTCTACTGCCACGGTTTCCGGAATCTGTTCAAGAAACGTAATCACTCTTTCAAAATATTCTTCCTTTGAACATACCGTTATTTTACCATTTTCATACCAATCGCACAACCGTGTATTTCTGGCAATATAAAGCGAATGCAGTTTCACAATATCCACACCAAGCGCAGTAAGGATTCTTGCAGTCTCTTTTGCATCCGCTGCCGTATCTCCCGGAAGATTAAGAATCACATGGGTACAGATTGAAATACCAGTATATCTTTTAATCCGCAGTACTGCATCGATAAATTCTGCAAGACCATGTCCCCTGTCGATCATCTGCAGTGTATGATAATTTGCTGTCTGTAATCCAAGTTCTACATTCATCTGAATTCCGGTCATCGCGCGGATATCTCTCATAATATCAAGATACTCAGCCGAAACACAATCCGGTCTTGTGGAAACAGATATCTCCACGACACCCGGAATCCTGGTAGCCTCCATCAGATAACTGCGAAATCTGTCCGGAGGAAGAAAGGTATTGGTATAATTCTGAAAATATGCAATATATTTGTTGGCATGGTATTTTCTTGTAATCATCTGTCTGGTCCGTGTCAACTGTTCTGTGACAGAAACTGTAGCCGCCATTGCCTCAAATCCGGTTCCTGCACCGGCACAGAATGCACATCCATCTCCGTCAAGACGGTTCGGACATGTGACCGGAAGGTTCACCGGAAGCTTGTATACTTTTTCACCATATTTGTTTTTCAGGTAATCCGAATATTTATAATATAACATATTTTTCCTCTCATTTATGAATAATCACAAAGTTTTAACACATACTAACCGTATAGAATCGTATAAGGAGGATATTTACATGAAATGGTTTGATAATACAGCACTCACCGTCGTGATCATCGGTGCTGTGAACTGGCTTCTGATCGGTATATTCCGTCTGGATCTTATTGCCTGGCTTTTTGGAAACATGTCATGGCTCTCACGTATCGTCTACACGATCGTCGGACTGTGTGGACTCTACCTGATCAGTCTTTTTGGTAGAATCGGATCCATGTCCGAATCTTAATACGCCCAGGTAATGTACCTGATACCATCTCGGTGTATTTTCTACATGCTTGAAAAAAAGAAAGGGGCTCCCAGACAAGAGATGCCCCTTTTTGTGTATACGATAAGATTCACACACCACATTTACTGCTGACCAGACGGGATTGCCTCGATCAATGATGTCATATCCTCATACAGAACCGGTTTTTCTGAGGCTCCCATAACAATCGATATGTATGGATTGTCACTGGAATCTTTTTCCATCAGAATCAGACAATATCCTGCTTCATCCGTTGTCCCGGTCTTCCCGCCTACGATCGTAACATTCTCCGGCACATCCACCTCTCCCTGCGCATAGAGATTGGTCGGTGTAAACAACGCCTCCTGACTGTTACCGTCCACATCTGTATAATATGCGGTATATGCTTCACTCTGTATGATATTTACAAAATCTTCATGCTTTATGCACTCATTAAATATCAGATAAAGGTCATACGCTGTTGTATAATGATTGTCATCATGCAGTCCGTGCGGATTCATAAAATGAGTCCCGTTCGCCATCAATTCCTGGGCTCTGCGGTTCATCATATTAACAAACGCTTCTTCTGATCCACCTACATATTCCGCGATTGCAGTTGCTGCATCATTTCCAGAATACAAAAGAAGAGCTCCCAAAAGATCCCTGAGTGTCCAGACTTCTCCTTTCGCAAGGCCGCACACCTGTGCATCTGCCGGAAAACTGGATGCATCTGCGTTTCCACTGATCGTCACCTGGTCATCCAAATTTGCATTCTCAATAGCGAGAAGTGCCGTCATGATCTTGGTTGTACTGGCAGGATACAGTCGTTCATGCGCTTTATAAGAATATAATACACGTTCTCCTGTAAGATCAAATAATGCAGCACTGTGCAATTCGGTATCTTCTGTATATCCCTCTAACGCCACATCATTTTGTGCTACACACAGCTCCTCTGCATAAAGCTTTCCCTGGTATAAATCCTGATTATAATTTTTAAGTTCATATGCTGTCACAGGTGTTGCTCCTTTTCCTCCGATGCAACCACCTGTAAACAGACTTATCGATGCCACACATACCAGTGCGGCACTTTTTGCTCTACTTATACATCTCACGCCAATCCAAGTCTCCTCTGTCTAATGCAAGTATAATGATTTCTGCCGTTGCAAGATTGGTAGCCATCGGGATGTTGTGCATGTCACAAAGACGAATGACATCATTTACATCCGGTTCATGTGGCTTTGGATTCTGTGGATCCCGAAGAAAGATCAGAGCATCAATTCCATTCTGTGCAATCTGCGCACCGAGCTGTTGTTTGCCGCCCAGCGGTCCCGCAAGATATTTGTGAATAGAAAGATTAGTAACTTCTTCGATCAGCCGGCCGGTTGTACCGGTCGCATACAACTCATGCTTGCTCAAAATCCCACGATATGCAATACAGAAATTCTGCATCAGTGTTTTCTTAGAGTCATGCGCAATAAGTCCGATATTCATTTTCTCAGCTCCTTTTACTGATATTTTTTAGGCTGAAGCCCTATATTTAATACAATGCCAATTCCCATATATAAGCTGATAAGCGAAGTCAGTCCGTAACTAACAAACGGAAGGGGAATTCCTGTATTTGGTAAGATCCCTGTTGCCACGCCGATATTGATAAACGACTGAAATCCTATCTGCGCGGCTACACCGCAGCAAATAATCCGCCCCGCCAGATCTTGTGCCCTGAGTCCTATCAATATGCATTGTACTACAATCAATAATAACAGACCAATCACGATACAGCAACCCACAAAACCTAATTCTTCACCTACAATTGCAAAAATAAAGTCTGTCTGTGGCTCAGAAATAAAATTTCCATTCTTCACGGATGTGGTTGTATTATTATTCAGTCCTTTACCGGTAAGCTGTCCGGAACCAATCGCCATAATTGCATTATTCTGCTGGTAAGCTTCATCACTTGCATATTTCTGCGGTTCCAGCCATGCCAGAATACGCTTTTGCTGATAATCGTGCAGAAATGGCTGATTCGGCTGTACAACAATACTGATAAAAATAATCGTAACCGGAACCAGAATCGCAATCAGGGTTCCGATAAATCGATAACTCAGTCCCGCCAGATACATCATAGCACAAAAGACAAGCGCTATGGATAAGGTTGTTGAAAGGTCTGGCTGAAGAACGATCAGGATCAGTGTTGGTGCAATCAGTCCTACTGCTTTCAGGATGGTTGCAGCACTGCTCAGATCATCCTCATGATTCATCAGAAATTTTGCAAAGAATACGACAACCAGTATTTTGCTGAGCTCTGATGGCTGAAAATTCGTCACTCCGATATCGATCCACCGCTGTGCACCATTTACATTGGTTCCAAACAGCTTTACACATACCAGTGCAATGATATTGATCCCGTATAAAATCCAGTAAAAGTTCAGAAGCCATACATAGTCTATCATCGAAAGAATGATCATCAGGATCACTCCGGCGACAAGTCCTATGATCTGTCTTCCCTGTACTGCCTGCTTTGCACTTCCGATTACCATAACTCCGATAATCGATATAGCAATAACAGAAATGACCAGACCGAATTTCACATCTTTTAAATGATAAGGTTTTGTCTTTTTTGGTAATCTCACGATTTTTCTCCTGTCAAGTTGATTCTAATCTGTGAACGTGTTATTTCCACTTTAAAATTATCTTCGGTTATCTTCATGTATTTTCCGATTGTGTGGTATAATTCTCCGCACAAAAGTTCATAAGTATCTGGCTGACACTGCACCCGGTCCGAAACAAGAAGGCTTTTCAAACGTTCTTTTGCAATGCGGACAGATGAATGGTGCATACCTCTTTCAAATACATGCATGATACATCCTCCTAATTTCTTTTAAACATATGGGAAAGTTTGTAAAACAAACTTTCCTGTTTATCCAGATCGAGAAATGGCACTTCTTCACCGGTTATACGCCGGCAGATATTGGTATATGCTTTTCCTGCCAGCGAATCCATATCTACAACCGCCTCTCCCTGGTTCGTTCCGATCACGACCTGTTCATCATCCGGAATTGCTCCGATCAGATCGATAGGAAGAATCTCTGTCACATCTTCTACTGACATCATCTCTCCTCTTTTCACCATATCCATCCTGATACGGTTAATAATAAGATTCAGTTTTTTCATGTGATTCTGCTCCAGCAGCCCAATGATGCGGTCAGCATCACGAATGGAGGATACTTCTGGCGTTGTCACAACAAATGCTCTGTCAGCTCCGGCAATCGCATTCTGGAATCCCTGCTCAATCCCTGCCGGACAATCCAGTAAAACGTAATCAAATTCATCTCGAAGCTCATTTGTAAGCTTGATCATCTGCTCCGGTGTGATCGCTGACTTATCCTTTGTCTGTGCCGATGGCAGCAGATACAGATTTTCATGACGCTTATCACTGATCATCGCCTGCTTCAAACGGCAGCCACCTTCGATCACATCGACCAGATTATATACGATCCGGTTTTCAAGTCCCATGACAACATCCAGATTCCGAAGACCCAGATCCGTATCGATCACCAGTACCTTTTTCCCGAGCCTTGAAAGTCCGGCACCTATATTTGCTGTCGTTGTTGTTTTTCCGACACCGCCTTTTCCCGATGTCACTACAATAATTTCACCCATTTTTCAGATCCTCCTACCACTCTAAATTCTCCAGTGGATCGATATAAATGCGCTTGCCGTCAAGACGGGCGATACTTGGTCTTACGGTTTCGTCCTGAAGATATGTATGTGTTGATACAATATCTGCAATCTTCATTACATGCGGTCTCATCGACAACGCCGTAATAAACGCATTCCGATCTCCTGTTGCCCCGGCATGTACCGTTCCCCTTACAGCACCCAGCACAACAATATTGCCCTTGGATACTACGGTTGCACCAAACTCTACATCGCCAAGTATAATAATACTCTGTTCTGTCTCCAGTACCTGCCTTTGTCTGAGCGTACCTTTGTAGAACTGACCTTCTTTTCTGGTTAAACTGTTAAGAGAGTCTTCTACTACTTTTTTGTATAATCTTTCTGTATTTTCATTAGCATCAAAAATACAGACAATATGGATATGAGCGACATCAGTGATCAGACCAATGACCTCTTCTTCCTGTGGTTTTGTAAGAATCCGCCCTTCAAACGTAACCGCCATGGTCGCATCTTTGAAAAAGCGGGCAGATTCGGTAAATTTTTCTCTCAATTCCTTCAGAATCTCTGTATACTCTGCATCAGGATCCATATGAACAATCAGACCGTATTTATTACTTTTAATGATGACTTTCTGTTTCATACCTGTGATCCCCCTCAATCTAGTCTCCATGTGTCGATGATGAACCTGCTGCCGATGCATGCCCTGTAATCAGCTCATCACGGCTTGTCTCTCCATAATAATAGCGCATCAGGTCTCTTCCAATCTCTGACGGATATAAAGATTCATAACCATTTTTGATACGGATCGCAAATGCGACTTCCGGGTCGTCACTTGGCGCATAGCCAACAAACAGACCGTGATCCGGATGTGTATTACTCTGCTGTGCCGTACCGGTTTTACCTGACATTGTAATATTTCCCAGCGAAGAATATGTACTGTTGCTGGTAACAACCGCCCGCATTCCCGACTGAACAGCATCCCATGTATTTCCGGAAACACCCTCTATCTGGTTCAGCACATTCGGTTCGTAAGTTTTTGTTACCTTACCATCCTTATTTTCCACATGATCCAGAAGGGAAAGATTATAAACAGTTCCTCTGTTTGCAATTGCTGTAACATATCTTGCAAGCTGAGTTGTCGTATAGTTATTAGTACCCTGACCGATTGCAGAACGTACAGAGTCCTGATCAGATACCTGAGGTGACGATTCCGGAATTTCGATTCCTGTTGTCTGGTTCAGTCCAAACATAGTCGCATATTTCAGAAGCGTCTCACATCCCTGGTCAGAAGAATATCCCGACTCGCTGCTCTTTGCATTACTGAGCATCTGGTTTGTAAGTCCCAGACGGTATCCAACTTCATAGAAGAACATATTACAGGAATGCTGGATCGCACTCGTCACATTCAGACTTCCATGCGACCCCGGATAAATCCAGCATCGTGGACTCGGTGAAATTTTCTCATAGAGTCCGCCGCAGCTGATATACGTACTGGTATCAATGACATCTTCTGTCAGTCCGGCAACAGCAACCAGTGGTTTGTAAGTAGATCCCGGTGCCGTCTTCTCCTGCGTCGCATTATTATATAACGGTGCTGACTGATCATTTAAAAGCTTTGTATAATAGCCTGAATCCATGGTATTTGCAAGCCGGTTATTATCATATCCCGGATAGGATACACAGGCAAGAAGCTGTCCGGTCTTCGTGTCAGTTACTACAACCGATCCGGTAGATGGTTCCAGTCCAAGCTGTCCCGGTGTGATTTCCAGATCTTCAATCTTGGAATACATGAAATCATAGGCGGTCATTGTACCATCCGCAAGCTTATTATAAACATCTGCATCATAATCCAGAATTCCCTGCTCATAAAGCATCATACCAATCTGGCTTCCTGTGATTTCTTCATTGCGTATCATATATTTGTAGATCAGTTTGTCAAATCCGGAATCCTTAGGAAGATTTGCACTGATATACGCCAGAATCCCCTGATATACTTCATTCTGATCCGAATACTCACTGTCACTGTTCATATAATCAGTCAGTTTTGATGTATCGATCCAGTTCTTGGAGATCGCATAATTCAGATAAGTATAGAGACTGATGCTCTCATCATTTTCCCACGCAATATATGTAGAATCATTGGTATCAATCGAATCTTTCTGAATGATTGCTGCATTCTGGGTAAGTACAGTACTGATAATATAACTGAGATATGCCTGCATATCCTCATCACAGTCTTTATATGCCGGCGCACCTGAATCACTCAGCTGTGCCATCACATCTGCAAGCACTGCCTCCTTTTTGGAGGAAAATGACGCATACACACTTTTCTCAGTCTCCCCGGCATCCGCAGCCTCAAAATGTCCCACATTCAGAATCTCATTGGAAATAAATGCATTGTAAACATCACCAATCGGTATCTTCACATCACTTCCCTCTTCTGCCTGTGTACGGTCATAGGTCAGAGACGTAGTCAGATTGGAAAGGATGATTCCGGCAAGCTTTTCTTCCAGGAGATCATAAGCTGCCTTTTGCAGATTGGCATCAATAGAAAGATAGACATCATTTCCTGCTTTTGCCTTTTTCCCCTGCTTGGACTCAATGACCTTTCCCACACTGTTAACATAAAGTTTGATTTCACCTTTTTCACCTTGAAGTGTTTTATCCAGTGTCTGCTCCAGCCCTGCTTTTCCAACCACATCCGTAAGAGAATACGAGTCCGACTCCTTTTCATCCAACGCATCATATTCATCTTGTGAAATTACGCCCGTATAACCAAGAATAGACGCAAAATATTTGCTGTCCGGGTAATAACGGATTGAATCCTCTTCAATATTAACTCCCTGAAGAGTATCCAGGTTCTCCATAATAGCAGCTGTTGTACTTTCACTGACATCACTTGCAATCGTTGTAGCCACATACTTCTGATAGCGATTCAGTCCCATGGAATACCGGATTGTTACCAGCTTCAGGATTTCTTCTTTGGACAGCTTCTGTTCGTCCAGCCCATAACCGTAGGTATCATCTGTACAGAGATAATGCATCAGATCTGCCGCACTGTATGCCTTCTGCTTGTTACTGAGCTTATCAATGGTTGCTTTTCCAAACACATCCGCAAGGAACCGCAGACGCTGCACCTCGCTTGTCATGGAATAAGCATATTCTCCATTATCATTGAGAATAATTTTGAAATCATTGACAATAGAATCTCCATTCGATTCAACAATACTGATCACTTTCTCAATTGTTGCATTGATGATTTTATTTTTCTCTTTGACCGTATCATAGTCACCGTTGTCTTCAATCGTGACGGAATATGCGAGCTTGTTATCTGCCAGAACCACTCCGTTCCGGTCCAGGATACGACCTCTGGTTCCCTGTACCTCTTTTGTTTTCTGGATCTGAAGCTTATAGTCATCCAGATATGCCTGTCCGTTTACGATCTGTAAAACAAACACACGCTGTATCAAAATTGTAGAAAGCACAATAAACACAAGCATCAGCACAAACACTCTAGATTTTACCAAGTCGATAAACCATCTTTTCAGACGATCCAATAAATCAAACAAATCTGCTAGCACTCCTTTTTTCTTCTTCTTCAAGTCTTCGGTTAATATGCAGAATGATCTGATACAGAACAAGTGTAACCAGAATCGTGTAAACCAGTTCCGGCATGATCACATGTCTCAGATAATGCAAAAAATGGAAATCACTTTTTAACATGAATAAAAGGACATAAATCACCATACCATATAGAAACTCGCTGCCGGCAATAAGTGCCAACGGGAGTTTGATGTCTTCGTCATAAAATACTCTCTGGAAAAATCCGTTGCCATATCCGATCAGCATATAGATCAGCGCATAAAATCCAAGCAGATTTCCACCTAGTATATCTTTTAAAAGTCCACAGAAAAAGCCGATGATCATTCCTTCTTTTTGTCCCCTCATAAATCCAAATGAGGACGTCACGATAATCAGGAGATTCGGAATAATCGAGGCAAACGCCAGCTTTTGAAACACCGTTGTCTCCAGAAGAAAACAGACAGTGATCAACACAGCACAGATCAGGATCCTTTTAATCTTTTTCATGTCTATTCGCCTCCGTTATCGCTTCCACTTTCACCTTTTCCATCGATCAGATCCTGCTTTGTTGTTGTAATAACAAGAACTTCCTGTAATTCCTTAAAATCCGTAGCAGGAATGATATATCCGGATCTTGTCAGGTTATTGGAATCTACATTTACCTCTGAAATATATCCAACCAGAAGTCCCTGCAAATATTTGCTGCTGATATTCGATGTTACAACCTGTTCTCCGACCGCCACTTCATTTTCATTATTGGCAAGCTGTTCAAATTTTAAAAGTCCGTCCTGCACCGTCTGCAGATCTCCGCTTACAATACATTTGTCAAAGGTTGTCAGGATCATGGCACTTACATTTTTATCATCGATAATCGAACTTACTGTTGCCCAGTTCGGTCCGACTTCTGTGACGATCCCAACCAGTCCGGTTCCAGATAGGACATTCATATCTTCCCTGATCCCATCATTGCTTCCCTTATCAATCGTAAATTTCGAAAACCAGTTGCTATTCTCGCTGGCGATTACATTCGCAGCAACTTTCGGATAATCCGCTGTATTCTGATCCATCTTATATAGTTCTTTATACCTTTCCAGCGTTGCTGAATTCTGCTGCAATCGGTTATTCTCAGTCGTCATCTCTTCCAGGCGGGATTTCAGTTCTTTGTTTTCTTTTTTTATTTCCTGAAGTGTTGCAAAATTCTCTGAAACATCGCCGATCCACATCCCGACACGGTTGATTCCTTTCTGCATCGGCACGATCGTGTAACCTGCTGCCCAGGAAAGCGGTCCTTTCCCGGACTCTGCAAATCCGGAAAGTCCCATCAATACAATACATATGATAGCAAGGATCAGCAACCAGTATTTATTTGATGTTGAAAATTGATTCTTTCTTTTCATCTATCTTATCCACCTATAATTTTCATCCAACATTGAGTACGAAAGTTTTTTAAGTTCTTTTGAATTGATCATCCGTCGCAGCCCTTCTACTGCACACAGATCCGGCTTAGCAGCCACATGCACCGGATATCCAGTCACAGCTTCTATGTACCGGTCAAGCCCCGGTAGCCTGGAAACACCACCCGTCAGACAGATTCCATTCTTTCTGATTGAACGGGCTACCTCCGGTGGGGTCCGTTCAATCAACTGACCAATCTGCGAAGTACAGGTTTCCAGAGATTCTTTCATCGCAGCCCGTACCGCACTGCTTGGGATTTCCTGGTATCTTGGTACACCAACAACCAGATTACGTCCGGCAACCACCATGGAAGCTTTTCCGTTTCCGCCAAGCACTCCAAAACGTTTTCTGAGAGCCTCGGCTGTCTGTCTTCCGATCAGAAAATCATAATTCCGGCGGACCATATTCTGAACTGCCACATCAAATGTCATACCACCAATCTTAAGCATTTTATTAAGTACCATGCCACCTGAACCTACTACAGATAATTCGGTTGTAGCCGCACCAAAATCAACGATCAGCATCCCTTTTGTCTTCCGGACATCAATTCCCATTCCGATACACTGCGCAACACCGCGTTCTACAATACTCACTTCTTTTGCTTTCGCCGTTGAATGAACAACCAGATCAAAAAACGCCCGTTTTTCAACTTCTGTGACATCCGTAGGTACTGCGATCAGATATTCTGATCCTCTTGTAAAACGGCGCTCTTTCTTCAGCAGATTCTGAAGAAGATACTGCATATCCGTAAATCTGCTGATTACGCCTTCTTTCATCGGAAACACCACTTCAATATTTCCCGGTGTTCTCTCGAACATCGCATATGCTTCATCGCCGACAGCCAAGATCTCTTTTCCGTCCACAATAGCAATTACATTCTTCTCTTTCCACGTACTGTCCTGCTTTTTATCATACACCTTGATCTCATAAGTCCCGAGATCAAGACCGTAAATATTTCGCGCCATAATCTAAAGTTCCTTTCCATACTACTTTTCCTTAAGCAGCTTCTGCTCTGCGAGTGATACATAGCAGTTATCACCAATAATGATATGATCCAGAAGTTCAATTCCAAGAAGGCTTCCGCCCTCCCGGATTCGCTGTGTCACAAGAATATCTTCCCTGCTCGGCATCGGATCACCACTTGGATGATTGTGCAACAATATAATATAGACTGCGTTCTTTTGCAATGCCTCTATAAAAAGCTCTCTCGGGGAAATTACGGACATATTTACTGTCCCTCTCGAAATTTCGCTTTCTCCGATCAGTCTGGAACGCGTATTCAGCATCAGCAGTTTCAAATGCTCCTGCCTGTAATAGCGCATATCTTCCATATAATATGCTGCAATTGTATCCGGTCTTGAAAAATCCAGATCTTCTCTGGCTGAAAGCTGGGACATTCTCTTGGAAAGTTCACAAAGGCATAAGATCTGAATAGCCTTTACTCTTCCGATTCCACTGATTTTCAGCAGTTCTTCTTTTGTCCAGCTTTGAAGATGGGCTTTGGCTTGTGGCTGTGTACCTTCTCCGGGATAAAAAAGCTTCCTGGCAAGATCCAGTGCACTCTCTCCCTTTGTTCCAGTCCTTAACAAAACAGCGAGCAATTCAATATCTGTTAAACTGCCCGCCCCAAAGCGTTCACATTTTTCATATGGCCGCTCTTCTGATAACATTTCTCGAATGGTATTTTTTTGATTCATCCTTTTGCAGGATTTGTTGATTCACACCAGACTCTCCACCCTTGTATATGGGATGCTTTATACATCCTATAAGAAACGATAAATGAATATGGAGATAATCACTCCAATAATGCTTGCGATCGTGATCTTAATCGTAAGACCAAACGTAATAACGACAAGTCCGAGGTTCAAAACAATCGGTGTCTCTACCCCGAAAGTCTGTCCATAAGAAAGCCAGCTAAGTGCTGGAACCCCTTCTGCAAGCACACCGATAAAGCCACCCAGAACAATTCCTGCCAAAATCAGCAGAAATAACGCCCAGGCATTCTTACTTCCGGCTCCTCTCATCTGTACTCCTCCTCTTTTGAATCACAAACTGGTATCATTTTAGCATATTTTAAAAAACGTGTATAGACTTTTTAAATATTATTTTTTTCTTAACACAGCTGTTTTCTATAAAAACGGTGCATATTTTTGTCGAATTTTCTCTGCGATTTTAATACCGTCTGCTGCCGCCGACGTAATCCCGCCGGCATATCCTGCGCCCTCTCCGCAAGGATAAAGTCCTCCAATCACGCTTTCCAGCGAATGATTATCTCTTACGATCCGTACCGGCGAAGAGGTTCTGCTCTCCACTCCGGAAAGAATGGAAAGAGGATGCGAAAAACCTCGAATTTTCTTATTAAAATCTTCCATTCCATCCACCAGCGCGCTACTGATCTTTGCCGGAAAAATCCCCGCCAGGTCTGTCTCTTCATACGCACCCTTCATACATGGCTCATGTCCCTGATACCAGACTTCCGCTTCGGTCTTTTCCTTTTCTTTTCCGGTCACACTCCGGTAAAAATCCCCGTATCTCTGTACCGGAATTTTTCCTTTTCCTGCTTTGTAAGCTGCCTTTTCCAGTTCTCTCTGGAATGCAATTCCGGCAAGCGGATGGTCGCTTTCAAAATCCTCCGGTGTAACCGTCACAACGATTGCGCTGTTGGCATTGCGGCTGTCACGGGCATGATAGCTCATTCCGTTGACCGCAAGATATCCCTCCTCCGAAGACGCATTAACCACATAGCCTCCCGGACACATACAGAACGAATATACACCTCTTCCATCCGGCAGTTTTGCAGTCAGCTTATAGGCTGCTGCCGGAAGAGATGCCTTTGCATCCCCATACTGGGAATGATTGATCAGCTCCTGCGGGTGTTCTGCACGTACACCAACCGCAAAGGATTTTGCCTCCATCGGAACCTTTTTCCCGAAGAGCATCGCAAAGGTCTCCCGCGCACTGTGTCCCGGTGCCAGAACCAGCGTCTCCGTCTGTATTTCTTCTTTTTCTTTTTTCAGAAGATCTTCATATACGATTCCTCTGATCCGCCTTGTATTTTCTGTAAAAAGGACCTCTGTCATCTGTGTATGGAAATGGATTTCACCACCCCACACAAGGATTTTCTCCCGCATATTTCTGATCACAGTCCGTAGAATATCCGTTCCAATGTGTGGTTTATTCACATAAAGAATGTCTTTTGGTGCTCCGTTTTCCACGAAAATCTCCAGCACCTTACGATTGCGCCCCACCGGATCCTTGATCAGTGTATTTAGTTTTCCGTCTGAAAACGTCCCTGCTCCGCCTTCTCCAAACTGCACATTAGAATCCGGTTTCAGCACCCCCGTCTTCCAGAACTCCTCAACATCTTTCTGTCGCTCTTCTACCGGTGCCCCCTGTTCCAGAAGAACCGGCTGATACCCATATTCTGCAAGAAAATACGCACAGAAAAGTCCGGCAGGACCGCATCCGACAACTACCGGACGTGACTTCAATTTTTCGTTGCCTCCTGCCGGAAAAACATATGGCATTGCTTCATGGAGTTGCACATTGCCTGCACGCTTTTTTCGGGTAAGCATCTTCAAAAGCTGTTTTTCATTGTCCGCTTTTACATCCACAGTATAGACATAGAACAGATCCGGCTTCTTTCTGGCATCCAGAGACTGCTTGATAATCTCATAGCTCTGTACCGCTTCTGTCCTGCACATCAGTGTGTGCACAATCTTTTTCTTCAAATCCTCTTCCGTATGCGTAACCGGAAGCTTCAGCTGACTGACTCTAAGCATTTGCCGCTCCTTTCCCTGCCAGATAACCACTGGTCCATGCCCACTGCAGATTGTAACCTCCGCAGATTCCATCTACATCCAGAATTTCTCCTGCAAAATAAAGTCCTTTTACAAGCTTCGACTCCATCGTGTCCGGATCAATTTCGCTTGTATCTACACCACCCGCACAGATCTGCGCCTGTTCAAACGGATTTGTCTTATCAATATAAGTCCGGAAATGCTTACAGATCCGGCAAAGTCTTTCCAGATTCTCTTCACCAAGGTCATGCACCGGCATTGTTCCCGAAATTCCAATTCTCTTAAGCAGCGCACCGGCAAGCTTTTTGTGGAATAACCCATTAAAATACTGTTCCATCACAAGACCATCCAGCCTTATCTTCCGTTCCTTTAACATCTGCAAAAATTCTACATCTCCAAAATCCGGCATAAAATCCAGTTCTGCAAAAACTTCTTTCTTTTCATACAGACCTCTCGCCGCATAACGGCTGATCTGAAAGACCGGGATCCCGGAAATACCATAATCCGTAAGCTGCAGCTCGCCGATATCAGAAGCCGTTTCTGTTCCATCGATAAAAACCGTTACTTTTCCATGAGTACGCACGCCTGCGACTTGCCGGTACAGCTTTTCCCTGCACCGGAGCTGTACCAGAGCCGGGACAACTGGAACCAGCTTATGTCCCAGCATTTTTGCCAGGTCATATCCACTTCCGTCACTCCCTAACTTTGCAGCTGCCTTTGATCCGGCCGCAAGGATCACAGCCTCACCGGAAATCATTCCTTTTTTCCCATCTTTTGAAAAACTGATCTGAAAACCATTTTTCTTTGGTATAATCCCAAATACGCGAACTCCGGTATGAATCCGGATCTTTGCCAGTTTCAGCGCAGACTCCAGCGCTTCCCTCACTGCCGAGGCTTGCTCGGACCAGGGATACAGATAGCCATTTTTATCCTTCGGATAAATTCCAAGATTTTTAAAAAAAGACGTTGTCTCAGGCTCAGAAAATTTTCCGATTGATTTCCATGCAAATCCGCTATTGTCGCTTCGATAGCAGGATGGATCCTGAAAACGATTGGTAAAGTTACATCTGCCATTACCCGTCGACAGTATTTTTCTGCCAATTATTTCATTCTGTTCCAGAAGCAGTACATCTGCGCCGTTCTGCGCCGCCGTAAGTGCAGCCATACTGCCAGCTGCTCCGCCGCCGATGATGATGACTCTTTTTTTCATTCTATAATTCCTTTACAATTCCTTTTTCATATAACTTCTGAAGAGACATTAAAATACCAAGTTTTGCATGCGCCCAGGTGAGACCTCCCTGAAAATATACTGCATACGGTTCTTTGATCGGTCCATCTGCACTCAGTTCGATGGACGATCCCTGTACAAATGCCCCTGCCGCCATAATCACATCACTGTCATATCCCGGCATTGCCCACGGTTCCGGTGTTACATAACTGTCAACCGGTGCTGCCGCCTGGATTCCCTGACAGAATGCGATTACACCTTCCGCACTTCCAAGTGTTACCGCCTGAATGATATCGTGGCGTTCCTCTTTTCCGTCCGGTACAACTGCATAACCAAGCTTTTCATATACATTCGCCGCAAAAATAGCACCTTTTAACGCACCTGCAACAACAGTCGGTGCAAGGAAAAGTCCCTGATAAAACGACTGCATCACACCAAGTGAAGCACCCACTTCTTTTCCAAGTCCAGGAGAAGTAAGGCGGTAAGCACACTGCTCGATCAGATCCTTTCTTCCAGCCACATAGCCACCGATCGGGGCAAGTCCGCCGCCCGGATTCTTGATCAGGGAACCGACAACCAGATCCGCACCCACATCACTTGGCTCCTTTTCTTCTACGAATTCACCATAGCAGTTATCCACCATACAGATGACTTCCGGTTTGATCTTCTTGACAAATGCAATTGCTTCCCCAATTTGATCCACAGAAAAACTCGGTCTTGTCTGATATCCTTTGGAACGCTGAATCGTGATCAGCTTTGTTTTCTCGCCAATTGCTTTTTCAATCGAATCAAAGTCAAAGCTTCCGTCCGACAGCAGGTCCACCTGGTTATAGATTACTCCATATTCTGCAAGGGAACCTGTGGATTGGCGGATTCCAATGACCTCTTCCAGTGTGTCATAAGGCTTTCCTGCGATGGAAAGCAGTTCATCACCAGGTCTTAAATTTGCAGAAAGTGTTAAAGCAAGTGCATGGGTTCCACAGGTAATCTGTGGCCTTACCAGCGCATCTTCAGTATGAAAGACATTTGCATACACCTTTTCCAGCGTATCTCTTCCGAAATCATTGTATCCATAGCCAGATGCATAGTTAAAGCATTCTGCATTCACCCTTGCTTCCTGCATGGCATGAATGACCTTCAGCTGGTTCAACTCTGCCATCTTATCGATCTTATCAAAACGTTCTTTCAGTGTTTTTTCAATTTTTTCTCCAAAGTCATGAACTTCCGGTGAAATTCCGGTCTGTTCATATAATTTCTGTATTTTCTGACTGATATCCATTAGTCTGTAATCTCCTTTTCTTTCAGTATCGCAAGCATTGCCTGCAAAATCTTCTCTTCATCGTATCCGAATTCCTCTTTCTGGATCCAGTTCACATCCCGCTCTCTGCGGAACCAGGTCAACTGACGTTTTGCAAAATGACGGGTATCCCTTTTCAGGATCGTTACCGCTTCTTCAAGTGAATTCTTTCCATCCAGATAATCCAGAATTTCCTTATATCCAAGTCCCTGCATTGAAACCATTTCCCTTGTGCATCCTCTGGTCTTTAAAGCAGTCACCTCATCTACAAGCCCCTGCTCCACCATTATATCCACACGACGATCAATCCGCTCATACAAACGGCTACGCACATCATTCAGAACAAAATACGCAAACTGATACGGGGAATCCTTCTCCCGTTCTGCTTCATTATGTTCGGAAATCTTTGTTCCTGTCTCATGATAATATTCCAGAGCACGAATCACCCGTTTTACATTATTTGCATGAATTGCATCTGCCGACTTTGGATCCGCTTCCCGTAGCCTGTCATGGAGCGCCTGCGCACCATGCTCCTTTGCATACGTTTCCAGCTTCTTTCGATAGGCAGTGTTTTCTTCTCCCTTTTCAAAATCAATGTCATACAAAAGCGCCTGGATATAAAATCCCGTGCCACCTACAACAATCGGAATACGTCCTCTCTTATAGATCTCTACCATTGCATCTTTTGCCATCTTCTGAAAAACAGTTACATTAAATTCCTCTTCCGGATTAAGCACATCGATCAGATAATGTTTCACACCTTTCATCTCTTCCGGCAAAATCTTCGCGGAACCAATATCCATGTGCCGGTATACCTGAATCGAATCCGCCGAAATGATCTCTCCTCCAATTGCTTTTGCAAGGCCAATCGACGCAGCCGTCTTTCCGACAGCAGTCGGGCCTGTCAATATGATCAGTGGCTTTTTCTTCTCTGTCATCTGTGTCATGTTCTTCTCCTACACAATACGCTTAAATTTCTTTTCCAGTTCCCGCTTTGTCATCGCAATGATCGTTGGTCTGCCATGCGGACAATGATACGGATTATCCAGGGACAACAGTTCATTGATCAGTTCATCCATTTCTGCATAGGACAGCTTCATATTTCCTTTGACAGCCGCCTTGCAGGACATGGACGCAATCTTCTCATCAATCAGCTCTGGTTCCAGACTGGTCGATAACCCATCCGACAGGGAATCCAACATTTCAAGAAGCAGTTCCTTTTTGGCGATTCCAAACAGATTATCCGGAATTGCGCGAACTGCGTACTCGTCACCACCAAATGGCTCAATTTCAAACCCGATTGCCGTAAAGCGGTCTTTAAATGTCTCCAGCACATCAATCTCCTGCATAGAAAGGCTCAGGATGATCGGTGGGCTCAAGTATTGTGAAGTATACTCTCTCTTCTTCATTCCTGCAAGGGCCCTTTCATAAAGGACTCTTTCATGTGCGGCATGCTGGTCTATAATATAGAGGCTGTCACGATACTGGATCAGCCAGTAGGTTTCAAAGACCTGTCCGATGATCCGGTATTCCTGTCTTGCCTCTTTCTTTAAAATCTGCTCTTCAAACAAATCTAACTGTTTTACTTTTTTTTCTTTCAAATCCTTTAAAAACAGATTTGACTCTGTTTTTTCTGGATCACGCTCTGTTTTTTCTTTACTTTTATCAGAATACGCTCTGTTTTCTGTTCCTTTATTCTGGATATCTACAGCCGGATTTTCATCTAATGCAGCCATCTTTGACTCTTTAGCACCGATATTCTTCTCTTGCTCTTCTTTTGCTTCTGCAAGATGACTGGCATAAACCCGCTCCCTCATCTTCTGCATAAAATAATCCAGCTTTTCGTCACCGGTTGAGACTGTCTTTTCTGTACTTATCTGTGTCTGAAGTTCTGCTGACGGCATCTCTGACTGCGACCAGGATTCCGCTCGCTCTGCCCCCTCCTGAACGGAACTCTTTCGCATCTTGGGTGAAGTGCCATCTGTCCGATATGGATTCCCCGCATCTCTTATAACAGTTTTCTTTTCCTGTCTTTTTTCAGACATTCCCGGTACTTTGATCTCAGACATTTCCACTTCCGGAATCAACTCCGGCTCATGCAGTCCCTTACTGATTGCCTCATAAAGCAGATTGTAAATCCCCTGCTGGTTACTGAACCTAAGTTCCATCTTGGATGGATGCACATTTACATCAATTTTTTCCGGATTAATCTCAATCTGGAATGCAACAAACGGATAACGATGCTGCATCGTAAAATCTTTGTATCCATCTTCAATCGCTTTTGCAAGAATACTGTTCCTTACATAACGCCCGTTGACAAAATAATTTTCAAAATTTCGGTTTCCACGGTTAATCACTGGCTTTCCCAGATATCCGGACAGCCTTACACCATCTTTTTCAAATTCCAGTGGGATCAGATTGTTCGCAATTTCCCGTCCGTAAATATGGTAAATGACATCTTTCATCTTCCCGTTCCCGGAAGTATGCAGCTTTACCTGTCCATTGTTGATAAACCGAAAGGAAATATCCGGATGCGAAAGGGCAAGTCTGGTCAGCAGATCACTGATATGGCTTGCCTCTGTCATCGGCGTCTTCAGGAATTTGCGTCTGGCAGGTGTATTGAAAAACAGCTGACGCACCAGGAAGGTCGTCCCATCCGGCGCTCCGGTCTCCTCCGGCGTTCTTCCTTTTCCGCCTTCTATGATATATTTTGTCCCAAATACGTCTTCTCTTGTCTTTGTGATCAGTTCCACTCTTGCAACTGCCGAAATACTCGACAACGCTTCTCCGCGGAACCCAAGAGAAGACAAATGTGTCAGATCCTCTGCACTGCGGATTTTGCTGGTCGAATGGCGCAGAAATGCATTTTCCACGTCCTGTTTCGCGATCCCACAACCATTATCCGTAATTCGTATCAGAGAAATCCCGCCCTCTTCAATCTCCACAGTCACCGCTGTAGATCCTGCGTCAATCGCATTTTCCACCAGCTCTTTCACAACAGAAGCCGGGCGTTCAATCACTTCCCCGGCTGCTATCTTATCAATTGTAATCTGATCCAGCAATTCTATATGCGGCATTCGATTCTTCTTTCCTTTCTCTTATGGATCAGCCTACCATCTGTTCCGCAGCTTATTCTGCAGCTGATACAGTTTGTTCATGGCATCCATTGGCGTCATATGGCTGATATCCAGTTCCTTTAACTCATTTAACACATCATCATCTTTTACGGTATCAAACAGAGAAAACTGTGTCAAATCCACTTCATCCAGCTTCTTCTGCGTTTTTTTCTTCGTCTCACTTCCCTGTACCGCAATATCCTTTACTTTTCCGGTAATATCCGCTGTCACCAGCTCTTCTACGATCTCTTTGGCGCGGTTAATGACCGGATCCGGCACTCCTGCAAGCTTTGCGACCTGGATACCATAACTCTTGTCTGCTCCACCCTTTACGATCTTACGCAGGAATACGATATCATCACCTTTCTCCTTGACCGCAATACAATAGTTGTTGACATTGCTAATCTTGCCTTCCAGCTCGGTAAGCTCATGATAGTGGGTTGCAAATAAGGTCTTTGCCCCAAGAAGCTTGCTGTTGCTGATATACTCGACAACCGCCCAAGCAATACTCAACCCATCAAAGGTACTGGTTCCTCTTCCAATCTCATCCAAGATCAGAAGGCTCTTGCTTGTCGCATTTCGCAGAATATTTGCCACTTCGTTCATCTCCACCATGAAGGTGCTCTGTCCGCTTGCCAGGTCATCTGACGCTCCCACACGGGTAAAAATGCGGTCCACAAGTCCAATATTTGCTGAAGACGCCGGCACAAAGGATCCCAGCTGTGCCATCAGTACGATCAGCGCAGCCTGACGCATATAGGTGGATTTTCCAGCCATGTTTGGTCCGGTAATGATGGAAATGCGCTGTTTTTTATCATCCAGATAAGTATCGTTGGCAATAAACATATCATTCGGGATCATCTTTTCCACCACCGGATGTCGCCCATCACGAATGTCGATCACGCCCTTTTCATTGATCTTTGGCCGTACATAGTTGTTGCGCTCGGCAACCAGTGCAAGAGAAGCTATCACATCCAGCTTTGCAACTGCCTTTGCTGTTCTCTGTATCCTGGTTAACTCTGCTGCGATAGTATTTCTCACCTCACAGTAAAGCTCATATTCCAGTGCACAGAGTTTATCCTCTGCTCCCAGAATCGTATCTTCCAGCTCTTTCAGTTCTGGAATGATATAACGCTCCGCATTGGCAAGGGTCTGCTTTCTTGTATAATAATCCGGAACCAGATCTTTGAACGAATTGGTAACTTCCAGATAATAACCGAATACTTTATTATAACGGATCCGCAGGTTTTTAATCCCGGTCTTTTCCCGTTCCTTGGTCTCCAGATCAGCAAGCCAGTTCTTTCCTTCGGATTTTGCTTTTCGAAGACGATCCACTTCTTCATTATAACCGTCTTTGATGATTCCGCCTTCTTTCATGGCAAGCGGCGGTTCTTCCTGAATCGCCCGTCCAACCAGATCACAAAGTTCTTCCAGCGGATCCAGTTCTTCATAAATTTCTTTTAAAAGGTCACTCTCCATATCCTTTAATATGCATTTAACCGACGGGAGCATGGAAAGGGAACTCTGAAATGCAATCAAGTCTCTTGGATTTGCTGACTGATAGGTGATTTTCCCGACCAGACGCTCCAGATCGTACACCGGATTCAAATATTCCCGGATTTCTTCTCTGCAAATAGCATTGTCCTTCAATTCCGCAACTGCATCCAGCCTTTTGACAATGGATTCCTTGTCGATCAACGGCTGTTCTACATATTTCCGAAGGGTTCTCGCCCCCATTGCCGTCTTTGTCTTATCCAGTACCCACAGAAGGGATCCTCTTTTCTGCTTTTCACGCAAAGTCTCAACCAACTCCAGATTACGCCTTGTAGCACTGTCCAGAACCATATAATTACCCGTTGCATAACGTGTCAGACGGCTCATGTGAGACAGGGAATTCTTCTGCGTCTCTTCCAGATACTTTAAAAGCGCACCGGACGCGATCATCCCACATTCATAGTCCGAAAGTCCAATCCCTTCAAGAGAAGCTACCTTAAAATGCTCCTGCAAAGTTTCCCGGCAGAGTGCATCATCAAAATACCATGCTTCCAGTGAATAAATTGCCATATGCAGACGGTTTTTCAGATCATCCAAATCCAGTCCACTCATGTAAAATGCTTCATTGCAGACAATCTCAGACGGCATAAATTTGTAAAGCTCATCCATCAGTTTTGTCTGGGAATCCAGTTCTGTTACCAGATATTCCCCGGTTGTAACATCCGCAACCGAAAGTCCGTACCGGTCTGCCATATAGACAATACACATAATGTAATTGTTCTTTGTTTCATCCAGTCCCTGAGTATCCAGGTTGGTTCCAGGTGTTACTACACGGATAACTTCCCGTTTTACAATTCCTTTTGCTGTTTTCGGATCTTCTACCTGCTCACAGATTGCTACCTTATAGCCTTTTGATACCAGACGGTTCAGATAACTGTCAACTGCATGGTACGGGATTCCGCACATCGGTGCCCGTTCCTCCAGTCCGCAATTCTTTCCAGTCAGAGTAATTTCCAGCTCTTTTGATGCTGTGAGAGCATCGTCGAAAAACATTTCATAAAAATCTCCTAAGCGGTAAAAAAGGATACAATCCTTGTATTCCTCTTTTGTCTGCATATATTGCTTCATCATCGGTGTTAATTCATTACTCATATCAAAATCTCCTTATTTTATAAGGGTTTCAGCGTTTGTGGTATGCTAATTTGACCATCTTTTGACCAAATTTGTAAATCCTGATCAATTGTTGCATTTGAACGGAATGAATAATTATGCATATAACCTGTATATTTATTAAACTCGCTGTTAATAAATACGGAGTCCGGATGTGTATAATGTTTCATCATATCAATATCATTATGTCCGGAAATAAGCATTATAGACGCTGGATCCATATGAGATTCATAACACAATGTAATAAACGTATGGCGGAATAAATGAGGATGAATATTGGAAATATGATATTCCCTATTTTCTGTTAGTGCCTGTTGTTTTTCATGATTATTCATTATGGAAGTTATCCGTCGGCACTCTTTTTCTGCCTGTGTCGGCATAAAACAATTTCCCTCTTGTGTCGTAAAAATCAATTGAGGATAATCATTTAATAACAAATTTTTAATCCCCCACTTTTTTTGTACTTTCTTTTGTCAGCAAGCTGTTTTTCGCGCCAACTATATAACGCATCAACTGCCGCCTTGAATAGAGGGATTTTTCTTATACTTGCGGTTCTTTTTGGAGATGTAATTTGCTTGATGTAATAAGGTCTATCTAGTTTGTTCCCGTTGTCATCGTAATAAACAGGGACAATATTGATTGTTTTATACACATGGAGATAGTTGTTTTGAAAGTCAACATCTTTCCATTCCAATGCACACGCCTCTCCAATCCGCATTCCTGTAAAAAGAAGCAGCATATATAATTCGTAATATCGAGTATCTCTTGCTACATCAAAAAACCTTATGATTTCGTCGTTTGTCATGCGTTTCAAATTCTGTCCTGCTATTTTGACCGGTTTGAAGTTTTTATTCGTTATTTCCGGATAAACAATCCCTCTGCATGGATTGAATAAAAGCATTTTTCCGATTACAGCTCTTTCAAGACAGCTGGATACGACAGAAACAGTAGAACGGATAGTGGATTTTTTATAGCCTTTGTTAGCTAGTTCAATAACCATATTTTGAACATGCGTGATTTGAATATCTGCTAATTTCATATAGCCTATATATTTTATACACCGATTATACGAATCGATATAATTCCGAATTGTTGTTTTTTTTATCCTATTTACGATATAGAGTTCCATCCATTTTTCAAACCACTGATTTAGAGTTATTTTGTGTGTGTCTATATCTAATCCGTATTTTGTTTTTTCTAATAATTTTCCCTTTTCTTTTTAACTTCTTTTAAAGTATGACCATATAGGCATATCGGTTTCTTTCCTCCTCCAAGTGATATGCGTGTTTGATAACGCCCATCTTTTCGTTGGGTAAACCCTTTTCCTAATTCTTTGCCTGTTAGATCTTTTTCCATGACGATCACCTGTCTTTTCTTGACCCATGGACAGGTACTTCATCCGTTTAATAGTATCAAATTTTAATGAGCTTTTCAAGAAGCTCTTTTTGGGTACTATAGGATAAAATACTCAATGCCGCACTTGATAGTCAATCCATTTTTCTAATTTTTTTTTGTGAATTAAAGTTCTTTTTCCTATTCGCACCATCATTTTTTGCTCATAAGCTAAAGAACGCATTGTTTTTTCGGACACTCCTGTTAACTTGCAGGCTTCTTTTACTGATAAAAGAAGTTTTGGATACCTGCTTTTGGTCAGGTGAAGTACGTGTATCCATGCCCAGAAGTCTCTGAACAATTTCAAAATCACGGTCACTCACCAGTGGCTCATGATTTTTCTCAATCCGGATCCAGTCATCTTCCGGTTTCACATAAGTCTGCTTCACTTTATGGTTCGGTGTTGTCCTTTTTCCCTGCACAAGATTTCCGATATAAACCTCGTTTTCCAGTATCCTACGGACTGTAACAGAACTCCAAAGTGCCTGCTCTTTCTGCCGGAAGCCAGTTTCATAATGACTGCCGCTGCTGATTTTATATTCAAATGGTGAAAGAATACCCAGTTCATTTAAACGATTAGCGATCGCATCCTGACTCATTCCCCGTAGCTTCATCTTAAAAATATCCTGTACTACACTGCCTGCAGATGGGTCAATCTCTAATTTATGCTTATCTGTCTTTGTCTTCCTGTATCCAAATGCTACAAACGGAGTCACGCATTCCCCTTTTTCCCTCTTAATCTCAAGATTACTCCTGATCTTAATAGAAATGTCACGGCACGTATGTTACAACCGGCAATCGAGAAGGATTTGAACGTTGGGCAAAACTAAATAATCTAAAAGAGACAGCCCGCACCTTCAACTATCTTTCCGAAAATAATCTGCTGAATTATGAAGATTTCCAGCAGCATATTTCTGACGTTGATGCTTCTGTTAAAGCGGCTGAACAGAGAATAATACAAATTAACAGTGCGCTAAGCACACAGAAAATCATTCAAAAGCACTGCGATTCTTACCGACTCTGCCGTAAAGTGATTGAAGATTGCAAATCTGCCAAAAACCCAAAAGTATACCGCACCAAACATCAGGCAGAATACCAGCTCCACGATTCACTAAAAAAAGAGCTTCAGGATCTCGGTATTACCAAAATCCCAAGCTCTAATAAAATCCAGAAGCAGATTGAAAATCTTAAATCTGAACAGACTTCTACTGTTCGGGAAAAACAGGAATTACAGAAAAAGCTGAAAACTCTGGAAATCATTCAGCAGAATTTCACAGCACTGCTCAATGCTCCGGAGATACAAATTCCTGTATCAGGGAAAGAGCCAACTCTTTAAAAAGAAGAGGTACCTATGTAACGGTGCCTCTTCCCTTTCCATCTAATCTGTTTTATTGCTCTACCCTATCACCCTTAATATGCTGGTGGAAGATGTATTCCATGTGGAAGATTGAGCTGGGTATTTTATCCAGCTCAATCTTCCGCTCCCTGTAAATGAGAATTTGTCCGCTCCTTTATATAAAATAATTCCATTTTTCAGAACTACTAACTATTTTTCTTCAGCCCCTAAAATTAAATGATCAGAACACTCTGTTGGTTGCGACACTCTACATGTATTTTTTATAAATCCTTTAATAAAGATATGATCAATAGGTGATGCTGGAGTAGTCAATTTAGTATTAATTGGGGAAATCAATGCTCGTATGATTCTGTATAATTTCTGTGAATTAGTGACTTCTCACGCTGTGGTAAAAACATCTAAAAATACCAAACACGTCTATAAAATTAATTTCGCCACCGCAGTAAACATATGCAGGGCATATCTCAAACACGGCGGTGATGAAACAGAGACCATGCTTCTCATACAAAAGTATCTGACACCTGTCAGGTACAATCGAAAATATCCTATCCACCTCAGTCCAAAGAGAAATAGGGATTTCATGTATCGGGTTGCATAAATCTCGTTACCTTTATACTGCGTTATGAGGCAGATATGCAATCTGTCTTTTTGTCATACACAAAAAATGATTTGAACTCATCATACACCTGCTTTCTACGCATTAGTGCACCTAAAAAATACAGCATTTCTTAACTGAACAGTATTTTCAATGCATGAACGCATATGATATACTGTTTTCATCATAAAAAACCTTATCTAAATGACATTGATTATCTAATTAACTACATTATTTTCTGTCTAAAATATCCATAAATTCGTCACCTGTAATTGTTTCCTTCTCATACAGGTACATAGCCAGTTCGTCCAGTTTTTCCCTGTTTTCGGAAAGGATTTTTCTTGCTTTTTCATGCTCTGCTTTTACGAGCTGCACGACTTTTTCATCAATTTCCTTCTGGGTATCTGTGGAACAGGAAAGAGACGTATCGCCGCCAAGATACTGGTTGGTCACGGTTTCCATTGCCACCATGTCGAATTCATCTGTCATGCCGTAGCGGGTGATCATCGCTCTTGCAATTTTTGTTGCCTGTTCGATATCATTGGAGGCTCCTGTCGTGATCTCACCAAATACGATCTCCTCTGCCGCACGTCCGCCTGTAAATGTAACAATCTTATTCTCAAGTTCTTTTTTCGTCATCAGATATTTATCACCCTGCTCAACCTGCATAGTGTAGCCGAGTGCACCTGAGGTACGCGGGATGATCGTAATCTTCTGGACCGGTGCTGAATGACTCTGCAATGCAGCTACCAGAGCGTGTCCTATCTCATGATATGCAACAACCTTCTTCTCCTGATCTGAAAGAACCGCATTCTTCTTCTGATATCCTGCAATAACCACTTCTATACTTTCTTCGAGATCAGATTCATTTACAACGGTCCTTCCACTACGGACAGCACGTAATGCTGCTTCATTTATAATATTGGCAAGCTCCGCACCGGATGCACCGGATGCCATACGTGCAATCGTATGCAGGTCAACATCATCAGATGCTTTTATCTTCTTTGCATGAACCTTTAAAATTGCTTCACGTCCTGCAAGATCCGGCAGTTCAACCGGCACACGCCTGTCAAAACGTCCCGGACGTGTAAGTGCCGGATCTAACGACTCCGGACGGTTCGTTGCAGCAAGAATGATGACACCATTATTTCCTTCAAATCCATCCATCTCTGTAAGAAGCTGATTTAAGGTCTGCTCCCTCTCATCATTTCCGCCCATTTGTCCGTCACGCTTTTTACCAATGGCATCAATTTCATCAATAAACACGATACATGGTGCCTTTTCCTTTGCCTGTCTGAAAAGATCTCGAACCTTGGAAGCTCCCATACCGACAAACATCTCTACGAATTCTGATCCGGACATTGAGAAAAATGGTACATTTGATTCACCCGCAACTGCTTTTGCAAGCATTGTTTTACCAGTTCCCGGAGGTCCTACAAGAAGGACACCTTTTGGCATAGACGCACCTACATCGGTATACTTCTTCGGATTGTGAAGATAATCAACGATCTCTGAAAGGTTTTCTTTCGCCTCATCTTCTCCTGCAACGTCTGAAAAACGGATTCCCTCACTGGATTGCACATAAATCTTCGCATTGCTTTTTCCCATTCCAAAAGCCATCGAATTTTTTCCTCCGGCATGCTCCATCAGTTTCTTCGCCATATAATTTCCCAGTGCGATAAAAAGGATCAATGGCAAAACCCCGGTCAGCAGGAAGCTGATGATCGGTGACATCTGCTTATCGATATCTTTTGCGAATACTGCTCCACATTCATATAGCCTGTCCGTCAGGTTCGGATCGTTCATCAGACCTGTTTTATAAATATTTTTTTGATCTTTATCTGTAAAGATGATCTGATTGTCCTTAACTTCTACTTCACCGATATTCTTCTTCTCGATCATGCTCATAAAAGTTCCATAATCCGTTTCCTTTACCTGATGCTCCATAAGGATTGGTGTGACAACCAGATTAAATACGATCAGCACTATTAACACAATCCCATAATAATATGCCAGTGGTTTTTTCGGTGTTTTAACTTCTTTCATGGTCTTTCCTCCTGTTGTTCTGCGATATGCTTTCTCCGTGCATTTTCGTATTATTTATTCTGCCATCTGACTTCGCCCTTGGACAGAAGCGGATAACAGATCAGCTGATCTGAATCCAGATTTTCCGCATGCATGTCAACCGCTGTGATCTGATGATTATCATAAGTCGTATAATAATAAATACCTTTTGCTGTATTACAACAGGACGTGTATATCGTGATCTCATATTTGCCTTCTGTCACCTCACAACATCCACGCTGCTGATCTACAGATCCTAAGATATGGAAGAACTGGCTTACACTCTCACCCTCTTCTTCACCGGAGATCGAATTTAATTTTGTAAAGGCAACTTTCACAAATCTTGACTGGCTGGAAAGATCTCCAGGTATTCCCATTCCACCCATTCCTCTGCTATATGCATCAAGCTGTAATACTCCTGCAAAAGTACTCTCCGGCTGTTTTCTGGATACTCCGGCATAATTATTCAGTGCAAACATCTGACCCAGGAATGATGGATTATTGGTAAGCACTCCTACCGGATTATCATATACATGCAGCCCATCCTTCATAGACTCAACAACGATACAGGCGTCTTTGTCTGCAATGATCCAGTGAAGCTGTGCTGTCGGCAGCTGTTCACTGAATGCTGTGCCTGTCAGTCTCATTGCTACCAGCTTCTCTCTCGCCTCTGCTACAGTAGCACACTGTGTAAGGATCCATGGGATGAACTCGAACTGTGCCACCTGGCTGACTTCTGTTTCATCTTCCGGCAAAGCCTCTTCATATGCCGCATTGCCGACAAAATTAAGACCTGCCATTCCAAGGCCTTTTTCATTAACAGCATCATAATAAAGCGGATAACCTCCTGCAACAAATGCCATTCCGATCAAAGCATAATGGCTTTTTATCTTCCCGGCAAACCGGAAATCAAATTCGTAATTTCTTGGCGTTATCGTAATCTGTTCCCCATAGGAAAATTCATAATCAAGCGTTCTACCCATATAAAAATCTTTTGTTTTGTAAGTTGCTGCTGTACACATATCGAACACCTCTTCTTTCTGCTATAATAGTCCTGCAAACAATCTCATAAACAACTGTCCGATCCGTAAATATGCACTCCGTCCTGTGCGGTACTTTTCGGTCACTTCCCTGCATTCATTCATTGTTGCTCCAAGATCATCTCTTATATCCAAAACTGTCTGACTATCCGCCATAAAACAACCATTTTCAAAGTGATTATAAAGCAATGCCATTCAGTTAAGCATCATTTTAGTGGTTTTCTGTCATAGAAAGCCACTGTTTTTATGCCTAAAAACTTTAAAAATATTACAAAAAACAGTTGACAAGTAAGCCAATATATGTTGCGCAAGCCTTGATTATAAACATATTTCAAGGAGGCTCATTATGGCTGATTTTTTCTTATCTAATTTAAAATCCACACTCGACAACTGCATCACAGAACTCGATGAAATTCACTCCATGTTCTGCCGTAATCCGGAAAGTGATTTTACCAGGAACCGCAAACTTTCTTTCCGCGAGTATATTCAGTTTATGCTCCAGATGCAGAGTAAATCCGTTTCAAATGCAGTAAACATATGCAGGGCATATCTCAAACACGGCGGTGATGAAACAGAGACCATGCTTCTCATACAAAAGTATCTGACACCTGTCAGGTACAATCGAAAATATCCTATCCACCTCAGTCCAAAGAGAAATAGGGATTTCATGTATCGGGTTACATAAATCTCGTTACTATTATACTGCATTATGAGGCAGATATGCAATCTGTCTTTTTGTCATAAAAAACCTTATCTAAATGACATTGAATGATTTATTTTCTATCTAAAATTTTATTAAACCGACTAAAGACTCCATAGTTTGTGTGTTTGACTTACTGTTTATATCTATCTTCTCCTAAATATTTTTCTAGTCATTGCAATATAAAATTGCTTATACAGTCT